>JANYJL010000029.1 GCA_025361845.1 Rhizobacter sp.
CGAAGTGTGGAGTCCGACGAATCCCTAGAATGCCCCGCTCTCCTCGAAAAAAAGCCTCCTCCATGAGTTCGGGTGTCATCCGCATTCGCGGCGCGCGTCAGCACAACCTGAAGAACCTGGACCTCGACATCCGCACCGGCGAGATGACGGTCGTCACCGGCCCGAGCGGCTCGGGCAAGTCGAGCCTCGTGTTCGACACGCTGTACGCCGAGGGCCAAAGGCGTTACGTAGAGACGTTCAGCGCGTACGCGCGCCAGTTCCTCGACCGCATGGACCGCCCGGCGGTCGACCGCGTCGACGGCGTGCCGCCGGCCATCGCGATCGACCAGACGAACCCGGTGCGCAGCTCGCGTTCGACCGTCGGCACGATGACCGAGCTGAACGACCACCTGAAGCTGCTGTACGCACGCGGCGCGGAGCTGTTCGACAAGCAGACCGCGCAGCGTGTGCGGCACGATTCGCCGGAGACGATCTACGCGGAGTTGATCGAGCGCACGCGGGATGGCGACCCGCGGCTCGTGTTCACCTTCCCGGTGGAATTGCCGGCCAGCACGAGTCCCGAGGAAGTCGAACAGTGGCTGTCGGCGAGCGGCTTCACGCGCGTGCAGGCCGAGCGCGAAGTGGCCTCGCCGACCGGCCCGCGCAAGCTGCTCGACGTGGTGGCCGACCGCTTCCGCATCCAGCTCACAGAGAAGGTGCGCGCGGTCGAGGCGATCGAATCGGCGTTGAAGCGTGGCAGCGGCAGGCTCACGGTGTACGTGCTTGCCGTGGAACAAGAGCCCCTGCTCTGGCGCTTCTCCACCGGCCTGCACTGCCCCGACAGCGACCTGCGTTATGCCGACCCGCAACCGGCCCTCTTCAGCTTCAACTCCGCCTACGGCGCCTGCGACACCTGCCGCGGTTTCGGCCGCGTGATCGGGGTCGACTACGGCCTCGTGATCCCCGATGCACGCAAGACCCTGCGCAACGGCGCCATCAAGCCGATGCAGACACCGGCGTGGAAGGACTGCCAGGACGATCTGCTGAAGTACGGCGGCGAGGCCGGCATCCCGCGCGACACCGCCTGGTCGGCGCTCACCGAGGCGCAGCGCGACTGGGTGATCAACGGCTCGCCGAACTGGACCGGCAACTGGAACAAGCAGTGGTACGGCGTCAAACGCTTCTTCGAGTATCTCGAATCGAAGGCCTACAAGATGCACATCCGCGTGCTCTTGTCGAAGTACCGGAGCTACACGCCCTGCCATGTGTGCGGTGGTGCGCGGCTGAAGACCGAAGCGCTGCTGTGGCGCCTGGGCACGAAGGCCGATGCCGATGCGGTGATGGCGCCCGAGGCACGCATGCTGCCCGTCGGCGTGAGCTGGACGCGCGCGCAACTCGAAGCGCTGCCGGGCCTCAGCGTGCACGACCTGATGCAGCTGCCGCTCGACCGCCTGCGCCGTTACTTCGACCAACTCAGCCTGCCGAGCACCCTGCTCGACGACGCACTGAAGCTGCTGCTCGGCGAGATCCAGACGCGCCTGAAGTACCTGTGCGAAGTCGGCATCGGCTACCTCACGCTCGACCGCCAGAGCCGCACGCTCAGCGGCGGCGAGGTGCAGCGCATCAACCTGACCACCGCGCTCGGCACCTCGCTCGTCAACACGATGTTCGTGCTCGACGAGCCGAGCATCGGCCTGCACCCGCGCGACATGAACCGCATCATCGAAGCGATGCATCGCCTGCGCGATGCGGGCAACACGCTCGTCGTCGTCGAACACGACCCGGCCGTGATGCTGGCGGCGGACCGCCTGATCGACATGGGCCCCGGCCCCGGCGAACGTGGCGGCCGCATCGTCTTCGACGGCACGCCGCAGGCGATCCGCCATGCCGACACGCTGACCGGCGCCTACCTCGGCGCACGCAAGCAGGTCGGCATGGGCATCAAGCGGCTCGTGACCGACGCCTCACCGAAGCTGATCCTGCAAGGTGTGCACGACCACAACCTGCAGAACGTGACGGTGGAATTTCCGCTGCGGCACCTGGTCTGCATCACCGGCGTGTCGGGCTCGGGCAAGAGCACCCTGATCCAGGACGTGCTGTATCCGGCGCTCGCCCGCCACCTCGGCAAGCCGACCGAAACCCCGGGCGCCTTCGATCAACTGCTGGGTGCCGATTGGCTGACCGATGCGGTGTTCGTCGACCAATCGCCGATCGGCAAGACCGCGCGTTCGAACCCTGCGAGTTACGTCGGCGCCTTCGACGAGATCCGCAAACTCTTCGCACAATCGCCGCTCGCCATGCAGCGTGGTTACGGCCCCGGCATGTTCAGCTTCAACGCCGGCAACGGCCGTTGCGCCACGTGTGGCGGTTCGGGCTTCGAACATGTCGAGATGCAGTTCCTCAGCGATGTCTACCTGCGCTGCCCCGACTGCGATGGCCGCCGCTTCCGCGCCGAACTGCTCGAAGTGAAGATCGACCGTCGTTTGCCCGGTGACGTGATACGCGACCTGAGCGTCGCCGATGTGCTCGAGCTGACGGTGAGCGAAGCGGTGCAGCTGTTCGCGAACGACCGCGAGGTGCTGCGTGTGCTGCAACCGATCGTCGATGTCGGCCTCGAGTACGTGAAGCTCGGCCAGCCGGTGCCCACGCTCTCGGGCGGCGAGGCGCAGCGCCTGAAGCTTGCCGGCTTCCTGGCCGAGACCGCGCAGACGATGAGCGCGAGCCGGCAGGGGGTGGCTAAGAAGGGCACGCTGTACCTGTTCGACGAACCGACCACCGGCCTGCACTTCGACGACATCGCGAAGCTGATGCGCTCGTTCCGCAAGCTGCTCGACGCCGGCCATTCGCTGATCGTGATCGAGCACAACCTCGACGTGATCCGCGCGGCCGACTGGCTTATCGACCTCGGGCCCGAAGGCGGCGACGCCGGCGGCCTGATCGTCTGCACCGGCACGCCCGAGGAAGTGAAACGCCACCCGACCTCGCACACCGGCAAGGCGCTGGCCGACTA
>JANYJL010000067.1 GCA_025361845.1 Rhizobacter sp.
GACCGCAGGGCTGCCCAGGCGAACGGCTGATCGGGTGGCCGCTCGCGCAGGCGCCGGCCGCGCTTCCCGGTGGTTCACCACCTCAGGCTCCGAGCGGAGCCGCATCGCCAGTCGCGCGGCAAGCAGAGTGTAGCGGAGCGGCGTTTTTCAACGCCGCTCTTCAGTGAAGAAGCGCGACCTTCTCTGCGACCACAGCGTCGTCAGCCTTCGGCGCCGCCGGGGCCACCACCGGGGTCGTGACGATCGCGCCACCGTTCACGGCAGCGGCGTTGCCTGAAGGCGATGTGGCCACGGCCACCGACGTCACGGTCGGCGAGACGGCCTTGCCGCCGGCCACCATGCGCAGGTGGCTTTGCTCGGCCAGCACCTTGCCGGCGTAGCCGCCGTCGTCGGTCATGTTGGCAGCGCCCACGTAGAAGCGCAGGCCCGCTTCCAAGCTGCCGCCGCGCGAGATGCATTCCTTCAGCACCTGCACACCGACGCGCAGGTTCGTCACCGGGTCGAAGGCCGCGAACACGCCACCGAACTGGCTGTACTTGTCGTCGTGCACCTTGGTCATCACCTGCATCAGGCCCTGCGCGCCGACCGGGCTTTGCGCAAACGGGTTGAAACTCGATTCGACGGCCATGATGGCGAGGATCAGCGTCGGGTCCAGGCCCGCGCGCTCACCGACCGACCACGCCTCTTGCACGAGGCGACTGATGGGCTCCGGCGCCACGCGGTAGCGGCGTGACAGCCAGGTGGCCACGGCGGCCTGCTGACGGTTCAGATCCTTCGGGTTCGAAGCAGTGGCGCGCGAGATGGCATCGGGCTCGCTCAGTTCTTCGGCCAGCGCCTGCGCCGGTTCGATATGGGCTTCGTGGCGGGCTTGCAGCCAGCCGAGGGTCTGCACCTCGATGGACTGGCGCAGTTCGCCATGGCTCAGCACGAACAGCGCGCCACCCACCAGCACCAGGCCCAGCAGGGCAAGGGTGTTGTGGCTGACTTCGAGCAGGCCGTGGCCTACGTCGCTCAAGAACACCGACACGGACTGTGCCGTGCCGTCGCGCGCCGAGCGCGCCAAGGAAATCAATCTTCGAAGTGCGTTCATGCCACTCCTCCTGAGGGCCACAACGACCCTGTGAACGTCGGCCCTGAGGGGCCTTGCACGGGGAGGCGGCGGCGATAATCGGCCGAGGCTTCGGGCTGGAACGGGTCCGGCCTTCGGCATGCGGTCTTGCCACTTGGCAGCGTTTTGCTCTCGCCCTCCCCGGTCTTGGGGGATGGGTAATCCCTGATGAGTTCAGGATGGTGCGAATTTTAGGAAGCCCATTCATAACCGGTCAAGCCTATGCAGTCGCTGTCTAATAACAAATGAATATCAAATACCGGGATTTGCGTGACTTCATGGGCGCACTGGAACGGGGCGGCGAGCTTCGACGCGTCGCAGAGCCAGTGTCGGCGCGGCTTGAGATGACAGCGGTCAGTGACTTCGTGCTGCGCGCAAACGGGCCAGCCCTGCTTTTCGAGAACCCTGTCGGTTACAAAGTTTCGGCCTTGACGAACCTGTTCGGCACCCCGAAACGGGTCGCCTTGGGCATGGGCGCCACAGAGGTGAGCGAGCTGCGCGACGTGGGCCGGCTGCTCGCCAGCCTGAAGGAGCCGGAACCGCCGAAAGGCTTCAAGGATGCCGGCAAGCTGTTACAGATGGGCAAGGCGCTGTGGGACATGAAGCCCGCCAAGGTGCGCAACGCGCCGGTGCATGAAATACAAGTCGATGCAGCGGACATCGACCTGCTCGGCCTGCTGCCCATCCAGACGTGCTGGCCAGAAGATGCCGGCCCGCTCATCACCTGGGGCCTCGTCATCACACGCGGGCCGCAGGGCGGAGCGAATGCGCGCGCGCGCCAGAACCTGGGCATCTACCGCCAGCAGGTGATCGGCAAGCGGCAGGTGATCATGCGTTGGCTGGCGCACCGCGGCGGCGCGCTCGACTTCCGTGATTTCGCGCTTGCGAAGCCGGGCCAGCCCTTCCCGATGGCGGTGGCGCTCGGTGCCGACCCGGCGACGATCCTCGGCGCTGTGACGCCAGTGCCCGACAGCCTGAGCGAATACCAGTTCGCCGGGCTGCTGCGCGGCAGCCGCACCGAGCTGTGCGATGCCTCGGTGGGCGATGCGGGCGTGATGCTGCAAGTGCCGGCGAGTGCCGAGATCGTGCTCGAAGGCCACATTCCGGTGGCAGCCAGCGGCTACACCGGCATCAGCGAACACGGCGTGAAGCTGAAGGAGATCAAGGGCTACCTGCACGCGCTCGAAGGCCCTTTCGGCGATCACACCGGCTATTACAACGAGCAGGACTGGTTTCCGGTATTCACCATCGACCGCATCACGCAACGCCGCGAACCGATTTACCACTCGACCTACACCGGCAAACCACCCGACGAG
>JANYJL010000069.1 GCA_025361845.1 Rhizobacter sp.
GTCCAGCGCCACCGGCTTGCCCGCATACGTGATGGCCGCCGAGCCCGTGGCCACGCGGGCAGCGTGGCGCAGCACCTCTTCGGTGAAGTCCATCAGGTCGTGGTGGTTCCAGTACGCGGCGTAGAACTCCATCATCGTGAACTCGGGGTTGTGCCGCACCGACACGCCCTCGTTACGAAAGCTCCGGTTGATCTCTAACACGCGCTCGAAGCCGCCGACGATCAGGCGCTTGAGGTACAGCTCGGGCGCGATGCGCAGGAACATCTGCTGGTCGAGCGCGTTGTGGTGCGTGACGAAAGGCTTGGCGTTCGCGCCGCCGGGGATCGGGTGCAGCATCGGCGTCTCGACCTCCATGAACGCGTGTTCGACCATGAACTGGCGGATCGAGCTGATCGCCTTGCTGCGCGCTGCAAAGCGCGCGCGGGCATCTTCGTCGGTGATCAGGTCGACATAACGCTGGCGGTACTTCTGCTCCTGGTCGGCCATGCCGTGGAACTTGTCGGGCAAGGGGCGCAGGCTCTTGGTGAGCAGGCGCAGCGCGCTCACGCGCACCGAGAGTTCGCCGGTCTTGGTCTTGAAGAGCAGGCCTTCGGCGCCGAGGATGTCGCCCAGGTCCCAATGCTTGAATTCGGCGTAGTGCTCTTCGCCGAGCGCGTCGCGCGTGACGAAGAGCTGGATCTGGCCCGAGCCGTCTTGCAGCGTCGCGAAACTCGCCTTGCCCATCACACGCTTGAGCATCATGCGGCCGCCCAGGGCCACCTTCACGGCCAGTGGCTCCAGCTCCTCGTTCGGCTGGTCGCCGTGTTTGCGCTGCAAATCGAGCGCGTGGTGCGTGGGCCTGAAGTCGTTGGGGAACGCCGCTTCGCCGCGTTCGAGGGCCTGGCGCCGGATCGCGGCCAGCTTGGCGCGGCGCTCCTCGATCAGGTGGTTGGGGTCGACGGCCGGGGGGGCCGCGGGGGTGCTGTCTTGCGTCATTCGGTGCTCTCGTCGTGAGGCGGGAATTTTAGTGGCCGGCTTGAGGGGCCTTTTTCCGGGGCTGGCCGCCGGGGGCGATCCCTTAGAATCGACTCAGAAGTTTGCCTGCCTTTCGCGGGTGTTCCGCGTCGTTCAACGCGACGAATGCGCGTGCGGAACGGCTGGTGGTCGACCGCGGCACGGTCCCGCAGTCCAGCGAAGGAAGAGTGCCTGTCCCATGAAAAAAATCCTAGTCACCGGCGGCGCGGGCTTCCTCGGCTCGCACCTGTGCGAGCGCCTGCTCAACGATGGCCACGACGTGCTCTGCGTCGACAACTACTTCACCGGCAACAAGAACAACATCGCCCACCTGTTGCGCAACCCGCGCTTCGAGGCAATGCGCCACGACGTGACCTTCCCGCTCTACGTCGAGGTCGACGAGATCTACAACCTGGCCTGCCCCGCCTCGCCGATCCACTACCAGCACGACCCGGTGCAGACCACCAAGACCAGCGTGCACGGCGCGATCAACATGCTGGGCCTGGCCAAGCGGGTCGGTGCGCGCATCCTGCAGGCCTCGACGAGCGAGGTCTACGGCGACCCGGAAGTGCACCCGCAGCCCGAGTCCTACTGGGGCAAGGTCAACCCGATCGGCATTCGCAGCTGCTACGACGAAGGCAAACGCTGCGCCGAAACCCTGTTCTTCGACTACTGGCGCCAGCACAATCTGCGCATCAAGGTCGTGCGCATCTTCAACACCTACGGCCCGCGCATGCACCCGCGCGACGGCCGCGTGGTCTCGAACTTCATCGTGCAGGCCCTGCAGGGCGACGACATCACGATCTACGGCGATGGTTCGCAATCGCGCAGCTTCTGCTATGTCGACGACCTGATCGAAGCGATGGTGCGTGCGATGGCAACGCCGGATGAATTCACCGGCCCGGTGAACATCGGCAACCCGACCGAGTTCACGATGCTCGAACTGGCCGAGCGGGTCATCAGCCTCACGGGCGCGCAGAGCCGGCTCGTGTTCAAGCCCTTGCCCTCCGACGACCCACGCCAGCGCAAACCCGACATCAGCCTGGCGCGCCAGGCGCTGGGCGGCTGGGAAGCCAAGGTGCAGCTCGACCAGGGCCTGGAAAAGACCGTCGACTACTTCCGCAGCCTGCTGCAAGCCGAGCGCTGAAACCGCGCACCGCCAGGACACCCCGCATGCTCAAGAACAGCACCATCCTGATCACCGGCGGCACCGGTTCCTTCGGCCACACCTTCGTGCCGATGACGCTGGAACGCTACGGCCCGCGCAAGCTCATCGTCTACTCGCGCGACGAGATGAAGCAGTGGGAGATGGCCAAGAAATTCGCCGGCGACAACCGGGTGCGCTTCTTCATCGGTGACGTGCGCGACCGAGAGCGCCTCTACCGCGCGCTGGACGGGGTCGACTACGTGGTGCACGCCGCGGCCACGAAGATCGTGCCGACCGCCGAGTACAACCCCTTCGAGTGCGTCAAGACCAACATCATCGGCGCGATGAACCTGATCGATGCCTGCATCGACAAGGGTGTCAAACGCGTGGTGGCGCTCTCGACCGACAAGGCCAGCAGTCCGATCAACCTGTACGGCGCCACCAAGCTCGCCTCCGACAAACTGTTTGTCGCCGGCAACTCCTACGCGGGCGGGCACGACAGCCGTTTTGCGGTCGTGCGTTACGGCAACGTGATGGGCTCGCGCGGTTCGGTGATTCCCTTCTTCATGTCGGTCAAGGACAAGGGCAGCCTGCCGATCACCGATGGCCGCATGACCCGCTTCATGATCTCGCTGGAGCAGGGCGTCGAACTTGTCTGGCACGCCTTCGCCGACATGCAGGGCGGAGAAATCTACGTGAAGAAGATCCCGTCCATGTCGGTCACCGACATCGCACGTGCCGTCGCGCCCGAAGCGAAGCACGAAGTCATCGGCATCCGCCCCGGCGAGAAGCTGCACGAGCAGATGATCGGCGCCGAAGATGCGCAGTACACCTACGCCTACCCGGAACATTTCAAGATCCTGCCGGCGATCCACAACTGGAGCGCCGACCCGCACCGCATCAAGGACGGTGTGAAAGTGGCCGAGGATTTTGTCTACGCGAGCGACAGCAACCCCGAGTGGATGAGCGTGGCTGCCTTGCAGGCGTGGATCCAGGCCAACGCCCACAAGATCGGCGCCATCTGAAATATGAAGCCTCCACGCTCACTTCGTTCACTGCCCCCCGAGGGGGCGCTTCAGTCCCTTCGGGCGGCCGGGCGGTACTGATGTCGCACATCCCGTACGGCCGCCAGGAAGTCACCGACGAAGACATCGCGGCCGTGACAGCCGTGCTGCGCTCGGACTGGTTGACCCAGGGCCCCGTGGTGCCGCGCTTCGAGCGTGCGTTGGCGGACGACTGCGGTGCCGCCCATGCGCTCGCCGTGAACAGCGCCACCTCGGCCCTGCACATCGCCTGCATGGCGCTCGGCCTCGGCCCCGGCGACTGGTTGTGGACCAGCCCGATTACCTTCCTCGCTTCGGCCAACTGCGCGCTCTACTGCGGCGCGCAGGTCGACTTCGTCGACATCGATCCACGCAGCTACAACCTCTCGGTCAGCGCCCTCTCGGCCAAGCTGGCGCAGGCGCGTGTTGCGGGGCGTTTGCCCAAGATCGTCGTGCCGGTGCACCTGGCCGGGCAGAGCTGCGAAATGGAAGCCATCCACGCGCTCGGCCGCGAATATGGTTTTCGCATCATCGAAGACGCCTCGCACGCCGTCGGTGGCCGCTACCAGGGCCGGCCGGTCGGTGACTGCCGCTACAGCGACATCACGGTCTTCAGCTTCCACCCGGTCAAGATCATCACCAGCGCCGAAGGCGGCATGGCGTTGACGAACGACGCGCAGCTCGCGGAACGCATGGCCCTGGCCCGCAGCCACGGCATGACACGCGACGCCGCGTTGATGAACCGCGCACCCGACGGCCCCTGGTATTACGAGCAAGTGGCGCTCGGCTACAACTACCGCCTGACCGAGTTGCAGGCTGCCCTGGGCCTGAGCCAGGCCGGGCGTTTGCACGCCTACGTGGCGCGCCGCCACGAGATTGCGCAGCGCTACGACGCCCTGCTCGAAGGCCTGCCGCTGACGCGCCCCTGGCAGCACCCGGACAGCTATTCCGGCCTGCACCTCTACATCGTGCGTGTCGCCGCCGAGCGCCGCCATGCGATTTTCGAGGCACTGCGTGCCGCCGACATCGGCGTCAACGTGCACTACATCCCGGTGCACACCCAGCCGCACTACCAGCAGCCGGGTCAGGTGCGCGGCCCGTTCCCCGAGGCCGAGCGCTACTACGCCGAGGCAATCAGCCTGCCGATGTACGCGACGCTGGGCAAAGACCAGCAAGACCGTGTCGTCGCCGTCCTTCGTCAGGCGCTGCTCGGGTGAAGCTCGCCGTCATTCCGGCGCGCGGCGGCAGCAAACGCATTCCGCGCAAGAACGTCCGGCCCTTCTGCGGGCAACCGATGATCGTGTGGTCGATCGCCGCAGCGCGCGAGTCGGGTTGTTTCGACCGCGTCATCGTTTCGACCGACGATGCTGAGATCGCGCAGGTGGCGCGCGAGGCCGGCGCCGAGGTGCCCTTCATACGCCCGGCCGAACTGTCGGACGACCATGCGGGAACGATTCCCGTGGTGCGCCATGCGACCGAATGGCAGGCGGCCCAAGGCGAGGCGCCCGAACTTGTGTGCTGCCTGTACGCCACCGCGCCCTTCGTGCGCGGTGTCGATCTGCAGCGCGGGCTCGACACGCTGCAACGCAGCGGTGGCGACTTCGCGTTTTCGGTGACCAAGTACCCGTTCCCGATCCAGCGTGCGATCCGGCTCGACGCGGCGGGGCGGGTGGCGATGTTCAACCCCGAACATTTCAAGACGCGCTCGCAGGACCTCGAAGAAGCCTTCCACGATGCGGGCCAGTTCTACTGGGGCAAGACGAGCGCCTGGTGTGCGACCGACACGCTGTTCGGCCCCGCCTCGGCCGCCGTCTTGCTCGAACCGCACCGCGTGCAGGACATCGACACGCCGGACGACTGGGTGCGTGCGGAGTGGCTGTTCAAGGCCTTGCAGGCGCACGGATGATGGGGCTGGCCGGCGCCTCGGTGGTCTTCCGGGTCGATGCTTCCTTGCAGATCGGCACCGGCCATGTCATGCGCTGCCTGACGCTGGCCGCCGCGCTTCGCGAGCGCGGCGCGTCGTGCCACTTCATCTGCCGCGCCCATGACGGCCACCTGATCGATGTCATCGGCCGGCAGAAGCACGCGGTCACGGCCTTGCCGCTGGCGGCGGCTGCGGTGGCGGGATCGAGTAGACACCACCGCGACTGGCTTGGCTGCGATGTACCGATCGATGCAGCGCTGACCATCGCGGCACTCGTCGGCCGCCGCGCCGACTGGCTGGTCGTCGACCACTACGCACTCGATGCGGCCTGGGAATCGGCCCTGCGCCCGCATGCCGATCGACTGCTCGTGATCGACGATCTGGCGGACCGGCCGCACGACTGCGACCTGCTGCTCGACCAGAACCTGGGTCGCAGCGAGGCCCACTACGCGGGCCGTGTACCGGCTGCCTGCGACGTGCTCGCCGGCCCGCGCTACGCCCTGCTGCGACCCGAGTTCGCCGCGCTGCGCGAAGCGAGCCTTCAGCGTCGCGCTCGGCGTGCCATGCGGCACGTGTTGCTGTCCATGGGCGGCGTCGACGCTGGCGACGCCACGTGTACGGTACTGCGCGCGCTCGGCAACTTGCAGGGGTTTGCATTGCCTGCCGACGTTCGGCTGACTGTTGTCATGGGTCCGTCCGCTCCTTGGCTGGCGCGCGTGCGCGAGCAAGCCGCGGGCATGCCTTGGCCCACCGAGGTTCTTGTGGGAATTAGCGACATGGCGCGGCGCATGGCCGACAGCGATTTGGCGATCGCTGCTGCCGGAAGCACCGTGTGGGAGTTGTGTTGTCTGGGCCTGCCGAGCGTGATCGTTGTTCTTGCGGACAATCAACGTGAAGCTGCCCGCAACCTCAAGGAGGCCGGAGCCTCCGAATGCATCGCCCTGGGCGAAGAGTTCGAGCGACAGCTTGGAATGTTCCTGGAGGGTGCTACGCAGAGGGATGGCGTCTTGTCGAGGATGGCCCGGGCAGCCCTCGAAATCACGGACGGCACAGGTTGCGACAAGGTGGCTTCTGAAATGTCGCGGTTGACCTTGAACGACGCATGGGAGATCTGAGATGCGAGACTACGGATTGCTGCGCGCGATAAGCGAGAACGAGATTGAACTGGTGCGGTTTTGGCGTAACGCGCCGAACGTCAGAGCCAACATGTACACGCAGCATGAAATTTCCGAGGCAGAGCATTCGGCGTGGTGGACACAGCTCGTTGCCAGGGCTGACCAGGCGTACTTCATGTACGAATTGCAAGGAGCTCCTGTCGGAGTTGTCGGCTTCACAGCCATCGACACCGTCAGTCGGAACGCCTCGTGGGCCTTTTACGCCGGACCGGACAGCCCGAAAGGGGTCGGCACGAAGATGGAATTCCTTGCACTCGACCACGCATTCAGCGGCTTGAAGCTGCACAAACTCTACTGCGAGGTTTTTGCGTTCAACAAGCCTGTGCTGAAGCTCCATCAGAAGTTCGGGTTTCAGACCGAGGGCACATTTCGTGAGCAACGAATGGTGGAGAGTCGTTATGTGGATGTGGTCCGCATGGCGATTCTTCAGGCCGAATGGAGTTCGGGCCGCGAAGCCATGAAGGCGCGCATCGACTCACTCTTGAAAGACTGACCTATGGATCCGTCCGTCACCATCGCCGGCCGCCGCATCGCGGCCGACGCGCCGCCGTACGTCATCGCCGAGCTCTCGGCCAACCACAACGGCAGCCTCGACACCGCGCTGCGCATCGTCGATGCGGCCCAGGCCGCCGGCGCCAGCGCGGTCAAGTTGCAGACCTACCGGCCCGACACCATCACGCTGCAAAGCGATGCCGAGCCCTTCCGCATCCGCGGTGGTTTGTGGGACGGCCGCACGCTGTACGACCTGTACGAGCAGGCGCACATGCCGTGGGACTGGCACGCCGTGTTGTTCACGCATGCGCGCAAGCTCGGCATCACGATCTTCAGCTCGCCCTTCGACACCACGGCCGTCGACCTGCTCGAAAGCCTGAACGCACCGGCCTACAAGATCGCCTCGTTCGAAGCGGTCGATCTGCCACTGATCCGCTACGTTGCCGGCACCGGCAAGCCCATGATCATCTCGACCGGCATGGCCGATGCCGAAGAGATCGGCGAAGCCGTCGAGGCCGCGCGCTCGGGCGGCTGCAAGGAGCTCGCACTGCTGCACTGCGTGAGCGGTTACCCGGCCCCAGCGGCCGACTACAACCTGCACACCATCGCCGACATGCAGGCGCGCTTCGGCGCCGTCATCGGCTTGTCCGACCACACGCTCGACAACACCACCGCGCTGGCCAGCGTAGCGCTCGGTGCGGCCATCATCGAAAAACACTTCACGCTCGACCGCAGCGGCGGCGGGCCGGACGACAGCTTTTCGCTCGAACCGCGCGAGTTGGAAGCACTGTGCCGCGACAGCCGCACCGCCTGGGATGCACTCGGCCGCATCGACTACGGCCGCAAGTCCAGCGAGCAGGGCAATGCGCAGTTCCGCCGCTCGCTGTATTTCGTCAAGCCGCTGAAGGCCGGCGAGACGGTGAGCGCGGACGCGGTGCGCAGCGTGCGGCCCGGTTACGGCCTGGCGCCGAAGTTCCTCGATCAGGTGATCGGCAGGGTGCTGACGCGTGATGTGGAACACGCGACGCCGGTGTCGTGGGACGTGCTCGGATGATGCTGGCCCCCTTGCGCATCGGCTTCTCCACGGTCTATTCGTGGCGGCCGCATGTTGAGCATGTGCACTTCCTGGCGCAACTGGCCGAGCGGGCCGGCCACGAGGCCTTCTACCTCACCTGCGACGCCGACCTGCCCACCTGCTACACGCGCGAGATGCGCGACCGGCCGGCCTGGCTGGAATGCCTGCAATGCCGCGCCGGCGGTGTGCGCTCCTACAGTGGCCAAAAGGTCACGTCGATCGGTACTAGTGCGCCGCGCGACAGCGCGCAGGCGCCGGCTGAGTGGGCCCAATCGAGCGCCAGCACGCTCGGCCGCTTTGAGTCAGATGCCGACTACGCGAGCGCCGAGTTCCAGGCCATCGCGGCGCGCCTGCAACCCGCCGTGCAACTGAGCTACCAGGCCGCGCGCGCGTGGATACGCGATCAGCGGCTCGACGCCGTGTGCGTGTTCAACGGCCGCATGGACGCCACCCGCGCCATCTTCGAAGCCGCGCGCTCGCTCGGTGTGCGCGCAGTCAGCCTGGAGCGCACATGGTTCAGCGATGGTTTACAGATCTACCCCGAAGAAACCTGCATGGGCCTCGGGAGCGTGCACCGGCTGATCGGCGAATGGAAGGACCGGCCGCTCACCGAAGCGCAGGCGCGCCAGGCGGCCACCTACATGGCGCGGCGCTTCCTCAAGCGCAATGGCAATGAATGGCGTGCCTACAACCTCGATGCGATGGCCGCGTCCTGGCCGGTGCAAGGCGGCGGGCGCCGCGTCCTGCTGATCCCGAGCAGCCGCAACGAGGTCTGGGGTCAGCCCGATTGGGAATCGGGCTGGAGCGATCCTCTCGTGGCCTACGACGCCTTGATCGATCACCTCGGCCTGCAACCCAACGATCTTGTGTTGCGCTGCCACCCGAACTGGGGCGAGAACATCGGCAATGCTGGCGGCAGCTATTCAGAGCGCCACTACCGTGATTGGGCCGTGCGCCGTGGCATTCACGTGATCCCGAGCACCGACAAGACCAGCACGCTGAGCCTGATAGAGCAATGCGATGCGATCGTCGTCGCCAACGGCAGTGCCGCGCTGGAGGCCGGCACGCTGGGCAAGCAGGTCATCGCCATCGCGCCGTCGATCTACCAGGAAGCGGGTTTTCGCGATGACGTGGTGCGTCCGGAGCAACTCGCCGGTTTGCGCCTGCATGTCGATCTGGATGCAGCAGAACGCTCACGCCTGCAAGCGGCCATCCCGCGCCAGACCCTGCGCTTCGCCTACACGATGGTGCACCGGGTGCCGCAGTACACACGCTACGTGCGCGCCGAGACGCCGGCCCGCTTCAAGTACGACATGGCGGCCGACCCGCAGCGTTTCATCGACCTGCTGCGCAGCGGTGTGCTGCGTGCCGACGACGAGGAATACGCAGACGATGCGCGGGCCGAAGATGAAGTGCTGGCGCGCATCGCCCGCCACGATTGGGCGGGTTTGCTCGATCAGGCCGAACCCGATTTCGCGCACTTCGAAGATGTTCAGCGCCGCCCGATGTTCCGGCCGATCGACACCGTGCGGCAGTGGATGCGCATCGGCGACCGCTGACGCGCCGGCCTCCCACGCAAGAGCCTCCCACCATGTCTCGATGGCGCGATATCGTCCAGTCCCTCGGCGCGCAGCCGGGCTACACGCTGATGCGCGGGGTGGCCCGGTTCCGTTCGGTGCGCTATGCCGTCGGCCGCTCGCGCAGCGTGCTGCACGGCAGCCGCCTGCGCGCCTGCCTGGCCGACTGCGAGGCGCGCCTGAAGCAGAGCGTGTTCGCCGACATCGACCGTGTCGACTTCGTGCGCCGCCTGCGTGAAGACGGCGTGGCCTTCGGCCTGAAGCTGCCGCCCGAGATCACACGCGAGATCCTCGACCACGCGGCGCAGAGCCCGTGCCATGCCGACCGCCGGCCCGGCAACGGCTTCCGGCTTGCCGATCGCGCGCAGGCTGAAGCCCGGCTCGGCAAACCGATCCTGGTGGCGCAGTACTTCAATGCGGCGACGCAGTCTCCTGCAGTCGCCCGACTGCTGGCCGACCCGCTGCTGCGCTGGATCGCCGCGAGCTACCTCGAATCGGTGCCGACCTTCGTCGGCGCGAACCTGTGGTGGACCTTCCCGGTCCAGGCCAGTGAAGAAGACCGCGACCGCCATGCGCATCTGTTCCACCGCGACGTCGACGACTTCCGCTTCTTCAAGTTCTTCTTCTATCTCACTGATGTCGAGCCGGGCGATGGTGCGCATGTGTGCGTGGTCGCCTCGCACCGCCGGCCGCCGATGCTGCGCATGGGTGACCGCTGGAACATCCGGCGCTACACCGATGCCGAAGTCGCGCAGAGCTACCCGGCCGATCAAGTGGTCGAGGTCTGCGGCCCGGCCGGCACCGGCTTCGCCGAGAACACCCTGTGCGTGCACAAGGGCCTGACGCCGACACGTGAGGCGCGGCTGCTGCTGCAACTGCAATACGCGCTGTTCGACTACGGCGTCATGCACGATCAGCGCGACCCGGCCGCTTTGCAGATGATCGCCTGAGCACCGTGCCTGGAACCTCGCTGCGCATGAGATTTCCTTCGCTGTCGCCCCGCCGGCTGCGCCAGCTCTGGTACGTGCCGCTGCTGGTGCTGGCGATGGCCTTGATGATGCTGCGCATGCTCGTGATGGCGCGCCTGTTCGACGTGCCCACCTTTGCCGAATTCAGCGGCGGCATGCTGGTCTCGGCCACCTTCTGCATGCTCGGCTGCCTCGGCCTGCAGTCGATGCTGCAACGCGAATGGCCGGTGAACCTGGTGCGGCGCCAGGAGCTGCGCGCTCTCGTGCGCGCCGCTCAGTGCGCCATCGTGGCTGCGGCCTGCTGCGCCCTCGGCCTGCTGGCCGCGGGGCTCGGCCTGAAGGTGGCGGGCATGTCCCCCGCGCTGCTCGCGGTGGGCCTGCTGAGCGGGCTGTCGCAACAACTCTTTCTGATCGCCACGGTCGAAAGCCGCAGCCGCGGCGAGGCGCTGCGCTTTTCCTTGCAGAACCTGCTGCGTGCCGTGGCCGCGCTCGGCCTGAGCGTGTTGGTCGCGGTCACCACGGGTTCGGCGCTCGCTGCCTTGGCGGTCGATGCGCTGGTGACGATTGCGCTGTCGGCGGGCTACTTCCAGCGCTCGCTCGCCCATGTGAAATGGAGCGCGCTGGCCGTCGGCGTGCTGGCGCTGCGGCGCCTGCGCCGGGTGCAGTGGCGTTCGGCGTTGACGCTGATGGTGGTGATGGTGGTCGGCTTCGCGTTGCTCAATGCCGACCGCTGGGTTGCTTCCGAAGGCTTGGGCACGATCGGCTTCGCGCACTATTCGTTTGCGTGGATCGTGTTGTCGATCGCGCAGTCTGCCCAGGTCGTCATCAATGCTTCGATGTACCCGATGCTTGCGCGCCGCTTTGCGGAGCACGGTCGGGGCGTTGCCTTTCGGGTGTGCCTTCGGGCGTGTGTGGCCCTCCTCGTGCTCGGAGCGGTGGCTGCCGTTCCTCTCGGCCTGCTGCTCGATTTCAGCGTGCGCCGCTGGTACCCGCAGTTCGTGGACGCGACCGCGCTGCTGCCGATCTTCCTCGCCATCGCGGTGCTGCGCGTGTCGGACTTCTGGTCGAGCTTTCTGCTCATCACCGGGTTCGAGAGCCGCCTGCTGCGCCTCAACGTGGCGGTGGCTATTGGCGGCGTCATTGTGTGGGCGCTGATCGTGCGGCCGGGGGCCGGCACGGCGCTGTCGCCGACCGAGGTGGCGGGCCTCGCGGCGGTGTTCACGCTCGGCGCCTACGCGGCCGCGGCGGGCGCGGCGTGGCGTGTCCGGAGCGCGTGATGCGGGTGCAACGGCTCGCTTGGCAACTCTGGCCCTGGCGCTGGGCTCGTGCGCTCATGGCGCTGCTGCGCGGTGTGCGTGTGCACCCGAGCGTGGTGTTGCTGGGGCATTCGGCGCACTGCACCCTCGGCCGCGGCAGCGTGCTGGGTGCGGGCGTGCAGATCGATCTGGGCGCGAGCGGACGGCTCGTCCTCGGGGAGCGGGTGTGGCTCGCAGCCGGCACCGAAATCGAAACGACGACCACGGTATCGATCGGTGCCGGCACGACGGTTCAACGCCGCGGCAGCATCAACGGCAGCGTGCGCATCGGGCGCGGCTGCATCCTTGCACCGAACGTGTTTGTGTCCTCGGGCAGCCACCCGTTTCGGCATCGGCCGCACCTGCCGATTCGCGAGCAAGAGCGTTTGCTGGCCGCGCAGCCCGGCGGCCTGGAGGCGCTCGACCGGCCGGTGTGGATACAGGACGATTGCTGGCTCGGCGTCAACGTGGTGGTGTGCCCCGGTGTGACGGTGGGCAAGGGCAGTGTGGTTGGCGCGAATGCCGTGGTCACGCGTGACGTGGCGCCTTATTCGGTGGTCGGTGGTGCGCCGGCCAAGCGCCTGTCGCAACGGCTCGAATGGCAACCCGCCGCGAGCCTGAGCGCGGATCGTCCGCAAGATTGGGTGTACGCCTTGTCGGGGTGCCCGGTGATGCTTGCGGGCCGCGCTGCGCTGGCGGTGACGAGTACCGAGCCCCTGTCGGCCGTGCTGGCGGCCGGTGTGTCGCGGGTGCAGGTCGACTGTGCCGTGACGCGGCCGGTGACAGTGGAATCCGGTGCTCACCGCATCGACCTCCAAGCAGGAACGGCCTCGTTCGAGTTGACGCTGGACCCGGCCGCGCCTGCGTTCGGCGGCACCCTGGTCGAGCTTCGCATCGCCTCGCGCGGCAGCATCGATCCCGACACGCCCGCCCTGCACGTGTTCCGGTTGACGGGAGTGTGAAGGGCGTCACCGTCGTCGCCGGCCCGTGCCGGGCACGTACGATGCGGGCGGCGACAATGCAGGCCCTTCCCTGAAAGCGATCGTGTGAGCACGCATCCGAGCCCCGAACAACGCACGCCGTCGGCGAACATGCTGGGCGACGCCGTGGCACCGAACTTCGTGTCGGTGGTCGTGCCTTGTTTCAACGCGTCGGCCTTCATTCGCAGCACCGTCGAGTCGGTGCTGGCACAAACCCACACCGCGTTCGAACTGCTGGTCGTTGATGACAAGTCGACCGACGACTCGGCGGCCATCGTCAGGGCCATCGGCGAACGCGACCCGCGTGTCGTGCTGATCCAGATGCCCAAGAACGCCGGCGCGCCGGCCGCACCGCGCAATGCCGGCGTGGCGGCCGCCCGTGGCGAGTGGATCGCCTTTCTCGATGCGGACGACCTGTGGCACCCGCGCAAGCTCGAACTCCAGATGCGCGCGCTGGCCGAACACGCCGCGGCCTTGTGCAGCACACAGATGAAAGACTTCCGCGAAGAGCGCGACATCGTGCCCGTGGAGCCACCCGCAAGCCTGCGGGTCGAGCGTGTCACGCTGCGGCAGCAACTGCTGAAGTACCGCACGCCGACCTCGAGCATCGTGGTGCGCCGCGAGCTGATGCGCGCACACCCCTTCAACGAAGACTTGAGCTACAAGGCGCGCGAAGACACCGACTGCTTCATCCAGCTGCACGAGCACATGCCCTACAGCATCAAGCTGGCACATCCCTTGGTCTACTACCGCCAGCAGGCGGCGCAGATTTCGGGCAACAAGGGGAAGATGGTTGGCCGCCACCTGTCGATGCTGAAGAAGTACCGCCACAAGTCGGGCGAGAGCCTCGGCGTGATGGCGTATGTCTACACCGTCACCCACTTCCTCGCCTCGATCTACGTGCGCGCGATCCGCCGCATGCTGTAGCTGCATCCGCAACAAACGATCCATGCAGAACCCGCCCTCCACCCCCGAACCCAAGGCCGAAACCCTGGCCGTGGCGGAGCGTTATGCGCGCCGGAATTCGGGCAGCCTGTACAGCATCCTGCGGCCCGAGGTGATCCTCAGCACACAGGAGTGGCAGCGCGAGCTGCTGTTGATGTTCGCCTCGGTCGGTGGCTACACCGATGTCGATCTGCGCAACCTCACCCTGGTGGACGTGGGCTGTGGTTACGGCGGCCACCTGCTCGATTTCCTGCGCTTCGGCTTCGCGCCGCAGCACCTGCGCGGCATCGAGCTCCTGCCCGAGCGCGCTGCGGGCGCACGGGCCCGGCTGCCGGCCGCACTGGCCCTGCACGAAGGCGATGCGAGCACGGCGCAGGTGCCACCGGGCAGCCAGGATCTGGTGTTCCAGTCGACCGTGTTCTCTTCCCTGCTCGACGACAACTTCCAACGTGAACTGGCCGAGCGCATGTGGTCCTGGGTGCGGCCCGGTGGCGCCGTGCTCTGGTACGACTTCACCGTCGACAACCCGAACAATGCCGACGTGCGCGGCATGCCGGTGCGGCGGGTGCGCGAACTTTTCCCGCAGGGCCGCGTGCTGGCCCGGCGCGTGACGCTGGCACCACCCATCTCGCGCCGCGTGTGCCGGCTGCACCCCTCGCTCTACACTCTGTTCAACAGCATCCCGCTGCTGCGCACCCATGTGCTGGCCTGGATAGCCAAGCCCCTTTGATAGCCCGGACGCTTCGATGAGCATGGACACCCCACAGCCCTTTTTGCCCTTCGCGCTGCCCGACATCGGCGACGAGGAAATTGCCGAGGTCGTCGACACGCTCAGGTCCGGTTGGGTCACGACCGGGCCGAAGGCCAAGCGGTTTGAAGCCGACTTCAGCGAATTCCTGGGTGACCCCGGCTTGCATTCGATGGCCGTCAATTCGGCCACCGCTGGCCTGCACCTGGCACTCGAAGCGCTGGGCATCGGCCCCGGCGACGAGGTCATCACCACCACGCACACCTTCACCGCGACCGCCGAGGTGGTGCGCTACCTCGGGGCCGACGTGGTGCTGGTCGATATCGACCCGGCCACCCTGTGCATCGACATCGCAGCAGTCGAGGCTGCCATCACGCCGCGAACCAAGGCCGTGATTCCGGTGCACTATGCCGGCCGCGCGGCCGACATGCAGGCGCTGCTGGCACTCGCGAAGCAGCGCGGCCTGAAGGTCGTGGAAGATGCCGCCCATGCGCTGCCCACCACCTGCGGCGGCCACCTCGTCGGCACGCTCGCCTCCGATGCCACGGTGTTCAGCTTCTACGCCAACAAGACCATCACGACAGGCGAGGGCGGCATGGTGGTCACGCGGGACGCGGAGCTGGCCAAGCGCGTGAAGGTGATGCGCCTGCACGGCATCAGCCGCGATGCCTTCGATCGCTTCACTTCCAAGGTGCCGAGCTGGTACTACGAGATCGTGGCGCCGGGCTTCAAGTACAACCTGACCGACATTGCAGCCGCACTCGGCTTGCAGCAACTCAAGAAGGCACGCGCCTTCCAGCAGCGGCGCCAAGCGATCGCGATGCAGTACCACCAGGCGCTGGCCGATCTGCCACTGACCCTGCCGCCCGGCCCGGAAGCGGGTGACCTGCATTCCTGGCACTTGTACGTCGTGCGTCTGGGCGATGCGGTTCCGGTCACGCGCGACCTGTTCATCGAGCGCCTGTTTGCCGCCGGCATCGGTTGCAGCGTGCACTACATCCCGCTGCATGTGCAGCCTTACTGGCGTGAGCGCTACGACCTGCAGGCCGCGCGGTTTCCGCACAGCCAGCATGCCTACGAACGCCTCGTCAGCCTGCCGATGTATTCGCGCATGACCGCGGCCGACGTGCAGCGCGTGGCCACCGCGGCGCGCGCGGCCCTGTCGGGCTAGCGTTCCGGGGCGCATGCTCAAGCGCGCGCTGGATCTGCTGGCGGCGGCAGCCGGGTTGCTGTTGCTCGCGCCGCTGTTCCTTCTGATTGCCCTGGCGATCAAGCTCGACACGCCCGGCCCGGTGTTTTTCCGGCAGGAACGTGTCGGCCGGCACGGCAGGCCGTTTCGCATCTTCAAGTTCCGCACGATGACGGTGAGCCCGCCGAGCGGCGGCATGCAGGTGACCGTGGCGGGCGACCTGCGCATCACTCGCGTGGGCGCGTTCCTGCGCCGGACCAAGATCGACGAGCTAGCGCAGTTGCTCGACGTATTGCGCGGCACGATGAGCCTCGTCGGCCCGCGCCCCGAAGTGCCGCGCTACGTGGCGCACTACCCGCCGGAATGGCGCGAGCGGCTGCTCAGCGTGCGCCCCGGCATCACCGACTTCGCCTCGGTGCGTTACCACGACGAGAACGAGCTGCTCGCCCGCGCCAGCGACCCCGAGCGCGAGTACATCGACGTGGTGCTGCCCACCAAGCTGCGCTACGCGCTCCACTACGTCGACAACCCCACGCTGTCGAGCGACCTGCGGGTGCTCGGCCTCACCTTGCGCACCGTGTTCATCCCGTCCTTGCCCACCCCCTGGAGGCACCTCAACATGAACGACAGCAAACTCTGGCCCTGGCTCGACCAGGCGATGTCGGCGCTCAACCCGCGCAACCGCGCGGTGGCGATGGGCGCGGACGCACTGGTCATCCTGGCCTGCTGGCACGTGACCTACCTGTTCCGCCTGGGCTTCGAACGCTGGCAACCGGGCCGGCCCTGGTACGACGACTACGTCTCCTTCGGCGTCGTCGCGCTCTACTTGGTGTTCATGGCGCTGACCGGCGTGCCGCGCGGGCTGTGGCGCTTCTTCGGCTTCGACGATTTCAAGCGTATCGCCGCCGCCTGCGTGATGGCCGGGCTGCTCGGCGCCGTGGCCGTGCTGATGGCCCAGCTCACGGCCGTGGCGCGCGCCGTGCTCTTGCTCCACCCGCTGTTCTGCCTCACGGCGCTGAGCCTGCTGCGCATGGCCTACCGCATGGTCTGGGAGACGGCCCGCTCGCGTGTCAGCGGTGTCGACGGCACACCGCGCCGCGCCATCGTGCTGGGGGCCGGCGAAGCGGCTCGCCGCGTCGTCGGCACGATCAACGGGCGCGACGGCTGGACGGTGCTCGCCCTGCTCGACGACGACCCCGCCAAGCGCGGCCTGCGCATCGGCGGCGCCATCGTGCAAGGCAGCATCGCCGACTTGGCCCTGCCCCACGTGCTGGCCGGCGCCACCCACGTGATCGTCGCGATGCCCGGCGCGACCGCCGAACAACGCGAGCGCGCCTTCATCCTGGCGCGCCAGACCAGCCTGGCGGTGATGAGTGTGCCGAGCCGCGTGGATTTGCAGGACGAGGGTGGGTTGGCGGCGATGGCGGCCGACTGACGACGGGGCGGTCGCCATGCGGCGATGCCGCTTGCAGCCAGGGAGGGCGTAAAATTCTTAATTGCAAATTGATCGGTAGTCAATCAAAATGCAAGGATGATTGAGCGGCAACTTCAAGGTTTGATCGAGCGGCGCCTACTGCAAACCCCGGCCGTGGTGTTGCTCGGGCCCCGCCAGGTCGGCAAGACCACCTTGGCCAAGACCATCGCGGCGCGGCAGCCTCCGGCCTTGATGCTCGATCTGGAGCGCGAGTCCGACCGTGCCGCACTTCAGCAGCCCGAACTCTTCTTCGCGGCCCACCGGGACGACTTCCTCGTCCTCGACGAAGTCCAGCTTGCGCGGCAACTCTTCACCGCGCTGCGCCCCGAGATCGACGCAGACCGCCGCGCCGGGAGATTTTTGCTGCTCGGCTCGGCCTCGGCCGAATTGCTGCGGCAGTCTGGCGAATCGCTGGCCGGCAGAGTCTCTTACCTCGAACTCAGCCCGCTGCTCGCCGCCGAGTTGCCCGTTGCCGAACTGGCCGCCCTTCAGTTGCTATGGCTGCGCGGGGGCTTCCCGCTGAGTTATCTGGCGCGGGACGAGGAGGCTTCGTACGCATGGCGGCAGGATTTCATTCGCACCTTCCTGCAACGCGACTTGCCGGGCCTGGGTGTGCGCGTGCCTGCCGAAACCCTGCGCCGCTTCTGGCAGATGCTGGCTCATCTGCAAGGGCAGTTGTTCAACGCTTCGCAGCTGGGCATGTCCCTCGGCGGCGCATCGCACAGCACGGCCACCCGCTACCTCGATTTGCTGGTCGACACGATGATGGTCCGCCGCCTGCCGCCGCATTTCACGAACATCGGCAAGCGGCTGGTCAAGTCCCCGAAGGTGTACTTGCGCGACAGTGGCGTGCTGCATGCGCTGCTGGGCCTGGCCTCTGTTCAAGATCTGCAGGGGCACCCGGTGGCCGGCGCCTCCTGGGAGGGCTTCGTGGTGGAGCAGGTGGCCGCCGCGTTGCCACCGGATGCGCACTTGAGCTTCTACCGCACCGCCGCCGGCACGGAAATCGATCTGGTGATCGAAATGGGTGCGCGCAAGGTGGGCGTGGAAATCAAGTTCTCGGCCGCGCCCAAGCCGACGAAGGGCTTCTGGCAGGCCTTGCAAGATTTGCAGCTGGACCGCGCCTATGTGGTCGCCCCCGTCCCGCGGCGCTATCCCCTGGCCGAAGGTGTCGAGGTGATTCCGGTGGCGGAGTTGGCGACGCTGCTGGCCGGCTGAGCTGAATCGCCCGCCGGCCTACCTGCTCGCCAGCGCCGCCGATGCCTCGGCGTTCACTTCATCCGCCGGGCGGAACTCAGGCACCAGGTTGCGCACCTGGCGCAGCATCGATTCGGTGTCGTTGCTCTCGCAGGCCAGGCGCAGCGAGGCCAGCATCTTGTCGAGCAGGGCCGGGTCGATGTGGCGTTCACGCGCGCACATGATGCGCGGGTGGCCGCTGGGGATCACGTTGTCGCCGATCAGCAGTTCCTCGAACAGCTTCTCGCCGGGGCGCAGGCCCACGGCCTTGATCTCGATCTGGCCGTCCGGGCGTTCGGCCGTCTTCTCGGTCAGACCCGACAGGCGGATCATCGAACGGGCCAGGTCGGCAATGCGCACCGGCTCGCCCATGTCGAGCACGAACACCTCACCGCCGCGTGCCATCGCGCCGGCCTGGATGACGAGTTGTGCCGCCTCTGGAATCAGCATGAAGTAGCGCACGATGTCCGGGTGGGTGATGGTGATCGGGCCACCGGCCTGGATCTGGCGGCGAAACAGCGGCACCACCGAGCCCGAGGACCCCAGCACATTGCCAAACCGCACCATCGAGAACACCGTGCGCGCCGAGCGCAGCGCCGCCGCCTGCAACACCAGCTCGGCGACGCGCTTGGAAGCGCCCATCACGTTCGTCGGCCGAACCGCCTTGTCGGTCGAGATCAGGATGCAGGTTTCGACGCCGGCGTCCATCGCCGCACGCGCCACATTGAGCGTGCCAAACACGTTGTTGCGCAGGCCCTGCTGCACATTGGCTTCGACGATGGGCACGTGTTTGTAGGCCGCCGCGTGGTAGATCGTCTGCACTTCGTTGCGCTGCATCAGCGAACGCAGCAGAGCTTCATCGAGCACCGAGCCGAGGCAGGTGACGATCTCGGTGCCGTGCGCCGCGTGCAGCACCTCGTGATCGATGGTGTAGAGCGCGAATTCCGAGTGGTCCAGCAGCACCAGGCGGCGGGGGTGTTGCGAGAGGATCTGCCGGCACAGCTCACTGCCGATCGAGCCACCGGCGCCTGTGACCATCACCACTTTGCCCGCGATGTTGCGCGCGAACAGGGCCGGGTCAGGTGGAACCGCATCGCGGCCCAGCAGGTCGGCGACGTCAACCTCGCGGATGTCCGATACCTCGGGGCGGCCATCGACCATCTCCACCAGACCGGGCAGGATTTTCACCGGCAGGCCACTCGATTCAACACGCTGGATCAGTCGGCGCTTCTGCGCGGCATTGGCCGACGGAATGGCCACCACGATCTGGGCGACGTCGTGGCGGATCACGGCTTCATCGAGGTCAGCGGGCGAATACACCCGCAAGCCGCTCACGGTCAGGCGCTGGCGTGAGGTGCGGTCGTCGAGGAAGCAAACGGCCTTGTACTCGGTGCTGAACTGCATGGCCAATGCCAGCTGCGCACCGGCGTCACCCGCGCCGTAGATGGCCGTGCGCAGGCGCGGCCGTGCACCGGGCCGCAGGCTGCGCCGCAGCAGTGAACGTGCGATGAAGCGCGAGCTGACGACGTAGGCGAACGCAATGAACCAGAAGATCAGCAACGACGAGCGCGGCAGTACCTGGATGCCGAAAGCGACGGCAGAGATGTACACCAGCAACACCACCGCGGCCAACGCGGCGCTGGCCGCAGCGAGCACGCGCAAGTCGATGTAGCGAACCACAGTGCGGTACAGGCCCGCCACGCTCAATGCCGGCAGAGCAAGCAGGGCAAAACCCAGCTGCGCTCGTGGAGAGGTCTCGAACGCGCCGCTGACCGAGCCCAGCCTCAACGCCACCGAAGCGAGCATGCACAAGGGCAGGAAGAGCGCGTCGCCGCCGACCATGACCCAGATCTTCGCGCGTGGGGGCAGCGCGGCGAGCCGCCGGCCGAGGCGAAGGCTGAGCGTCAACATGCGCAAGAGGGGTTCACCATCATCGTGTCGCGTGGCCTGCCACGTCGTGCATCACCTGCACGCTCGCCTGCAGCGCCTCGGCCGGCAAGCCGGGGTGCACCATGAACATCAAGCTGGTCTCACCCAGTGCGCGCGCCACTGGCAGGCGCTCGTTGCGGCCCCAGCCCCGGTTGGTGAAGGCTTTTTCGAGGTAGACCTCGCTGCACGAGCCGACGGTGCAGGGCACGCCGCGCTCGTTCACCTCGGCCATGATGCGGTCCCGACTCCAGCCGGTGGCGAGTTCATCCGTGCGCACAGATCGG
>JANYJL010000075.1 GCA_025361845.1 Rhizobacter sp.
CTGCATGAGCTGCTGCGCAGCGTTGCAGTCACGCGCCATGGTGCGGATGTGCGCGTCGTACTGCTTGATGCGCTCGTCCAGGTGGGCCACCTCGCTGAGCAGGTCGCCGATAACCAAGTTGGCAAAGCCGGGGAGATTCTCCAGCTGGTTGCGCGCCTCACGGCGCACCACCTCGGCCTTGAGCGGCAGCACGATGCCGAACTCGCTCATCAGCCCGCGGATGCGGTTGAGGGTGGCGGTACGCGCCT
The DNA here is from genome assembly GCA_025361845.1 of Rhizobacter sp. Taxonomy (GTDB): domain Bacteria; phylum Pseudomonadota; class Gammaproteobacteria; order Burkholderiales; family Burkholderiaceae_C; genus JANYJL01. The sequence goes on from JANYJL010000075.1 coordinate 249, forward strand.
GGACAAACCCTTGGCGCGCGCGGTGCACGAGCAGCCTCGACTGCTGCTCCTCGCTCTTGATCGGCACGAAGCGCATGTTCGGTCGTTGCACCGCTTCGCAGATCGCCACCGCGTCGGCCGCGTCGTTCTTGCCCTGTCTGCCGCTCATGCGGTAGGGGGCGACGAACTTCGGGGCCATCAGGCGCACGGTGTGCCCATGGGCCTGGAACAGCCTCGCCCAGTGGTGCGCACCGGAGCAGGCTTCCATGCCGATCACGCAGGGCGCCAGCGACGCGATCAGCGCATGCAGCTTGGCCCGGGCGACCCTGGGCTGACGCAGTTCCACCGTGCCTGCGCCGCTCACCCCGTGCACCGCAAAAACATTCTTGGCGAGGTCGATTCCAACGTACAGAATGCTCATGACTTCCCCTTCCGAATGAGTTGATGAGAAACCCGCACTTCCCATCGTGGCACTCCGTTGCCGTCGCCGCTAGGCGGCCAGTTCGGGACGGGGAAGTCCCTTCCATTCGTTAGGCTTAACGGTGCGTCGAAACCCAATCTGCCCCTACTGCTGGACAAAGTTGTACGACGGAGTCAATCAACCTAACACTCGCTCAGTTGAGCATCTGATTCCGAATGCTGTACTCACAAAACCACGGACCAAACGTGACGGCGACTTCTTTGCTTGCCGAAAATGCAACAGTCGCAAGGGGCACATCGACTATGTTTTGGGAGTGGTAGCGAAGGCTCAGTCCGACAACCCCGAGCTCGCTACAAACGCGCTGATATCCGCGGTCAACAGCAACGACGGTCGCTCAGAGCGTTTCATCCAGATGGCGGCGGAGGCTAGGGCCACGCTGCACGGCGTAGAAGCGAACATCCCCATCTTTGGCCAAGAGCTTCTCGAGTACATCTCCTTCCTTGGGCGAGGGCAGTACTTTCGAAAGAGAAGCACGCCATTTGACAATGATTCGAAGGTGATGATCGTCGACTACGTGAACAAGCTAGTCATGTCGGCACTGTCGGAAGACTATCTGGCCAAACACGGCACGAATCCCATCTCTGACCTCGTGCAGAACCGATACTCGGAGTCTTTCGGTGATGGGGAATGCATCATCTACAGCAAAAACGATCGCTACTTGTTTCTGTTCCACAGCTATACAGCGATCATCATTGAGATCAAACGGCGAAGTGCCAAAAATGTAGAACGCTCACGCGCTAGCGCAGAGGAACTCCTGAAACACTTTCCCTGGAAAGCAGCGAGTGAGCCGGCTCAAGGATGAAGTGCAACACCACCAGTCTTGGCGCCTCGTCGCGGTTGCCCGAAGGTGGGAAGTTCCTTCGCATTCCCTTCGGGTGGACGTGAATTTCTGCCTCACCGCTGGATGCCATGGCCGATCAAATGAGCCTGTTTGGGCGGGACGCTACGCCGGCACTGTTCGAGCCTGAAGTCATCCGCGGCCGCCCCGGTCGACTGTCCGGCTACAACCTGTTCCTCGCGATCGTCCCGCTGCTTGCGGACGCAGAACGGTTCACCTTGGCCGGAGCAGAATTGCGCAAGCGGCATAGGCTGCAAGGCTCGTGCTTGCGAACCCGAAACCTGCACATGAGCTTGCATGCCATCGCTGGCTACGGGCTTGCGACGCCGATTCCCCGAGCGATCGTCGATGCCGCCCTGGCAGCGGCCGCCGGCGTGGCCTGCCCGCCGCCGCCGATCGCCTTCGATCGTGCACGCAGTTTCGGCAAGCCCGACGCTGCCCGCGGCAACGCCTTTGTCCTGCGCTGCGATGCGCTCAGTGAAGCCGCGGCGGTCAGGCTGCGGCAGGCGCTGGCTGTCGCGCTGCGGCGATCGGGGCTCAGTCCGAGCCGTCCGCCACCCCGCACATGACGATGCTCTACGACCCGCTCGTGATCCTCGAACATTCGGTCGAACCCATCGGCTGGACAGCCACCCGCTTCGCCCTGATCCTCAGCCACCACGGCCTCGGGCATCACGAGTGGCTGGGCCAATGGCAGCTGGCCTGATCGCCCTGCACGGCGCGTCGAGCGCATCGGCCATGACTGCTCCTACACTGGTGCGATGGTCCCGCTCGATGTCCTCGCCGCCTGTCTCGCCGCCGTGCTGCTCGTTGTCGTCGCGCCGGTCCCCGACAACATCCTGGCGATCAGTCGGGGGCTCAGTCAGGGGCGGGCGGCGGCCGCCTTGTCGTCCATCGGCGCCGGCCTCGGCATCATGTTTCACACGGTCGCTGCGGCACTCGGTCTGACCCTGGTCATCCTGGCGTCGCCGGCCGCTTTCTGGGCCGTGAAGCTGGCCGGCGCCGCCTATCTGTTGTGGCTCGGCTTCAAGGCGGTGACATCACGCAACCTGATTTCCTTCACCTCGGCCGCACAGCAAAGCCTTCCTCGCGTGTTCGCCGTCGGCCTGTTCTCGAACGTTCTCCATCCCAAACCCGGACTCTTCGTGCTGGCGTTCATTCCCCAGTTCGTGAGTGCGGAGCGCGGTTCCGTCAGCATTCAGATGCTGGTGTACGGCGCCATCTTCGCGGTGCTCACTGCGATCATCTTTCCAGTGCTCGGCAGCTACGCCGCCAAGCTCTCGGGTTGGCTCGCGCGGCGCCCGCGCGCCACCCACTGGCTCAACTTCGGTACTGGAGCCACGTTCATCGCGTCGGGCATTTCCATCCTGGCACTCGGCCGTCGGCGGTGAGCGAGACGCCGGCAGCGCAGTGGTGAGGTGCCCATGCCCCAACCGAAGCCCATTCAAAGTGCCGCCGTGGCCCAGGCCTTCGATGCCTGCCCTGCGCCCATGCGCCGCAAGCTGCTGGCGTTGCGCGAGCTGATCCTTCGAACCGCGGCGTCCACAGAAGGAGTGGGCGAACTCGAAGAGACCTTGAAGTGGGGCGAGCCCGCCTACCTCACGTCCGCGAGCCGGAGCGGCAGCACGGTACGCATCGCCTGGAAGCCGGCCCGGCCGACCGAGTACGCGATGTACTTCAATTGCCAGACGAGCCTGGTCGACACCTTCCGGTCGCTGTTCCCCGACGAGTTCCGGTTCGAAGGCAACCGGGCGATCGTCTTCACGGAGTCCGATGTGCTGCCCCTCGATGCACTGGCCTTCTGCATCGCCGCAGCGCTGACCTATCACCGCAAGGCTGTTTGAGCCGCTGAAACCCCATGTGCAGAAACATCAAGACCCTGTTCAATTTCGAGCCGCCAGCCACGGAGCTGGAGATCCGCGATGCGTCCTTGCAGTTCGTGCGCAAGCTCAGCGGGTTCGCGGTGCCGTCCAAGGCGAACGAGGCGGCGTTCGAGCGGGCGGTCGACGAAGTGGCGGCTTCGGCCCGACGCCTCGTTCAATCGCTGGTGACGACGGCCGAGCCGCGCGACCGTGAGATCGAGGCGGCCAAGGCGCGCGCCCGCTCGGCCGCGCGCTTCGGCTCGGCGCGCTGAACCGCGCCGTCAACGCCCGCGGCGCTGGTCGCGGATCTGCCGCAGTTGCGGCGAGGGCTCGGCCACGGCAGGGTCGAAGGGGTGGCTGATCGCCCGCACCCCGGCGAGGATGCGCTGCACATACGCCCGCGTCTCCGCATACGGTGGCACACCGCGGTAGCGGTTGACCGTGCCTTCACCGGCGTTGTAGGCGGCCGCGACGAGGGCCACGTCGCCCTCGAAGTAGGCCAGCAGCCAGCGCAGGTAGGCCAGGCCGCCGCGGATGTTCTGCTCCGGGTCGTAGGCATTGCGCACGTTGAAGCGCGCCATGGTTTCGGGAATGAGCTGCATCAGCCCCTTGGCATTGCGCGGCGATATCGCGACGGTGTCGAAGTTCGATTCGGCTTCCATGATCGCCAGCGCAAGTTGCGGCTGCACCTTGAACTCGGGCGCGGCCTTCTTCACGATGTCCAGCAGGTAGGGCGGCGCATTGCTGCGAACCTCGTTCGCGGGCCACTCGTCGACCCGCGGGCTGGGCGCGACCGCCACGGCGCCCGTCGGCTGCGCCGCACGGGCAAGCAACGCGATGTCGACGGTGGGGGCCGGGCCGCGCATGCAGTCGGGCGTGTAGGGCGACGGCCCACCCACCCGGCCGAGCATGCGCACCGCCTGCGGCAGGCCCTGCTCGGCCGCGGCGTGGAAGAAGAAGGCCGCGGTCGAATCGTTGCGCTCGACACCGCGGCCGTTGGCGTACATCCAGGCCAGGTTGTATTGCGCCTCGGCGTCGCCCAGGCGGGCCGCTTCGCAGTAGTCGGCCGCTGCGCGCACCGGGTCGCGGTCCACACCCTCGCCGTTTTCATAGGCCAGGCCCTGCTCGCGCAGCAATTGGCGCATCAGGCCTTCGTCTCGCGTCTCGGTTGGAACCTCGGCCGCGCGCCCGGGTGCGGCCACCGCCAGCAGCACGGCGGCCACGGCGAACGCCAGCGCAGCAGCGCGCAGGGCGCTCTGCCCGCGGACGGGTCGGGGTGATCGGGTGAGTCGGAATCCGCGCATGGCGCGATTTTCGGTCAGCACGAGCCCGATTTCCGTGTGATGCATGGCGATTCCCGCCCCCGGCCTGGGGGGATCGCCCGCTTTGGGTCAAGGCGACCCGGCGCCGGCCGATAAGGCACGAACGCCGGTCAGTTCCGGGTGGCAACAAACACGATGGACGAGCTTCCCGATCCCGGGCCGATGTTGGCCGACTACCTGGACCACAGTCCGGTGGCCATCGGCCTGTTCGATCCGCAGGAGCGCCTGCGCTATTCGAACGCGGGCTTCCGCGACGCCTATGCGATTGCACCGGGCGAGCACCCGACCTGGGAGGCGCTGATGCGCCGCTGGCACCGCGACCGCTGCGGCCTGCGCATCGACACCGACGACATCGACGCCTGGCTCGCCCGTGTGCGGCGCACCCACCGCCAGGTGCCGCAGCGTACCTTCGAATCCGACCTGGCCGACGGCCGCTGGATGTGGGTCAGCGAAACCCTGCGGCCCGACGGCTGGCTCGTGCTGGCGACGACCGACGTGACCGCGCTGAAGGCCAACGAGGCCTCGATGCGCCACGCACGCGACATGGCGGTCCTGGCCTCGCTCACCGACCCGCTGACCGACCTGCACAACCGCCGCTCGATCCTGAAACGGCTGGACGATCTGCTGGCAGTCGCCAACGGCATGCGCTACCCGTTGACGCTGGTGCTGCTCGACCTCGACCGCTTCAAGCTCATCAACGACCGGCACGGGCACGAAACAGGCGACGCCGTGCTGCGCCACTTCTCGCAGGTGATGCGCCGCCAGATCCGCCCGCTCGACACCGTCGGCCGCATCGGTGGCGAGGAATTCCTGCTGCTGATGCCGAACGCATTGGCCGACGGCGCAGAAGCCGTGCTGGCGCGCCTGAGCTCGGCCATCGCCGGCACCGCCCCGCTGCCCTACACCTTCTCGGCCGGCATCGCCCAGACCCTGCCCGGCGAGAGCGCGCAGGACACCATGCGCCGCGCCGACGCGGCCATGTACGCCGCCAAGGACGCCGGCCGCGACCGCTCCCTGATCGCGCCCAACGCGGCCTGAGCTGTGGGAGGGCTGGCGCAGCAGCCGCCCGAATTTCATCTCATCGCCACCGTCTCCGTCTCCGTCTCCGTTTCCGTCTCCGTTTCCGTCTCCGTCTCCGTCTCCGTCTCCGTCTCCGTCTCCGTTGTAATTATCAATTATTAGTTATAAAGTTCGCCCATCGGGCTGAACCTCCAGCCCGCGCGTTCCGGAGCAGCCGCCCATGGTCGACCCGACACCCCTCCGCCAGTCCTCGCTTCACGAGGAAGTGGCCACTCGCCTGCGAAACATGGTGTTCGAGCGGCAGCTCGCGCCGGGCCAATGGGTGGACGAAATGAAACTGGCGCGCGAATGGCAGATCAGCCGCACGCCGCTGCGCGAAGCGCTGAAGGTGCTGGCCGCCGAGGGCCTGGTGACTTCGGTGCCGCGGCAGGGCTGCAAGGTGACCGAGATGTCGGAGACGGATGCCGACGAACTGTTCCCCGTGATGGCCCTGCTCGAAGGCCGCTGCGCCTTCGAGGCCGTGCGCAAGGCCAAACCGGCCGACGTTCGCGGCCTGCGCAAGCTGCACGACGTGCTGGAAAAACACGCCGCTGCGCAGAACATCGACGGCTACTACCGCGCCAACCACGAGTTCCACACCCAGGTGCAGGCGCTGGCCGACAACCGCTGGCTCGACCGCGCGACCAACGACTTGCGCCGCTTCCTGCGCCTCCTGCGCGGACGGCAACTCAACTGGCCGGGCCGCATCGAGGCGTCGATCAACGAACACCGTGTGCTGATCGACGCCGTCGAACAAGGTGATGCGGCGCGTGCCGAACGGGTCATGCACGACCACCTGATGGCGCAACTGGCGGCCCTCAAGGCGTTGCGCGCGCACGAACACTCGCAGGGAATTTCGCATGCTTGAAGAACTCAAGAGCGCCGCCCGCAAGGTCGGCAGCGAACGCCATCTGCGCGGCCTGATGATCGATTGCAAACGCCTGCTCTCCGAACGCGGCGAAGCGAACAGCGTGGCCATCGCACGCGATCTGGTCGCCCGTTTCAGCGGCTTGCCGGACGAGCAGCGCGCGAGTTTCTTCGAGCGCCTCTCACGTGATTTCAGTCCCGACCCGCGCGCGGTTCTGCACAGCGCACAGGCCTACGCGGCCGAGCCGAGTGCGCGCAACCTGGCGGCGTTGACGCAGGTGACCGAGCCGCCGCGGCAGGAACTCTTGCGGCGCATCAACCGCTCGCCGGGGGGCACCTCGTCGATCGTCGCGATGCGCCGCGCGCTGCTGGCGCGCATGAGCACTCAGCCCGAGTTGCAGGCGGTCGAAGCCGACTTCCTGCACCTGCTGTCGAGCTGGTTCAACCCCGGCTTCCTGCAACTGCAACGCGTCGACTGGAACGCGCCGGCGCAGTTGCTGGAGCAGATCATTCGCCACGAGGCGGTGCATGAGATCGACGGCTGGGACGACCTGCGCCGGCGCCTGCAACCCGACCGCCGTTGCTTCGCCTTCTTCCACCCGCAGTTGCCGAGCGAGCCGCTGATCTTCGTCGAGGTGGCCCTGCTGCCCGAGATGCCGAACGCCATCGCCCCGCTCATCGACAAGGCTGCCGCACCGCTGCTGCCGAGCCAGTTCAAGGTGGCCGCGTTCTACTCGATCAGCAACTGCCAGCCGGGTCTGAAGGGCGTGTCGCTCGGTAACTTCCTCATCAAGCGGGTGGCCGAGGAATTGAAGCGCGAGCTGCCGCAATTGAAGAGCTTCTGCACGCTCTCGCCGATCCCCGGTTTTGCACGCTGGCTGCGTGCCGGCGCGGCGTGCGAAGGCCTGAGCAAGGCACGCGCCGAGCGCCTGGCCGAAGCACGCACCGCCCTGCTGGCCGAATGCGGCGGCGACCTCGACCGCGCGAGCACGGCCACCGCCTTGCGCAGCTTGAAGCCAGCCGGCACACAGGCCCTGTTGCGCCTCGGCGCCTTCTATCTCGGCGTGCATTCGACCGAAGCGGGCGGCGACCCTGTGGCGCGTTTTCACCTCGACAACGGCGCCCGGCTGGAGCGTCTGAATGCGCTGGGCGATCTGTCGGCCAAGGGTGCGAAGCAGTCTTGCGGCCTGATGGTCAATTACCTCTACGATCTGCAGAAAATCGAAGCCCACCACGAAAAGTTCACCCACGGGGAAGTGGCGCAGGCGCGCGCGATTTCCGCATTGACCTGAGGGGCTGAGCCGCCCCCCACGCCGCCAACGCAGCGGCATCCACCACGACGACGGAGACACGATGAAACTTCAATCCACCCACGCCGCAGCCCGCGGCCTCACGCGTCGCCAGGTGCTCGGCGCCAGCGCCGCCACGGCGGCACTCGCCGGCCCCTGGATACAGGCCCAAGCCCAGAGCGGCGCCTGGCCGAACCGGCCGGTCACCTTCGTCGTGCCCTTCCCCAGCGGCGGCGGCACCGATGCCTTTGCGCGCCCGCTCACCGCGCTGCTGACCCGCAGCCTGGGCAAGCAGGTCATCGTCGACAACCGTGGCGGCGCGGGCGGCAACGTGGGCGCCACCATCGCGGCGAAGGCCGCCCCCGACGGCTACACCTTCTTCATGGGCGCGGTGCACCACACGATCGCGCCCTCGATGTATCCGAGGCTCGACTACAACCTCGAGGCCGACTTCATCCCTGTCGGCTTGATCAGCAGCGTGCCCCAGGTCATCGTCGTGAACCCGCAGCGTGTGCCGGTGGCCGACCTGAAAGCCTTCCTCGACTACGTGCGCAAGAACCCGGCGAAGCTCAACTACGGCTCGGCCGGCAACGGCACCTCGCACCACCTAGCGGGCGAGTTGTTCAAGTTGCAGACCAAGACCTTCATCACCCACATTCCGTACCGCGGCGCGGGGCCGGCGCTGCAAGACCTGATCGGCGGCCAGGTGGACGTGATGTTCGACGGCCTCGCCTCCTCGGCCACCCACATCAAGAGCGGGCGCATCAAGGCGCTGGCGGTCGCCTCCACCAAACGTGCACCGGGTTTCCCGGACATCCCGACCTCGGCCGAAGCCGGTGTGCCGAGCTACCAGGTCGCGACCTGGTATGGCCTCTGGGCGCCGAAGGGCACGCCGAAGGAAATCGTCGAGAGCATGCAGGTCGAGCTGGCCAAGGCCTATGCGACACCCGAACTGCAAGGCATCTGGAACGGCCTGGGCGCCGAGACCCCGAACCTCTACGGCGACGCCTTCGGCAAGTTTGTGCACTCTGAAATCAAGCGCTGGGCCGAGGTGGTGAAGGGCTCGGGCGCGAAGCTGGAGTGAGCGGGGCACGACGATGAGCAGCACCCACAACCTCTTCTGCGCGCTGCGCGAGAACTTCCCCGCGGACCTGGACGCAACGGCGATTTCGACCGCGGGCGACAAGCCGCTGGCCTACACCTGGCGCGACCTCGAACGCAGCACGGCGATGCTGGCGAACCTGCTCGCCTCACTCGACCTGCCGGCTGGCGCGCGCATCGCGGTGCAGACCGAAAAGTCGGTGGAAGCGCTGATGCTGTACCTCGCCGTGCTGCGCGCCGGCTTCGTCTACCTGCCGCTCAACACGGCCTACCAAAGCAGCGAGATCGCCTACTTCATCGGCAATGCCGAACCGAGCGTGGTGGTGTGTTCGGGCAAGAACTTTGGCTGGGTCAGCAAGATCGCGTTCCAGGCCGGCACGCAGAACGTGTTCGCGCTGAATGAAGATCGCACGGGCAGCTTGCTCCAACGCGCTGCGGTGCAGAGCGACCGCCACACGCCGGCGCAGAAGACGGCCGATGAACTCGCCGCGATCCTCTACACCAGCGGCACCACCGGGCGCAGCAAGGGCGCGATGCTGAGCCACGGCAACCTGCTGAGCAATGCGCAGACGCTCAAGGAATACTGGGGCTGGCGCAGCGACGATGTGCTGATCCATGTGCTGCCGATCTTCCATGTGCACGGCCTCTTCGTCGCGTCGCACGGCGCGCTGCTGGCCGGCGCGAAAATGATCTGGTTCGACCGCTTCGACCCGAAAGGCGTGCTCGCGCGTCTGCCGGAAGCGACCGTGTTCATGGGTGTGCCGACACTCTATGTGCGCCTGCTGGCCGAGCCTGAGTTCACGCGCGAGGCTTGCCGGAACATGCGCCTCTTCGTCGCCGGCTCGGCGCCGCTCCTGATCGAGACCTTCAATGCGTTTCGTGAACGCAGCGGCCACACCATCCTCGAACGTTACGGCATGAGCGAGACGGCGATGCTGACCTCGAACCCGTATGCCGCGGAAGACGGCGAGCGGCGTGGTGGCACGGTCGGCTTCCCGCTGCCAGGCGTCGAGTTACGGGTCAGCGACGAAGCCGGCGCGCGTTGCCCCACCGGCAGCATCGGCGGCATCGAGGTGCGCGGGCCGAACGTCTTCCACGGCTACTGGCGCATGCCGGAAAAGACGAAGGAAGAGTTCACCGCCGACGGCTGGTTCAAGACCGGCGACGTCGGCAAGTTCGACGAACGCGGCTACGTGCACATCGTCGGGCGCAGCAAGGATCTCATCATCACCGGCGGCTACAACGTCTATCCGGCCGAGGTGGAAGCGCTGCTGAACGACATGCCCGGCGTGGCCGAGAGTGCCGTCATCGGCGTGCCGCACCCGGACTTCGGCGAGGGCGTGGTCGCGGTGGTCGTCGCGCACGCCGGCGCAGCGCCGGACGCCGCGGCCCTGGTGGGCGAACTGAAGACGAAGATCGCCAACTTCAAGGTGCCCAAACATCTGTTCGTCGTGAGCGAGCTGCCGCGCAACACGATGGGCAAGGTGCAGAAGAACCTGCTGCGCGAGCAGCACAAGGCGCTGTTCGGCGGCGCGTGATGGACAGCGCCTGCCCGCGCTGCGGCGGGGCCTTTCATTGCGGCGTGAACGACGCGGCGCCTTGTGCGTGCAGCACACTGAAGCTCGATGCGGCCACACTCGCCGCACTGCGTGCGCAGTACAGCGCCTGCCTCTGCCTGGCCTGCTTGCATACCCTCGCGGCATCACCGCCCACACTCGCGCCCGACATGAAAAAGGCCGGCCCGGTCTGACGACCGGCCGGCCCCGCGAGTGATCGGTTGCCCAATCAGTCGTTCTTGTAGATGTCCACGTTCTTCGTCTCTTTCACGAACAGCATGCCAACCACGAACGTGATCGACGCGAAGATGATCGGGTACCACAGGCCGTTGTACATGTTGCCGGTCTGCGCCACGATTGCCAGCGCCGTGGCAGGCAGCAGGCCGCCGAACCAGCCGTTGCCGATGTGGTACGGCAGGCTCATCGAGGTGTAGCGAATGCGGGTCGGGAACATCTCCACCAGCATCGCCGCGATCGGGCCGTAGACCATCGTCACGTAGACGACCAGCAGCGCCAGGATGGCCACCATCAGCGGCTTGTTCATCTTCTCCGGATCGGCCTTCTCGGGATAGCCCGCGGCCTTCAGCGTGCCCTTGATCTTGCCGGTCAGCGTGGCGTCCTTGGCGGTCTTGGGATCACTCAGCGCCTTGAGGCTGGCCTCGGCGGCTGCGACTGCCTTCGCATCCGGCGTGGCGGCGGCCTTCAGGTCAGCGAGCTTCTTCTCGGCACCGGCTCGGGTCGCCTCGATGATTTCCGGGGTGACCGCAGTGGAGATCTCGGATTCACCGATCTTGATGACGGCCGGCTGACCCGCCGGCCCTTCGATGTTGTCGTAGCTCACCGAGGACGCCGCGAGCTTCTGCTTGGCGATGTCGCACGAGCTGGTGAACTTGGCCACGCCGGTCGGGTTGAACTGGAACGAACATTCCTTGGGATCGGCGGTGACGGTCACCTTGTTCTTGGCCTGTGCAGCCGCGAGGTCCGGGTTGGCAGCCTCAGTGAGCGCCTTGAACAGCGGGAAGTAGGTGAGCGCCGCGATCAGGCAGCCGGCCATGATGATGGGCTTGCGGCCGATCTTGTCGGAGAGCGTTCCGAAGATGATGAAGAACGGCGTGCCGATCAGCAGCGAGATCGCGATCAGGATGTTGGCCGTCGGGCCGTCGACCTTCAGCGCGCCGGTCAGGAAAAACAGCGCATAGAACTGGCCCGTGTACCAGACGACCGCCTGGCCCATCGTCAGGCCGACGAGCGCGAGAATCACGATTTTCAGATTCTTCCACTCACCGAAGGATTCGGTCAGCGGCGCCTTCGAGGTCTTGCCCTCTTCCTTCATCTTCTTGAAGGCCGGCGATTCGTTCATCGACAGGCGGATCCACACGCTGACCGCAAGCAGGAAGATCGACACCAGGAACGGCACACGCCAGCCCCATTCGGCAAACGCGGCTTCGCCGATCAAGGTTCGGGTGCCCAGGATGACCAGCAGGGACAGGAACAGGCCCATCGTCGCCGTGGTCTGGATCCACGAGGTGTAGGCGCCACGCTTGCCCTGCGGCGCGTGCTCGGCCACATAGGTCGCGGCACCGCCGTACTCACCACCGAGCGCCAATCCTTGCAGCAAGCGCAGTCCGATCAGGATCACCGGTGCGGCAATGCCGATGGACGCGAAGTTGGGCAGGACGCCGACGATGAAGGTCGACAGGCCCATGATCAGGATCGTGACGAGGAAGGTGTACTTGCGCCCGATCATGTCGCCCAGGCGGCCGAAGAAGATGGCGCCGAACGGCCGCACGATGAAGCCGGCTGCGAAGGCCAGCAGCGAAAAGATGACCTGCGAATTCGGGTCGAGGTTAGAGAAGAACTGCTTGCCGATGATGGCCGCGAGGGTGCCGTACAGGTAGAAGTCGTACCACTCGAATACCGTGCCGAGACTGGAAGCGAAGATGACCTTGCGCTCCTCCTTCGTCATCGGTCCGGCGACCCTTGCGCCGCCCATTGCTGCTGAACTTGTTGCCATGCCGATGTCTCCATGATTGAAAAGCCTCACCCTGTGGTGACGCTTCGTTGCATCGTGGGACGGGCCACTGACCGTTGGCTTACGGCTGGCTGAACCGAAACTGACAAACTCAGGTGCAACCCTGGGCCTCCATTTCTCGATTCGAAATTTGCAGGGTCAAACGCCCGCACTCGGGGAAAGCACGGGGTGGCCCGTGCTTTCCCGCTTTCAGTGCCCCGACGCGCCGGAGGCGCCGATGCCGGTTTCCGACCGCACCTGCTGTGCGAGGAAGCCTGCGCGATCGGCCTTCGCCTGTTCGCTCTTGTCGAGGATCGAGAAGAGCCAGATGCCGATGAAGCCGATCGCCATCGAGAACAGCGCGGGCGAGGTGTACGGGAACAGCGCCGAGCCCTTCGGGTTGCCGAGCGTGGCCTCCCACACCGAGGGCGACACGATGGTCAGGGCCACCGACGAGATCAGCCCGAGGAAGCCGCCGACCACCGCACCCCGCGTGGTGCAGTCTTTCCACAGCACGCTCATGAAGAGCACGGGGAAGTTGGCCGAGGCCGCGATCGCGAACGCGAGCGACACCATGAAGGCGATGTTCTGCTTCTCGAACACGATGCCGAGCACCACCGCCAGGATGCCGAGCCCGACCGTCGTGATGCGCGAGATGCGCAACTCCGACCCGCTCGGCGGCTCACCCTTCATGATGACCGTGGCGTAGAGATCGTGCGACACCGCGGAGGCGCCCGAGAGCGTGAGGCCGGCCACCACCGCGAGGATGGTCGCGAAGGCCACCGCCGAGATGAAGCCGAGGAACACATTGCCGCCGACGGCATTGGCGAGGTGGATGGCCGCCATGTTGCCGCCACCGCGCAGCACGCCCTTGGCGTCCAGGTACTCCGGGTTCGTCAGCACGAAGGTGATGGCGCCGAAGCCGATGATGAAGGTCAGCAGGTAGAAGTAGCCGATCCAGCCGGTCGCCCACATCACCGACTTGCGCGCCTCTTTGGCGCTGGGCACGGTGAAGAAGCGCATCAGGATGTGCGGCAAGCCGGCGGTGCCGAACATCAG
>JANYJL010000087.1 GCA_025361845.1 Rhizobacter sp.
CCTATGACGTGGACGATCTGCTGCCCGCCATGCGCAACGGCCTGTCGGTGGGCGACAAGCTGTACGCCGCCCCGTTCTACGGCGAAAGCTCGATGCTGATGTACCGCAAGGACCTGACCGACAAGGCCGGCATCAAGTTCGCCGAGCGCCCGACCTGGAACGACGTGCGCGACGCCGCCGCCAAGATCCACGACCCGAAGAACGGCGTGTACGGCATCTGCCTGCGTGGCAAGCCGGGCTGGGGCGACAACATGGCCTTCCTGTCGACGATGGTCAACAGCTTCGGCGGCCAGTGGTTCGACATGAAGTGGAAGCCGCAGCTCGACACCAAGCCCTGGCATGACGCGGTCACGTTCTACGTCGACCTGCTGAAGAAGTACGGCCCCCCCGGCTCGTCGGCGAACAGCTTCAACGAAATCCTGGCGCTGTACAACGAAGGCAAGTGCGGCATGTGGATCGACGCGACGATCGCCGCCTCGTTCATCACCGACCCGAAGCAGAGCAAGGTGGCTGACAAGGTCGCCTTCGCCCAAGGCCCGCAGATGGCCACAGCGAAGGGCGCGAACTGGCTGTGGGCCTGGGCGCTGGCAATTCCCGCCGGCACCAAGAACACTGCCGAGGCGCAGAAGTTCGTGTCCTGGGCCACGTCGAAGGAATACATCAACCTGATCGCCAAGGCCAACGGCTGGGCTTCGGTGCCGACCGGTACGCGCAAGTCGACCTACGCGAACCCCGAGTTCACGAAGGCCGCCGTGTTTGCCGATGCCGAGAAGAAGGCCATCGACAGCGCCAACCCGAACGACAGCACGCTGCCGAAGAGCCCGTACGTGGGCGTGCAGTTCGCGGCCATCCCTGAGTTCCAGGCCATCGGCATCGCCGTCGGCCAGCAGATGAGCTCGGCGCTGGCAGGCAAGGTCAGCGTGGACGCTGCGCTGAAGATCGCGCAGACCGCAGCCGACCGCGAAATGCGCAAGGGCGGCTACTACAAGTAAGCCGATTGAGGGTGACGGAGCCGCCCGTTCGCGGGCGGCTCCGGTTTGAACGTTGCCACCACGTCTGCGTCCATCGCAGCACGCGGGAGGGCTCTTGTTCTGCGGGGGAGGGCTCCGGGTTCTCCCCCCGTTTTTAGGTGAATCCACCATGAACCGCCTGTTGCCCCGCTTGCTGCTCGCGCCCGCCGTCACCACGCTGTTCCTGTGGATGATCGTGCCGCTGGTGATGACGATCTACTTCTCGCTGGTGCATTACAACCTGATGCAGCCGGGTGAGAAGACCTTCACCGGCATCGAGAACTTCCAATACTTCATCACCGACCCCGACTTCAGCGCGTCGGTGATCAACACCCTGCTGCTGCTCGGCTCGGTGATCGGCATCACGGTCATCCTGGGCGTCGGCCTGGCCTTGCTGGTCAACGAAGAGTTCCCCGGCCGCGGCCTTGTGCGGGTGCTGCTGATCTCGCCCTTCTTCGTCATGCCCACGGCCAATGCGCTGCTGTGGAAGCACATGATGATGAACCCCGTGTACGGCGTGCTGGCCCAGGTCAACATGTTCTTCGGCGCCACGCCGACCGACTGGCTGACGGATTGGCCGCTGCTGGCGGTCATCATCATGGTGTCCTGGCAATGGCTGCCCTTCGCCTGCCTGATCTTCATCACCTCGCTGCAGTCGCTCGACCGTGACCAGATGGAGGCCGCGGGCATGGACGGCGCCAACGCCTTCCAGAAATTCTGGTTCCTTACGCTGCCGCACCTGGGCCGGCCGATTGCCGTGGTCGTGATGATCGAGATGATCTTCTTGATGAGCGTGTTCGCCGAGATCTTCACCACCACCGGTGGCGGCCCCGGCAACGAGAGCACCAACGTCGCCTTCCTGATCTTCAAGCAGGCGCTGATGAACTTCGACGTCGGCGTGGCCTCGGCCGGAGCCCTCTTCGCGGTGGTGCTGGCGAACATCGCTGCGGTGTTCCTGATCCGCATGATCGGCAAGAACCTCGACTGACCCGGGCACCCACCATGAACACCAAACAAGTCGTCCTGATCGTTCGCACCTTCTTCGCGTGGTTCATCACGCTGCTGATCGTCTTCCCGCTGATCTGGCTGGTGCTCACCGCCTTCAAGACCGAGCAGCAGGCGATCGCGATTCCGCCGCAGATCTTCTTCGTGCCGACGATGGAGAGTTTCTCCGAAGTCAACGTGCGCAGCGACTACTGGCTGTTCGCCCGGAACTCGGTGATCACCAGCTTCGTCTCGACGATCCTCGGCCTGGCGATCGCCGCACCGGCGGCCTATTCGATGGCCTTCTTCCGCACCAAGAAGACGCGCGACATCCTGATGTGGATGCTCTCCACCAAGATGATGCCGGCCGTCGGCGCGCTCGTGCCGATCTACGTGATGGCGCAGACCGCCGGGCTGCTGGATTCGCTCACCGCGCTGATCATCGTGTTCACGCTGTCCAACCTGCCGATCATGGTGTGGATGCTGTATTCAGGCTTCAAGGACATCCCGCCCGACATCCTCGAAGCCGCGCGCATGGACGGCGCGAGCATCTGGGGTGAGTTCCTGCACGTCATCCGGCCGCTGGCGATGGGCACGCTCTCGTCCACCGGCCTGCTGTGCCTGGTGCTGAGCTGGAACGAAGCCTTCTGGTCGCTCAACCTCAGCTCGGCCAAGGCCGGCACGCTGGCCACGCTGATCGCCTCGTATTCCAGCCCGGAAGGCCTGTTCTGGGCCAAGTTGTCGGCCGCGTCGCTGATGGCCATTGCGCCCATCGTCGTGGTCGGCTGGTTCAGCCAGAAGCAACTTGTCCAAGGCCTGACCTTCGGCGCCGTGAAATGAACCCACCCCCGTTGCGGCTGCGCCGCTCCCCCTCAAGGGGGCGCCGCTGGCGGCCCGGCAAAGCCGGATCCGCGGCGTCCGCTTGATCAGACCCAGCTACTGCATTCCTTAGGCTCACCAAACCACAAAGGATCGAAATCATGTCATTCCTGCAACTCAAGGGCGTCGAAAAAGTGTTCGGCAGCCACCGTGTCATCAAGGGCATCGACCTGACCATCGAAAAGGGCGAGTTCGTCGTCTTCGTCGGGCCTTCGGGTTGCGGCAAATCGACCCTCCTGCGCATGATCGCGGGCCTCGGCGACATCGACGGCGGCAGCATGCACCTCGATGGTCGCGACATCACCAAGCTGCCGTCCAGCAAGCGCGACTTGGCGATGGTGTTCCAGAGCTACGCGCTCTACCCGCACATGAGCGTGTACGACAACATGTCGTTCGCACTCCGCCTTGCGAATGAAGACAAGAAGGTCATCGACGAGAAGGTGCAGCGCGCCGCGAAGATCCTGAACCTCACCGCCTACCTGACACGCACGCCGAAGGAGTTGTCCGGCGGCCAGCGCCAGCGCGTCGCGATCGGCCGTGCCATCGTGCGGGCGCCCAAGGTCTTCCTGTTCGACGAACCGCTCTCGAACCTGGACGCTGCACTGCGCGGCCAGACGCGCGTGGAAATCGCCAACCTGCACCGCGCGCTCGGCGCGACGACGATCTACGTGACCCACGACCAGGTCGAGGCCATGACCCTGGCCGACCGCGTGGTGGTGCTGCGCGACGGCGCGATCGAACAGGTCGGCTCGCCGCTCGAGCTGTACGACAAACCTGCGAACCGCTTCGTTGCGCAGTTCATTGGCATGCCGCAGATGAACGTGATCGACACGGCCGACATGCCGGGCCTGCGCAATGCTGTCGGCGCGGCGAACGCACCCGATGGTTTCATCGGCGTGCGGCCAGAGAACGTGATGCTGCGCAACGCGGGGTCGGGCGCCATCAGCGGCAAGGTCGAGTTGGTCGAATCGCTCGGCGCCGACACGCTGATCTACGCCGCCGTGGGTGACGGTGCCAAGGCCGGCGTGCAGATCGTCTCGCGCCAGAACACCCGCACCACGCTGCGTGTGGGCGACGCGGTCGGCATGGACATCGCGCCGAACTCCTACCACCTGTTCAACCGCGAAGGCCAGGTCGTGGCCCGCGCGGCCTGACGACAAAGCCCGAGGTTGCCGTGAACGTCATCCTGCACCTGGGCCTGGGCTCGTTCCACCGCGCGCACCAGGCCGTCTACCTGCATCATTTGATCGAGTCGGGCGACACCGGCTGGTCGCTGGCCGGCGGCAACATCCGCGCCGACATGGCCGACACGGTGGCGGCACTCGCTGCGCAGAACGGCGAGTACACGCTCGAGACCGTGTCGCCACAAGGCGAGCGCAAGTACGAACGCATCCGTTCGATCAAGCAGATCATTCCCTACCAGCCGGGCCTGGCGGGTTTGATCGACGCGGGCGCGCAGGCGTCCACGAAGATCATCTCCTTCACCGTCACCGAGGCGGGTTACTACCTCGACGCGAAGAACAAGCTCGACACGAGTTACCCCGATCTCGTCGCCGACATCGCGGGGGCGTGCGGCACGATCTACGGCGCCATCACGGCGATCCTGAAAGCGCGCGTGCGCCGCCACGGCGGCCCGGTCACGCTGCTGAACTGCGACAACCTGCGCAGCAATGGCGAGCGTTTCCGCTCCGGCCTGCTCGACTTCCTGGAGCGCCGCAACGAGATCGCCCTGCTCGCCTGGGTGGAAACCAACACCACGTGCCCGAACGACATGGTCGACCGCATCACCCCGCGCCCCTTGCCCGACGTGGCCGAGCGCGTGAAAGCCGCGACCGGCTGGGACGACCGCGCCGCGCTGATGGGCGAAAGTTTCATTCAGTGGGTGATCGAAGACCGCTTCATCGCCGGCCGCCCGGCCTGGGAGAAGGTCGGCGCCGAGATGGTGACTTCGGTGCACGCCTACGAAGAAGCGAAAATCCGTCTGCTCAATGCCACGCACAGCTGCTTCGCCTGGGCCGGCACACTGCGCGGCCTGCTCTACATCCACGACGACGTGGCCGTGCCGGCGATCCGCCAGATGGCCTACGACTACGTCACCAACGACGTCATCCCCTGCCTCGACACGCCGGAACATCCCTGCCCAATCGACCTGGCCGCGTACCGCGATGTGGTGCTCGACCGCTTCAGCAACCCGTATCTGCGCGATACCAACCAGCGTGTCGCGATGGACGGTTTCTCGAAGATCCCCGGCTTCATCGTGCCGACCCTGCGCGAGTGCATGGCGCGTGGCGCAGGCATGGCCAGCACAGCCATGTTGCCGGCGCTGTTCTTCGCCTTCCTCGGCCGCTGGCACCGCGGCGAACTCGCTTACGAGTACCAAGACGGCGTGATGGACCCGGCCGCCGCGCACGCCTTCTTCAGCGCCGCCGACCCGCTGGACGCCTTCTGCCGCGACCCGCTGTTGTGGGGGCCGCTGGCCGGCAACGAGGTGCTGACCGCAGCGGTCCGCGCGGCGCATGAGCGCGTGCTGGTCTTCATCAAGGGCTGAAGGTTCACCGCGCCTTCTTTGCCGGCGCAGAATCGCGGGAACACAGATGGCCAGCAGGAGTTGAGAGAGCATGGCGAATCAGCGGGTCCGCGGCCCTGAACTCGAACACGATGTCGGGCGCACACCGAGCCTAGGCTACGAGCCGTCGGGCAGCTACGGTTGCGTGCGCTGCCTGGAGCACGGATTCCCGAACCCGCTGGTGCGCTGGCACTACCACGAAGAGTACGAGCTGCACCTGATCCTGGCCTCGCGCGGCAAGGTGTTCGTGGGCGACTACATCGGCCAGTTCGAACCCGGCCACCTGGTGCTGACCGGCCCGCGCCTGCCGCACAACTGGATCTCGACCGACGTGCCCGCCGAAGGCCTGGAACTGCGCGATGCGGTGATGCAGTTCGCCGACGCGCCGCTGCGCCAGGCGGCCGCGCTGATACCCGAACTCGCCGAGGTGCTGCCGCTGATGGAACGCGCCCGCCACGGCATCGAATTCTTCGGCATGAGCGAGCGGGCCCGCGAGCGTTATGCGCGCATCAAGAACCTGCACGGCCTGGCGCGCTTCACCGAGTTTGTCGACTACCTGGCCGAGCTGGTGCGTTGCAACGACTACCGGCTGCTCTCGACCGTGCAGTTGCAGAGCTTCGACGACGACGCCTCGCTCGCCAAGATCAGCGGCATCGTCGACTACCTGTCCGAGCACTACTGCGAGGCATTTTCGATGACCGAGATCTGCCTGCGTGTCGGCATGACCGAGAGCAGCTTTTCGCGCTACTTCCGCCGCGCCACGGGCAACACCTTCACCGACTTCGTGAACCGCCTGCGCATCAACAAGGCCTGCCAGTTGCTGATGGAAACCGACCGCTACATCACCAACGTCTGTTACGACGTCGGCTTCAACAACGTGGCGAATTTCAACCGGCGTTTTCTGCAGGTGAAAGGCATGACGCCGAAGGAATTCCGGCGCCAGGCAGAAGCACGGTTCGGCCTGGCGGTTGCATAGGTTACAAGCCCGGTTCATTCATCGCCGAAGGCTAGCCAGCGCCGCACCGGCCGGGTTCTAATCGGGCCTGACCGACTCCGTGGCCTCTGCGATGAACCAGCTCGACCAGCTCAAACAATTCACCACGGTGGTTGCTGACACCGGCAACTTCAAGCAGCTCGCCGCCTTCGCCCCGCGCGACGCGACGACGAACCCGTCGCTGATCCTCAAGGCGGTGCAGCAGCCCGAGTACGCGCCGCTGCTGGCCGAAACCGTGGCATCGCACAAGACCGAGCCGGTGGACGCCATCGTCGACCAGGTGCTGGTGCGCTTCGGCCGTGAAATCCTGAAGGTCGTGCCGGGCCGCGTGTCCACGGAAGTCGATGCGCGCCTGAGCTTCGACACCGCCGCCTCGGTGGCCCGCGCGCACCGCATCATGGCGCTCTACGAAGCGGCCGGCGTGGGCCGCGAGCGCGTGCTCATCAAGCTGGCGTCCACCTGGGAAGGAATCCAGGCGGCGCGCATCCTGGAGCGCGAGGGCATCCGCTGCAACCTGACCCTGCTGTTCTCGTTCTGCCAGGCGGTGGCCTGCGGCGACGCGGGCGTGCGCCTGATCTCGCCCTTCGTCGGCCGCATCTACGACT
>JANYJL010000113.1 GCA_025361845.1 Rhizobacter sp.
GACGAAAGCCATGTGCTGATCGGCCAGTTCGGCGGCATGTACAACGGCGACCGCGCGCGCAAGACCACGCTGGTGGAATACGGCTTCCGCCTGCCGAGCGCGCTGGACAACCGCCCGCTCAAGTTCGAGGAGTTCGAAGGCAAGATGCGCCAAGTGACCTACGTCTCGGCCACGCCCGCCGCGTACGAGCAGAAGACCGCGGGCCAGGTGGTCGAACAACTGGTGCGGCCGACGGGGCTGGTCGACCCGACCGTCGAGGTGCGGCCCGCGTCGCACCAGGTCGACGATGTGTTGCAGGAGATTCGCGATCGGGTCGAGATCAACGAACGGGTGCTCATCACCACGCTCACCAAACGCATGGCCGAACAGCTCACCGATTACCTGGCCGACAACGGCTGCAAGGTGCGCTACCTGCACAGCGATATCGACACGGTCGAGCGGGTCGAGATCCTGCGCGACCTGCGGCTGGGCACTTTCGATGTGCTGGTCGGCATCAACCTGCTGCGTGAGGGCCTGGACATTCCCGAGGTCTCGCTGGTGGCGATTCTCGATGCCGACAAGGAAGGTTTCCTGCGCTCCGAACGTTCGTTGATCCAGACCATCGGCCGCGCGGCGCGCAACCTCAATGGCAAGGCGATCCTGTACGGCGACAAGATCACCGATTCGATGCGCAAGGCGATCGATGAAACAGAGCGCCGCCGCACCAAGCAGATCGCGCACAACCTCGCGATGGGCATCACGCCGCGCAGCATCGTCAAACGCGTGAAGGACCTGATCGACGGTGTCTACAACCCGAACGGCGCGAAGGACGATCTGAAGGCGGCGAACGAGAGCCTGGCGATCGAGGCCTTGAGCGAGAAGGACCTGGGCAAGCGCATCAAGCTGCTCGAGAAGCAGATGCTCGACCACGCGCGCAACCTCGAATTCGAGAAGGCGGCGCGGGTGCGCGATCAACTATCAGCGTTGCGCGAACAGGCCTTCGGCGCTGCCACGCACGATGTGAACGTGGTGCCGATTCAGGCCGGCAAGGTTTGACGCCGCACCGCGCCGGGGGTCACTCCAGCGACAGCTTGCGCACCTGCTGTTGCAGCAGTTCGCGGGTCGCTTCGATGTCGGGCGCGACGTAGCGGTCGATGCGGCGGATGTAGGGGCAGGTCAGCACGCCGAGTGCCGAACCGCCCGGGCCGATGACGGGCATCGAGATGTCGATCACGCCGAAGGACTGCAGGCTGTCGCCCTGCCAGTAGCCCAGCGTGCGAACCGCTCCGAGCGTGCGCTCAAGTTTCGCGGCGGCCACCGGCGCCTCGCCATCCATCACCTCGTGCGAGGCCAGCATTTCGGCGCGGCGCTGCGGCGTCTGGAAGGCCAGCAGCACATGGCCCGAGCCGGTGCCGACGAGGCTGACACGCGAGCCCAGGCGGATCGACAGCACCACCCGCGCCGGGCTGCTGACCTGGGCCACGATGGCGATGTTGCCGCGGTCGTAGATGCCGAGGTGGCAGGACTGTTCGGCGGCTTTCGCGAAGGCGTCCATGGCGGGCAGGGCGCGTGCGACGAGGCGATCCAATGGCGGGTGCCGGTGTGCCAGCACGAACAGCTTCAGGCTCAGTGCGTACCGGTCGCCTTCGGCCGAGCGGGTCACGTAGTGGCGCGAGACCAGCCGCTCGAGCATGCGGTAGATCTCGCTGGGGCTCCTGCCCATCGCCTTGACGATCTCGGCGCGGGTCAGACCATGCGGCTGTTCGGACAGCAGCTCCAGGATGTCCAGGCCCTTGTCGAGGGCGGGTGCGCGGTAGCGATCGGTCGAGTCGGTCACAGGGGTGTTGCCATCAGTTCGGCATCGGCTCGCGGTGCGGACCCATGGGTAATTCCGCAGTGACCGCGAGGTGAAAGTGCTTACGATCGTAGTTCAGATATAGACAAGATGTTTGTATATGAATACCCGTCCCTATCCGACATGAGCCATCCGATCGTCGAACTCAAGCTCGTCAGCAAGGCCTTCAGCGGCGTGCAGGCGCTCGACCGTTGCCAGTTCGAATTGCGCAAGGGCGAGGTGCATGCGTTGATGGGTGAAAACGGCGCCGGCAAGTCGACGCTGATGAAGGTGCTGGCCGGTGTCTACCAACGCGATTCGGGTGACATCCTGCTCGACGGCAAGCCGGTCGAGCTGCCGTCGCCACGCGCGGCGCAGGCGCTGGGCATCGGCATCGTGCATCAGGAACTCAACCTGATGAACCACCTCAGCGCGGCGCAGAACATCTACATCGGCCGCGAACCGCGCGGGCGCTTCGGCCTCTTCCTCGACGAAGACACGCTGAACCGGCAGACGCAAGCCATTTTCGAGCGCATGAACCTTCCGCTCGACCCGCGCACCATCGTCGGCGAGCTGACGGTGGCCAAGCAGCAGATGGTCGAGATAGCGAAAGCGCTGTCCTTCGATTCGCGCGTGCTCATCATGGACGAGCCCACCGCCGCGCTCAACAACGCCGAGATCGCCGAGCTCTTCCGCATCATTCGCCAGCTCAAGGAGCATGGCGTGGGCATCGTCTACATCTCGCACAAGATGGACGAGTTGAAGCAGATTTCCGACCGCGTGACGGTGATGCGCGATGGTCAGTACATCGCGACCGTGCCGACCGCGACGACACCGATGGACACCATCATCGGCATGATGGTCGGCCGCCAGCTCGACCATGCGCAGCCGGTGTTTCCCGACACCTCGGCCAACGCCGTGGCGCTGGAAGTGCGTGGCCTCAAGCGCGGTTCGGCCATCAAGGACGTGAGCTTCACGCTGCGCAAGGGCGAGATCCTCGGCCTCGCCGGCCTGATGGGCGCCGGCCGCACGGAAGTGGCCCGCGCGATCTTCGGTGCAGATCGGCTGGATGCCGGCGAGATCCGCGTGCTGGGCCAGGCGGTGACGATCCGCACGCCGACCGATGCGGTGGCCCAGGGCATCGGCTACCTGTCGGAAGACCGCAAACATTTCGGCCTCGCGACCGGGCTCGATGTCGAAACCAACATCGTGCTGTCGAGCCTGCGCAGCTTCGTCGGCTCGGGTTTCATGCTCGACCAGTCGCGCATCCGCAAGACCGCGGAAGATTTTGTCGGCCGGCTCGACATCCGCACACCCTCGGTGCAACAGCAGGTACGCCTGCTGTCGGGCGGCAACCAGCAGAAGATCGTGATCGCGAAGTGGCTGCTGCGTGACTGCGACATCCTGTTCTTCGACGAACCCACGCGCGGCATCGACATCGGTGCGAAGAGCGAGATCTACAAGCTGCTCAACACGCTGGCCGAAGCGGGCAAGGCGATCGTGATGATCTCGTCCGAGCTGCCCGAAATCCTGCGCATGAGCCACCGCATTCTTGTGATGTGCGAGGGGCGCCTCACCGGCGAACTCTCGGCCGCTGAAGCGACGCAGGAAAAGATCATGCAACTGGCCACGCAGCGCGAATCGCTCGTTGCTCACTGAGGCACCGATGGAAACCACCCCACGCACCACCGCCGCGCCGACGGCCGACACTGGCGTCGCAGCCAGGTTGAAGGCCCAGCTCTTCAACCCGGCCACGCGCCAGACGCTGCTCGCCTTTGCCAGCCTACTGGCCTTGATGACGTTCTTCACCTTCGCGTCGTCGAA
This sequence comes from Rhizobacter sp., assembly GCA_025361845.1. GTDB lineage: Bacteria > Pseudomonadota > Gammaproteobacteria > Burkholderiales > Burkholderiaceae_C > JANYJL01. Next base: position 3,638 of record JANYJL010000113.1, read on the forward strand.
CTTCCTGCAGACCGACAACCTCGTCAGCATCCTGCAAGCGACGGCCGTGAACGGCGTGCTGGCGATCGCCTGCACCTTCGTCATCATCACCTCGGGCATCGACCTCTCGGTGGGCACGCTGATGACCTTCTGCGCCGTGATGGCGGGTGTGTTCCTCACCTACTGGGGCCTGCCGATCTACGTGGGCGTGCTCGCGGCCATCGCCTTCGGCGCGCTGTGCGGCTTCACCTCGGGCGTGTTGATCGCCAAGCTGAAGGTGCCTCCCTTCATCGCCACGCTGGGCATGATGATGTTGCTCAAGGGCCTGTCGCTCGTGATCTCGGGCACCAAGCCGATCTACTTCAACGACACGCCCGAGATGCCCTACATCTCGCAGGAATCGCTGATCGGCTACTTCATCCCCGCCATCCCGATTCCGAACGCGGTGCTGATCCTTTTCATCGTCGCGGTGCTCTCCAGCATCGTGCTGAAGAAGACCATGCTCGGCCGCTACACCTTTGCGCTCGGCAGCAACGAAGAGGCGGTGCGCCTCTCGGGCGTGAACGTCGATTTCTGGAAGATCGTGGTGTATTCGCTCAACGGCGCCATCTGCGGCATCGCCGGCCTGTTGATCGCCTCGCGCCTGAACTCGGCCCAACCGGCGCTCGGCCAAGGCTACGAGCTCGACGCCATCGCCGCGGTGGTCATCGGCGGCACGTCGCTTTCGGGCGGTACCGGCACCATCCTCGGCACCATCATCGGCGCGTTCATCATGAGCGTGCTGACCAACGGCCTGCGCATCATGTCGGTCGCGCAGGAATGGCAGACCGTCGTCACCGGCGTGATCATCATCCTGGCCGTCTACATCGACATCATTCGGCGCAAGCGCCAGTGAGTGCGCGCGTTTGCCCAACACCCCCCGGATAAACACGGTGAACCGCGACACGTCGCTGACCGTTGTTCCCTCGCAGTCCCCACCCACGCCGACTTCGGCACTACTTTCGAACCACCCCTGAGGAGACACACCATGTTGTTGAAAAGAAGAGCACTCACCATCGCCCTCGGCCTCAGCGCCGCATTCGGCCTGAGCACCAGCGTGTTCGCGCAAGAGATCTACATCCCGCTCGTCTCCAAGGGCTTCCAGCACCAGTTCTGGCAAGCCGTGAAGCAGGGCGCCGAACAAGCCGGCAAGGACCTGAAGGTCAAGGTCACCTTCGAAGGCCCGGAGACCGAAGCGATGGTCGACAAGCAGATCGACATGCTGTCCGCCGCGCTGGCCAAGAAGCCCGCTGCGATCGGCTTTGCCGCGCTCGACAGCAAGGCCGCGATCCCGCTGCTGAAGAAGGCCCAGGCCGCCAAGATCCCGGTCATCGCCTTCGACTCGGGCGTGGACAGCGACATCCCCGCCACCACCGCCACCACCGACAACGCCGCCGCCGCCGGCCTGGCCGCCGACAAGATGGCCGAGCTGATCGGCGGCTCGGGTGATGTGGCCGTGGTCGTGCACGACCAGACCAGCCGCACCGGCATCGACCGCCGTGATGGCTTCCTGAACCGCATGAAGTCGGCCCACCCGAACATCAAGATCGTCAGCGTTCAATACGGCGGCGGCGACCAGTTGAAGTCGACCGAGATCACCAAGTCGATCCTGCAAGCCAACCCCAACCTGAAGGGCATGTTCGGCGCCAATGAAGGTTCGGCCATCGGCGTGCTGAACGGTGCCAAGGAAATGAAGCGCAAGATCGTCGTGATCGGCTACGACTCGGGCAAGCAGCAGAAGGCGGCAATCGCCAGCGGCGAGATGGCCGGCGCGATCACGCAGAACCCGGTGGGCATTGGCTACAAGACGGTCGAAGCGGCTGTCAAGGCGCTGAAGGGCGAGAAGCTGCCGAAGATCATCGACACCGGCTTCTACTGGTACGACAAGGCCAACATGGCCGACCCGAAGATCGCCGCGGTGCTCTACGACTGATCAGCGACTGATCTGACGACCGAGCTTCAAAGGCTGGCGTCTGGCGCCAGCCCGTAGAAGTTGATGGCATTGCCGCCGAGCACCGCATCGCGTTGCTCGGCGGTTTCATTTTCGAGCAGCGTGTCGGTGGCCTCGGCCCAGCGTGAATAGTCCGCGGCGAGGTTCAACACCGGCCAGTCGCTGCCCCACATCACACGCTGCGGGCCGAAGAGTTCGAGCACGGTATCGACGTACGGGCGCAGTGTGTCGAGCTGCCAGCCTGAGCCGATTTCGGTGACCAGGCCGGAGAGCTTGCATTGCACTTGCGGCAGCGCGGCCAGCGGTGCCATCAAGGCGCGCCAGGCGGTGAATTCGTGGTGCGCCATGTCGGGTTTGGCCATGTGATCGATGACGATCGGCAGGGCCGGATGGCGTTGTGCGAAGGTCAGCAGGTGCGGCAGGTGCGGCGTCTTCACGAGCGCGTCGAAACGCAAGCCCAGCCGCACGAGGGTCTGCGCCGCCGGGCCGATGGCCGCGGTCGAAATCCAGGCCGGGTCGGGCAGGTCTTGCAGCATCGGGCGCACCGACTTGAAGGCGGGGTGTCGAGCCAGCCGTTCGATCGTGGCGACTGCGTCTGGCGCACTCAGATCGACCCAACCCACCACCCCGCGGATGAAGTCGTTTTGGTCAGCGAGCGAGAGCAGGTAGTCGGTCTCGGCCACCGTCGCCGCGGCCTGCACGAGCACGGTGCCATTGATGCCACGAGCCTGCAACAGAGGCTGCAGATCGGCCGGTTCGAAGTCTCGGTAGATCGGGCCGAGGGAAGGTTGGGTCTCGACGTTCAACCAGGTGTAGTCACCACGTGCCAGACGCCAGAAATGCTGGTGCGCGTCGATGCGCAGCGCCTTGCTCATCGCGTCTCGGTGGGCAGCGGTGCGGCGCTGTGGATCAGGCCGCGCTCGCGCAGCGCGTTCCACAGGCCGGCCGGGATGTCGTGATTCAACCAGGCGGCGATCTGCTGCAACTCGGTCGCGTCGCGCGCGCCGGGGATGCACGACACCACGGCCGGGTGCGCGAGTGGGAACTGCAAGGCCGCAGCCGCGAGCGGCACATTGAATTCGGTGCAGGCCTGCTGCAAGCGGCTGGCGCGTGCGAGCACGCTGTCGTCGGCGGGCGCGTAGTTGAACAGCGCCCCTTTGACCGGCCCGCTGACGAGCACACCCGAGTTGAACGGCCCGCCGACGATGACGCCCACCTGTCGCTTCACGCACTCTTCGAGGAAGGGCGTGAGCGAGCCTTGTTCGAGCAGGGTGTAGCGGCCGGCGAGCAGGCAGCAATCGAGATCCGTGTGCTGCATCGCATCGAGGATGACCTGCCACTCGTTGACACCCAGGCCGATGGCGCCGATCAGGCCTTCGCGGCGCATCGCTTCCATTTCGCGAAAGCCGCCGCCGGTGGTCAGTTGTTGCCAATACTGCGCATGCAACTCGGCGTGTGTGAACACGCCGATGTCGTGAATGAGCGCGATGTCGATGTGCTGCACGCCGAGGCGCTGCAAGCTGTCCTCGATCGAACGACGCACGGCCGCGGCGCTGTAGTCGAACACCGGCTCGAAGGGCAGCGGGTCGATCCAGTCGTTGACGAGCGGTGTGCCCGGCGCGCGCGGCGCTTTCAGTGGCTGCATCATTCGGCCGACCTTGGTGCTGAGCACCCACTCGCTACGCGGGCGATCTCGCATCGCTTCGCCGAGGCGATGTTCCGACAGCGTGTAGCCGTAGAAGGGCGCGGTGTCGAACAGGCGCACACCGGCGTTCCAGGCCGCATCGACCGTTGCACGTGCATCGGCATCACTGACCCGCTTGTACCAACTGCCCAGCGGCGCGCAGCCCATGCCGAGGACGGTGAGTGCCTGCCCGGTGCGTGGCAGCAGGCGGGTGGCCAGGGGGGGCGATCGGGTGGGCTGGGTGGCGGTCACGGTGGGCGGGCGGCAAACCCCTCGGAGGTGGCGGAATGCGCTGTGATTCAGGCGCTTTTGGGGCCGACGATTTGGTCAATTGGTCTGACCAATGTGGGCGATGCGAATGTAGGAGTGACCACTGGCCTTGTCAAGCCGAGGTGGGTGCCGCGGCCGGGCGTGTTCGTGCGACCTCGGCCAGGGCCGTGACGAGTCGTGTCACGTCGGCCTCACTGTGCGCCGACGAGAGCGTGATGCGCAACCGCGCCGTCCCGGCCGCGACGGTCGGCGGCCGTATCGCCGGCACCCAAAGGCCTTGCGACCAGAGTGCGGCCATGACATCGAGGGCGGCCTGATTGCCACCGATGATGAGCGGCTGGATCGCGGTGGGCGACGCGGGGTTGTGCCAGGGCAGGCCGGCCAGGCCGCGGCGCAGCTGCCCGATCAGCTGAAGCAGATGTTCGCGCCGCCAGGCTTCGGCATCGATCACGCGCAGGCTGGCACGCAGTGCTTCGGCCACCATCGCCGGCGCGGCGGTCGAAAAGATGTAGGTTCGGGCGCTTTGCAGGATCCACTCGATCACCGCATTGGCACCGGCGACGAAGGCCCCGGCCACACCGGCCGCCTTGCCCAGCGTGGCCATGTAGATCAGCCGTGGCGAGCTCAGCCCGAAGTGGGCTGCAGTGCCGCGCCCGCCCGGGCCCAGCACGCCGAAACCGTGGGCATCGTCGATCATCAGCAGCGCGTCGTGCCGTTCGCACAGCGCCAGCAGTTGCGGGATGGGTGCGATGTCGCCGTCCATGCTGAACACGGCGTCGCTGACGACGAGCTTGCGGCGCGCGGTGGATGCCGCCAGCAGCCGCTCCAGCGTCTGCACATCGCCATGCGGGTAGACCTGCACGTCCGCCCTCGACAGCCGGGCGCCGTCGATCAGGCAGGCGTGGTTCAGCGCGTCGGAGAACACGGCGTCGCCGCGGCCGACGAGTGCCGGCACCCCCCCGACGTTGGCCGCGTAACCGGCGTGGAAATAGATCGCGCGCGGCTGGCCGACGAAGGCGGCGAGTTCTTCTTCGAGCGCGGCATGGGCCGCGGTGTGCCCGCTGACCATCGGCGAGGCACCCGCACCGACTCCGTAGCGGGCCGCGGCGCGTTGCGCGGCATCGATCAGCGCGGGGTGCTGGGCGAGCCCGAGGTAGTCGTTGCTGCAAAAGGACAGCATCGGGACGCCGCCGACCTGCAGCCGCGGGCCGTCCACCCCTTCGACGACACGCAGCTTGCGGCGCTGGCGTGCCGCGTCGAGCGCAGCGATTCGGGTGGCGAACTCGAACGGGTCGCTGTCGGTGCTCATGGGGGCCAGTTTTCAGCTTTCGTCCGGCAGGCGGATCGGCACCTGCGCGGCTTGCGGCGCGGCGAGCCAGGCGATGTCGGCGAGCAGGGGCACCGCAAGGCGGCGCCGCAGTGTCTCGATGTTCTCGTCTTGCGCCTGCATGGCGGGGTCGATGCGGTTTGCGACCCAGCCGGCCAGCGCGAGGCCGCGTGAACGGATCGCCTCCTGCGTCAGCAGGGCGTGGTTCAGGCAACCCAGGCGCAGGCCCACCACCAGCACGATGGG
>JANYJL010000143.1 GCA_025361845.1 Rhizobacter sp.
GCCGGCGCCATCGCGCGCCAGTTGAGGTTGCGCAATCTTGGCGGCATCATCATTGTCGATTTCATCGACATGACGCGCGAAGACCATCAGGCTGCGGTGCTGGCCGAGTTCCGCAAACAGCTCGCGCGCGACCGCACGCGCACCACCGTGAGCGGCTTCACGCAACTCGGCCTGGTGGAGATGACGCGCAAGCGCACCCGCGAGTCACTCGCCCACATGCTGTGCGAGCCCTGCCCGACCTGCGAAGGCAAGGGCCAGGTCAAGACGCCGCGCAGCGTGTGTTACGACATCCTGCGAGAAATTTTGCGCGAGGCGCGCCAGTTCAACCCGAAGGAATTCCGCGTCATCGCCGCGGCGAGCGTGGTCGAGATGCTTCTCGACGAAGAGAGCCAGCATTTGGCCGCGTTGAGCGATTTCATCGGCAAGCCGATCTCGCTGCGCGCCGAGGCTTTGGGGTCGCCGGAGCAGTACGACATCGTGTTGATGTAGCGGCGGCTCCACGCCATGACGAACGCGAACACCCCGAATCAACGCCCCACATGCCGGCAATGCCAGTCCGATGCGCCGAACGATCTTGGCCCCATTTCTTCGGCGACGATCTTCGCGGGCCAGCGCCTGGACCCGCCCTGGAGTGGCGGGTCGCTGTACCGGTGCCGCCGATGTCACCTCGGCTTTCGCCACCCGATCCGGTCGGAAGAGGCCTACGAGCGACTGTACGAAAAGGCCTCTGAAAACATCTGGGTGTCGGGTGCGCTGCGGCCCGATCAGCTGCATGTCAAGGGCCTGATCGAATCGACCCGCAGCGATGCCAGCGTGCTGGATGTCGGCTGCTATGACGGTGTGCTGCTCGGTGCGCTCGGGCCGCACTATCGCAAGTACGGCGTCGAAGCCTCGGCCGCCGCGTGTGATGAAGCACGCAAGCGAGGCGTCGACATCGTCGCGGCCCGCATCCGGGACATCCCTTCGATTCCGAACCGGTTCGACGTGGTGTGCGCAGTCGACGTGATCGAGCACGTGAGCGACCCGCGCAGCTTTGTCGCGATGCTGGCGGATCGGCTCCTGCCCGGCGGCAGCCTGATCATCTCGACCGGCAGCCTGGACGCACGCGCGTGGCGCTTTGCGGGGGGCCGTTATTGGTATTGCAGTTTCCCGGAACACATCTCCTTTATCTCGCCGGCCTGGGCGCGCGATGTCGCGGCCGCTTTGGATCTGGACCTGGCCGACCCTCATCGATTCGCCTACTGCGAGATCGAAGGCCGTTCGCCAGGCCGGATGCGCCGCAGCTACTACCGCCGGGTGGCGCGCGCCCGGTGGCGCGCCTGGTGGCAGGGCCCGGCGGCGCAAGATTCGGCGGGCCCGATCCACGGGCAGCCGGGCCTGTTCGAGGACCACGTGATCCTTCGTTTCATGAAGCGCGGCACGAAATCGCGGCCGGTCTTTGCACCTGCGGCCGCGCTCCGCTCGAACCCTACAATCTGGCGCCGACCCCGCGGCGAACTGTCGACACCCCTGCGAATGCCAACACCTTCCCTGCTGCCCACCGGCCACACGCTCTATGACATCGAACTGCTGCGCGCACTTCGCGGCCGGCGCCTGTCGGGTGAGTTGAAGGTGCTGTGCGTGATCGGCGCGCACCGCTTCGACGAACTGCCGCTCATCTACCGCTTGTTCCCGTCGCTGCGCCACATCTACCTGTTCGAGCCGCAGGCCGGCCCGCTCGCGGCGCTGCACCGCCTGGCGGAACAAGACAGCCGCATCAAGGTGTTCCCCTGTGCGGTCTCGGACGCGGATGGGGTCGCTTCGTTCAACGTGGCGAGCAACGACGGTGAATCCAGTTCGCTGCTGCAACTGGGTTCGCACCGCGAGCTGTTTCCCGAGGTCACGATGCAGACCGCGATCGAGGTGCCCACGCGCCGGCTCGACTCGGTGCTCGCCGAGCACGGACTGGCGAGCCCGGACGTGATGATCATCGATGTGCAGGGCGCCGAATACCTGGTCCTGAAGTCCTTCTCGCCCGCGGTGCTCGATCGCCTGCGCCTCATCTACACCGAGGTCAGCACTGAGGCGGTCTATGAATCCGCGGGCCTGCTGTCGGATGTCGAGGCCCTGCTGTCGCCGAGGTTCCGGAACATCGGCTTCGCGGCGATCCGTGCCGATGTGCCGATGCACGGCAACGCGGTTTTCGTGGCCCGTGCGGACACCGAAGCGGCCGTGAGCCGGACCCCGCGCGAGCGCCTGCGCCTGGCCTTCCGCCGGTTCAAGCAGCGCCTGCGTGGGCGGCCGGCCGTTTCGGGTGGTGGCGGGTGACAGCGCCCGGTCCCGGCGGCGCGCGGCCACTGGTCTCGGTGGTGGTGCCGACGATGAACAGCGCCGCGGTGCTCGCCGAGGCACTGCAATCACTGGCCGGCCAAAGCTTTCGCGACTTCGAGGTGATCGTCAGCGATGGTGCGTCGAAGGACGATACCTTGGCGGTGGCCGAGCGTTTCGTTTCCACCCTGCCCCGCCTTCGTATCGATACGCGGCCCGACACCGGGGTGTACGATGCCATCAACCGCGGTGTGCGGCTGGCCCGGGGCGCCTGGTTCCTGGTGCTCGGCAGTGACGACTGCCTGCATGCGCCCGACACCCTGGCGGCCGTGGCCACGCATCTGTCGGCCGAAGCCGACGCGCACATGGTCTACGGCGATGTGCGCATGATGGCGGTCAACCAGTGCGGCGTGGCGCCTGGTGGGCGATTCGCGGGCCCGATGTCCCTGAAGCAGTTTTTCGCCTCCAACGTCTGCCAGCAGGCAATCTTCTACCGACGCGAGCTGTTCGACACACTTGGCGGTTTCGACCTTCGGTACCGGCTCTACGCCGACTGGGCCTTCAACCTGCACGCTGCGTTCGCGGCGCCGACACGCTGGATCGACCTGGTGGTCGCCGACTACGCTGCCACCGGGATGAGCGCCACGATGACCGACGCCGTATTCCTCGAAGACTTGCCGGAACTGATCCGTGTCGAGTTGCTGCGCCACGCGCGGCAACGGGCGCTCTGGCCCCTGCAACGCCGCGTACTGCGCGACGCGGACCGGCTGCGCCGGCACGGCCAGTGGGGTTCCGCTTTTGCCTACGTGGGCACCTACCTGGGCCTGCTGGCACGAAGAATCCCGGTGCTGGTGGGCCGCGCCTGACGGCCTGTTCATCCAGCCGCGCGAACCTGGTCCGGACGCAGGCGCTGGCGCATCCGCCAGAGCGCCATCTTCGTGCGCATGCCCCAGATGAACTTGCTGGCGTACCGCGATGCCGGTTGGCGGTTCAGGCGCGGGTCGGGCAGGGTGAGTTCGTGGTGGTGGCGAAACATCAGCCTCGCCAACGACAGCGAAAGCCATTCGTGCTCACGGTCGCGCCACAGTTGGCCGAGCCTCGCGATCACGGCCTGGTGCGGGCTCGGGAAGCTGGCCATGGCCGCGAGTTTGGGGCTCTTGCTGGCGTGCATTTCCAGCGGTGAGCGGCGTCGCCCGTCACCGGTGCCGGTGAAGCGCGACAGGTTGCTCTCGTGCTGGCGAAACTGCACCAGGGCTTCGTCGACATAACGCAGCGTGCCGACGCTCGACGCCACGAAAGCCAACCACTCGTCGTAGTAGAGCCCTTCGGGCATGGGCAGCGCCGCGGCGAGCAGCGAGCGGCGCAGCAGTGCGGCATGACCCGAGACACAGTTGCCGAACACGAAGGCGAGCGGGTGGGCGCCGGCCAGCATCGGCAAACGGTCGGAGACACGCTCGCCGAGCGGCTGGCCCTGGCCATCGACCAGTTGCGAATCGCAGTACACGAGCGTGGCATCGGCCGCCTCTTCGAGCAGGCGACTCAGCTTGCGCGGGGACCAGATGTCGTCCTGATCGCAGGGTGCGATCCACTCGCCCTGGCAGAGCGAAAGTGCCTGCTGGAAGTTCGCGTGCACACCAAGCTTGACCGCGTTGCGCACCAGTCGGCAACGCTGGAAGCGGAGCGCGTAATTCTGGAGGATGTCCCAGGTGCCATCGCTCGACGCATCGTCGCAGGCCACGAGCTCCAGCGGTTGATGGTCCTGCGCGAGCAGGGAGTCGAGCTGCGCCGTGAGGTATCGCTCGCCGTTCCAGGTGCACAGGGCAATCGAGACCAGCGGCGCGCCCGTCGAGCCCGCGGTCATGGCACGCGCGGGCGCAGCGCCTCGGGCACGCTGCGGCGCATCTCGGGGTCGTCGTGCAGCCGGGCCAGCACACTGGCCTTGACGAACGGAAACCCCGCATCGATCAACGCCGACCAGCGCAGATCGGTGTCGTTCGGCGGCGCATGGCGGCTGCGGGCGGGGGTCGGAAACAGCGCGATGCAGCGCAGGCCCTGTGCGGCGAGGTGCAGCGTCAGGCGAGTTTCATAGACGTCGATCACCAGGTCCTTGGTCGGCAGGTTCACGAGCTGCTCGAACACCGCGCGCAGCGGGCCCAGGGCGCCTGTGTTGAAGACGAGGAAGAAGCTCTGCAGGTGATAGCGCGGATCAAAGTTCTCGGTCAAGCCGATCACATCGGCATCGCTTGCGCGCGCACGCTGCAGCAGGCTGCGGAAAGCGCCCGGGTCGAGCGGGCCGACGATGCTGTCGTTGACCAGCATCAGGCGGCGCGGCCTCAGCCGGTCCGCGAACAGCTCGTGGGCATGCGCCCATGCGGCGAAGTCCAGCCCGAGGTTTTGCCGGACGACGCAGGCGGCCAGCCGATGCAGCAGCTCGGCCGGCAGCTGCACGCTCGATAGCGGCAGGTCGGTGTTGATCGCCAGCGCCACCTCGACGCCGGCGTCCATCAATTGCGACAGGTGGGCGACGACATGCGGCTTCAGGCTGGCGACGGCGGCGTAGCTGACGAACAGGCAAACGTCGCCGTCGAGCGGACGGTGCAGGTCTTTCGCGATATGGATGTGCGCCGCGGACGCACGCGGCAACCCGGCCAGCACCGCGTTGGCCAGTTCGTCGCGCGATCGTTCCAGTTTGCGGTGCACGCGCCGGCGAACATAGGGCAGCTTCGACTTGGCCATACGGCGCCATTCGCGCAGGCGGAATCGCAGGCGCTGAAACGCTGAAAGGTGTTCGTTGATCATGCGAAAAGGGCGCGTCCGCCGGTCCTCAAAGGTACTCGGCGTCGCGCCACAGTCCGTGCTCGCGCAGCATGTGCATGGCGTAGCCGCGCTGCGAGCGTTCGGCGGCAACCCAGTCGTGCGCCATCTGCTTGCGTTCGCGCTTGAAGCGCTTGCGCGCGAGCCAGCCCATGCCCATCTTGCGATAGAAATGATCGCGGTCGCCCAAGTCCGCCTGGCCGGTGTCGAGCTTGATGGCCTTCTGCGTGATCGAGCCGAAGTGGTGCAACAGGGCATCGCCGACCGTGCCCACCGGCACGCCGTGGCGCAGGCAGCGCAGCAGATATTCGACATCCTCGCGGCCACCGAGCTGACGGTCGGTGTCCGGGAAGCCGATGCGCTCGAAGACGCTGCGCCGCACTGCGAAACACACACCGTGGAACCAGCCGCGGCGCAACATGCCCGCCATCCTGGTCTGGAAAATCTGCGCGTGCGCCGCGAAGTCGTAGTCCAGCGGCCCCTCGACCAGGGCCGAGCTGACGACATCCAGGCCCTGTCGGTCGGCGGCATCGAGCATGTGATCCATCGCGTGCTCGGCGACGATGACATCGTTGTTGAGCAGCACCGCCCACTCACTGGCGGCGAGCAGGGCGCCCTGTGTCCACGCGCCGCCGCAGCCGAGGTTGACACGGTTGCGCAGCGAGCGGATGTCGCTGCGCGAAGCCAGCCACTGCGGCGTGTCGTCGCCGCTGCCGTTGTCGATGACGAGGATGTTCTGCGGCGGTGTGCCGCCGGCGATCAGGCTCTCGACACATTGCCGGGTGTAGTGCAGCTGGTCGAGCACGGGGATGACGACGGTGTAGCGCATGGCTTCAGCTTCCTTTCAAGCGCGCATCCGCAGGCCCAGCGCCAGTGCCAGGCGCTCGCTCTCCAGCGCCGCAGCGGTGGCCGCCGGCAAGGCCGCGGGGTCGGTCTCGCTGCGTTCCAGCACGGCGCAGAACTGGTTGCCGTAGGTCGACGACACCCAGCTGGGTACGAGCCGCGTCAGGCCGAGCAGGCGCAACTCGATCATCAACAGGCGGAACGACTCCGGCGTGAAGGTCCAGGCGTGCGCGTCGACGTAGCCATTGGCCGGATCATCGGCGGCGCGCAATGCGGCCAGTGCATCTTGCAGCGGCACGGTGAAGCGGGCATCGTCGAAGTCGGCGTTGCACATCATGTAGCCGTGGTTCTTGTTCAGCGCGCGGGAGTAGTGATCGAAGACCTGCTTGCCGCGGTGGGTGGGCGCGGGATGCAGGTGGGCCTGCAGTGCGTCCGCGGTCACGGTCGGGTAACGCAGGGCGTCGAAGCAGGTCCGCAGGTCCGGCACGACGTGGATCACGCGGCCCTCGGGCTTGAGCAGCTTCTCGAGTGACTGGAGATGGCCGATCAGATCGACCTGGTGTTCCAGCACGTGCGAGCCATAGATCAGGTCGAACCGCAGGTCCGGTGGGACCAGGGTCTCGATCGGTGCACCGTCGAACACGAAGTCGATCGCCTGGATGCGGTGCACGTTGTGGGCAACGCTCGGGTCGGCAGCGTATTTGGCGTGCAGTGCTTCAGTAGTGCCATGGTCCAGGTGATAGACGTTGGGATGGTCATTGCCCTTCACGTAGCGCGGGTTGTAGCCGCCACCCACTTCGAGGATGAACGCATCGCGCGCCACGGACGCGAACAATGCCGCGATCTGGCGCCGCTTCACGCTCGACCGCTGCAGCTTGGCCACGGACTTGGCGAGGCGGCGCTGAAGTTTGCGCAGCATGCTCACATCCAGTCGACCGACGCGCCGGTCGAGATGGGCAGGGTGCCCGCATCGGCGACCGGCTGCAGGCCTTCGCCGGTGCGGCAGGCCGCATACCAGTCATGGGCACCGCGGCCGTGCAGGCCGATGCGCGCATACGACGGCGCCGAGACATGCATCTTTTCCGCCGGCGGCACCAGCACGGTGGTCGGCCCGCCAAGCATGTTGGCCGCGTAGTGCGTGAAGGTCGAGCACGACGAGCCCACCATCAGGTCGAAGCAGCCCAGCGCCCAGAGGTCGGCTGCGGGGTGGCGGCGCGCGGCATGGCCGGCTTCCTTGTAGTCGTAGGGTGATGCGGTCGGCAGGTCGAACATCTCAAACTTCGATTGCAGGTGCGGGAACTCGTCGAGGCTGCCCGAGCAGGACACGAAAAACGCCACGTTCGGCACGGCATTCTTGATCTCGCCCATCACGTGTTCGTACCACCAGTCCGGCACCGCGGGCCAGAACGCCGCCTTCACGTCGAACACATCGGGGTCGACCATGTGGAAGTCGCCGCGCCGGATGTGCACGCCGACCAGCGGCCGGTTCGCGTAGGGCGCGAAGGTGTCACGGATCGTGTCGATGAGGTCGGGCCGCAGCTTGATGCGCTGCGCCGTCGGCAGGTAGTACTTTTCGAGCAGGTGGCGCGGGCCCTCGTGGGTGCGCAGGTTGAGGTTGTGGTGCGCGCCGATGGCGTGGAAGGTTTCGGTCGAGTACTCGCGCAGCTTCCAGTTGTCGATCCGGCCGAGCAGGCCGCGGCCGCGGTGCTGCACGCCGCGGATGGTCAGCGCGTCGGTGTCTTTCCAGTCGATGCAGACCTCGTGGCCGAAGTAATCGGAAATCATGAACGCCATCGCCAGCGCTTCGAGCCGGGTGCTCAGGCCGACGTACTCGGTGATGAACACCCGCTTCTTCATGCGGCGGTGCGGAACTGCAGGGCATGCAAGCGCGCATACAGCCCGCCGCGGGCCAGCAACTCGGCGTGTGTGCCCTGTTCGACGGCGCGACCCCCCTCGAGCGCGACGATGCGGTCGGCACGTTCGATGGTCGACAGCCGGTGCGCGATCACGAGGCTGGTGCGCCCGCGCATCAGCACTTCGAGGGCTTGCTGCACCAACCGCTCCGATTCGGAGTCGAGTGCCGAGGTCGCCTCGTCGAGGATCAGGATCGGCGCGTCTTTGTAGATCGCCCGTGCGATGGCCATGCGCTGGCGCTGGCCGCCGGACATCTGGCCGCCGTTGTGGCCGATCACGGTGTCGATGCCTTGCGGCAGGCCTTCGGCAAACTCCAGCAGGTTCGCGCTGCGCAGCGCTGCGGTCACACGTTCGCGGTCGATCTCCGCACCCAGCGCGACGTTGGCGGCCACGGTGTCGTTGAACAGCACCACGTCCTGGCTGACGAGGGCGAACTGGCGGCGCAGCGCATGCACGTCCCACTCGGCCAGCGGAACGCCGTCCAGCAAGACGATACCGCGGCTCGGTTCGATGAAACGCGGCAACAGATTGACCAGGGTCGATTTGCCGGCGCCGGACGGCCCCACCAGGGCCACCGATTCGCCGGCGCGCAGGTCCATGTCCAGGGCATCGAGTGCGGGCGGCGATTCGCTGCGGTAGCGCAGTGACACACCGCGCACTTCGAGGTGGCCATTCGAGCGGCCGGGATCGAAGCTGCCGCCTTGTTCGACCGGGCTCTCGGTCAGCATGGAGACGCCGCGGTCCAGCGAGGCCAGGCCGCGGGTGATCGGGCCCGCCACTTCTGACAGGTGCTTGATCGGTGCCACCAGCATCAGCATCGCTGTGACGAAAGCGACGAAGCTTCCGACCGAGTTGCCCTGCTGGCCGCTTTGCCACAAGGCGATCACGATCACCGCCGACAACGAACAGGCGGCCATGATCTGGGTGATGGGCGTCATCGTCGCGGCCGACACCACCGCCTTCATCGAAAGGCGGCGGATGGCTTCGCTGACCTGCGCGAAGCGCGAGATCTGCGACTGCTCGGCGCCGTGCAGCCGCACAATGCGCCAGGCCAGCACGTTCTCCTCGACAACGTAAGCCAGTTCATCGTTGGCGCGCTGGCCTTCGATCGCCAGTCGGTGCAGCCGCCGGCTGAGTGTGCGCATCGTGTAGGCCACGGCCGGGAACAGCACAGCGACGAACATCGTGAGCTGCCAGTTCAGCCACATCAGGTAACCCAGCAAGGCCAGCAGCGTGAACGAGTCCTTGACCAGCGAGGACAGCGAGTTCACGAGTTGCGTGGCGCCGCCCTGCACCTCGCCGGTCAGCATGTTGGTCAGGCTGCTCGCGGTGTGGCCGTTGAACAGTGCCGGCTGCGCGACCAGCAGCCGCTCGAACATCGCATTGCGCAGGCCCAGCACGCCACGGTTGGCCGCCCAGGCCAGGCCGTATTGCGCGATGAAACCGGCGAAGCCACGAATGGCGAACAGGCCGATCACCGCCACGGGAATCGACCACAACGGCAAGGCACCTGCCTTGAAGCCGCTGTCCAGCAGCGGCTTCATCAGGGCTGGAATCATCGGCTCGGTGGCCGCGCCGACCACGGAGCCGGCGATCGCAAGTACGAAGCCTCGGCGGCTGTCCTTGAAAAACGGGGCGAGCCGCAACAAACGGGCCTTCAGGGGTGGCAGGGGCGGAGGGTTCATGCGCTGCGGATTATCCGTCCCGCGCCTGCCTACAATGCGCCGGCGTCGCTCCCGCGCAACCGTGCCCATGCCCACCCCCCTTTTGTCGGTCATCCTCATCACGCGCAACGAGGCGCACAACGTGGCCGATTGCCTGCGCTCGGTGGCCTTCGCCGATGAATGGATCGTGGTCGATTCGGGCAGCACGGATGGCACGCGCGAGATCGCACTGGGGTTCGGCGCCGACGTCGTCATGACCACTGAATGGCTGGGTTTCGGCACCCAGAAGAACCGCGCGCTCGACCGCGCCCGCGGCAGTTGGGTGCTGAGCATCGATGCCGATGAACGGGTCGACGAGGCCCTCGCCGCGCAGATCAAGGCCGTGGTCAGCGCCGCGCCCGCCGCCGGCGCCGCGGCTTACGAGTTCTCCCGCCTGTCGAGCTTTTGCGGGCAGTGGATGCGCCATGGCGACTGGTACCCCGACCGCGTGCTGCGCCTGTTCCGCCGGGAGGCCGGGCGCTTTTCGGACGACCTGGTGCACGAGCGCCTGGTGGTCACGGGCGCCGTGGAACGGCTGGGCGGCGAGCTGCGCCACCTGACCATGCCGAGCCTCGAAAATGCCCTCGACAAGATGAACCGCTACACCAGCGGGCGCGCAGTGGACCGGCTGCGTGCGGGCAAGCGCGGCTCGTTGTCATCGGCCATCGGCCATGCTGCGTGGGCCTTTGTGCGCAGCTACGTGATCAAACGCGGCTTTCTCGACGGCCAGCTCGGTTTCGTGCTGGCCGTGTACATCGCCGAGGGCACGTATTACCGTTACCTCAAAATGTCGCCGTTGGGGCAACACCCGGCGATCGCGCAAATGAAGTGAACCCGCGCCCTGAAATTCACTCACACCCCCCGATGCTGAAACGACGAACCCTGCTAGCCACCTCCGCCGCCCTGGCCCTCCCGGCCTGGGCCCAGTTCCGGGTCGAGATCTCCGGCGTCGGCGCCACCCAGGTGCCGATCGCGGTGCTGAAGTTCCGCGACGAGGACAAGACCCCGAATCCCACGGCGGTGATCGTGCGCGCTGACCTCGAACGCAGCGGCCTGTTCCGCCTCGTCGACGGCAGCACACCGCTCGACGAGACGGGCCAGCCGAACATGAGCGAGTGGCGCAGCAAGGCGTCCGATGCGCTGCTCGCCGGCTCGGTGGCGCGCCTGGCCGACGGCCGCTTCGATGTGCGCTTCAAGTTGTGGGACGTGGTCAAGGGCGTCGAGATCGGCGCCCAGGCCACGGCGGTCGATCCGAGCGAGCTGCGCCTGGCAGCGCACCGCATTGCCGATTTCGTATATCAGAAGCTCACTGGCGACAAGGGCGTGTTCTCGACCCGCATCGCCTACGTCACCAAGGGCGGCGGGCGCTACACGCTGCGCATCGCCGACGCCGATGGCGAAGGCGGGCAGGTGGCGGTGAACAGCGCCGAGCCCATCATCTCGCCAGCTTGGTCGCCGGACGGGCGCGAGCTGGCCTATGTGTCCTTCGAGAATCAGAAGGCGGTGATTTACGCGCAGGAGTTGTTGACCGGCAAGCGCCGCGTGATCGCCAACTTCCGCGGCTCGAACAGCGCGCCGGCCTGGTCGATCGACGGCAAGGACCTGGCGGTGACCTTGTCGCGCGACAAGGGCTCCCAGCTCTACCTCATCAGCCGCACGGGCGAGAACCCGCGCCGCCTGACGACGAGCCAGGCGATCGACACCGAGCCGGTGTTCGCACCCGATGGCCGCGGCATCTACTTCGTGAGCGACCGCGGCGGTGGCCCGCAGATCTACCGCACCACGGTAAGCGGTGGCAATGTCGAGCGCATCACCTTCGCGGGGGCCTACAACATCAGCCCGGCCATCAGCCCGGACGGGCGGACCATGGCCTACATTTCGCGCATTGGCGGTGCTGCCTTCCGCCTGCACACGCTCGACCTGGCCGGCAGCGCCCAGCCCGTTGCGCTGACCGACACCAGCGACGACGAAAGCCCGAGCTTTGCGCCGAATGGCCGCTTGATCATCTATGCCTCGCGCGCCCAGGGTCGCGATGTATTGATGACCACCACCCTGGATGGCAAGATCAAGGCGCGTCTGGTGTCCACCACGGCCGATGTGCGGGAACCGACCTGGGGGCCTTATGGGCGATGACTGACGAGACAGGTCCGCTGACTTGAACGAGTTGAAAGAGGGGCAGTTTCCGGCCCGCACACTGAAACCAACAACGAAGGAATTCGCGATGAACACGAAGCACGCTCAAACCACCGCCCGCCGCACCCGCGGCCTGTTGGCCCTGCTGGCCGCCGCGGCGCTGGCCGCTTGCAGCTCCCCGGTGAAGCTGAACAACACGACCGCACCGGTCGAAACCCGCACCGGCACCGCCCCCGGCCAGACCGCCGCCGCGCCGGCCGCAGGCAGCACGGGCGCTGCCGGTGCGAACAGCAGCGCCGTCAAGCCGGTCGACCTGACCAAGACCGATGCCGTTGCCATGGCCCCCGGCGCTCGCATCGTCTACTTCGACTTCGACAGCTATGTCGTCAAGGACGAGTTCCGCCCCGTCGTCGAAGCCAACGCCAAGGTGCTGGCGGCCGACCGCAAGCTGCACATGTCCATCGAAGGTCACACCGACGAACGCGGTGGCCGCGAGTACAACCTCGCACTCGGCCAGAAGCGCTCCGAGGCGGTGTTGAAGGCACTCACCCTGCTCGGCGCGAACGACGCGCAGCTCGAAGCCGTGAGCTTCGGCAAGGAGCGCCCGGCGGTGCAGGGCAGCGACGAAGCGGCCTGGGCCAAGAACCGCCGCGCCGAGATCGTTTCGCGCTGATGGCCGGGGCGATGTTCAAGGGCTCGCGCAGCGCCGCCGCGGCGCTGCTCTGCTTGATCGCAGTCGGGTTCGCACCGGCCGCGCGGGCCGGCATCTTCGACGACGACGAAGCGCGCAAGGCCATCCTCGACCTGCGCCAGCGGCTCGAACAAAGCAGCCAGAAAATCGAGCAGGGCAACGAACGCGCGCGGGCCTTGCAGGCCGAGCAGATTTCGCGCCTGTCCGACCAGATCACGCAGAACAATGCGCAGTCGGCCGAACAGATCGCCACCCTCAAGCGCAGCCTGCTCGATCTGAACAGCCAGCTCGAACTGCTGCGTGGCGACATCGCCAAGTTACGTGGTCAGGACGAGCAGCGTGCGCGCGACTACGAGCAGCTCACCCGCAGCGTGGCCGAGTTGCAGCGCAAGCAGAAGGACATCACCGAAGGCGTCGAAGACCGCATCCGCAAGATCGAACCGCAGAAGGTCACGGTCGATGACAAGGAGTTCCTCGCCGACCCGGACGAAAAGCGCATCTACGAAGAAGCGATGGCGTCCTTGCGCAAGGGCGAATTCGACAAGGCGGCGCCGGCGCTCAGCGGCTTCTTGCGCCGCTACCCGGTCAGCGGCTACGCGCAGTCGGCGCAGTTCTGGCTCGGCAATGCGCTCTATGGAAAGCGTGATTACAAGGAAGCCATCGCCTCGTTTCGCGCGCTCGTGAGCACGTCGCCCGAGTACCCGCGTGCGGCCGAAGCACTGCTCGCGGTGGCCAACTGCGAAATCGAACTGAAGGACGTGAAGTCCGCGCGCAAGACAATCGCCGAGTTGCTCAAGGCCTACCCGAAGTCCGAAGCGGCGCAGGCCGGGCGCGACCGGCTGGTCACCCTGAAGTAGGCCCGCGCCTTGCTGCCCGAAGCAGGCCCCGACACCGAGCGTCGCTTCGGTGGGCTGCGGCGCCTGTATGGCGGCGCGGGGTACGAGCGCATCCGCGCCGCACGCATCGCGGTGGTGGGCCTCGGCGGCGTGGGCTCGTGGGCGGTCGAAGCGCTGGCGCGCAGCGGTGTCGCCGAGCTGACCCTGATCGATCTGGACCACGTGGCCGAGTCGAACATCAACCGCCAGGTGCAGGCGCTCGGCACCACGATCGGCCAGGCCAAAGCGTTGGCGCTGCGCGAGCGCATCGCCGACATTCATCCCGAATGCATCGTGCACGCCGTCGAAGAATTCGTCGACGACAGCAACTGGCCGGCGCTGCTGCCGTCAGAGGTCGACGTCGTCATCGATTGCTGCGATCAGGTGCGTGCGAAGGCGGCACTTGCCGCGTGGTCTCTCGCCATGGGAACGCCGCTCATCGTCGTCGGCGCGGCCGGTGGCAAGCGCCAGCCGCAGGCCGTGCAGGTCGACGATCTCGCCCTCGTCACACACGACCCGTTGCTGGCCTCGTTGCGCCAGCGCCTGCGCCAGCACCACGGTGCGGCGCGCACCGGCGTGATCGGCCTGCGCTGCGTGTTTTCACGCGAAGCGGTGCGTGCGCCAGAAGGGGCCGCTGAGGTGGACGGTGGGCTGAATTGCCACGGTTATGGCTCAAGCGTTGGCGTGACTGCAACGTTCGGCATGGTGGCCGCAAACCTTGCGCTAGAATCGCGGGTCGGCGGGTAGGAGTCAGACGACACGCGGAGCCAGCTACAATGGAAGGCTTGCCGGGTCGTTAGCTCAGTCGGTAGAGCAGCGGACTTTTAATCCGTTGGTCGCGTGTTCGAGTCACGCACGACCCACCAAAAAATTCCTGAAAAATTTCGGGGCTCTTAGCTCAGTTGGTAGAGCAGCGGACTCT
>JANYJL010000151.1 GCA_025361845.1 Rhizobacter sp.
AGGTAACGCTCGCCAGTGTCGTAATTGAAGCCGAGCACGGTCGCGCCCTTGGCGAGATCGGGCAGCTTCTGCGCGATGGCCGCGAGCGTGGCACCCGAAGAGATGCCGACCAGGATGCCTTCTTCGCGCGCGCAACGCCGCGCCATCTCGCGCGCCGCTTCGGCTTCGACCTGAATCACGCCGTCGAGCAATTCGGTGCGCAGGTTCTTCGGAATGAAACCGGCGCCGATGCCCTGGATCGGGTGCGGGCTCGGCGCGCCGCCGCTGATCACCGGCGAGGCGGTGGGCTCCACGGCGTAGACCTTCAGCTTCGGCCACATGCTTTTCAGCACCTGCGCACAGCCGGTCAGGTGGCCGCCGGTGCCCACGCCGGTGATCAGCGCATCGACGCCGCTCGGAAAGTCGGCCGCGATCTCCTGCGCCGTGGTGCGCACGTGCACGTCGATGTTGGCGGGGTTCTCGAACTGCTGCGGCATCCACGAGTTCGGCGTTTCGGCGAGCAACTCGGTGGCACGCGCGATGGCGCCGTTCATGCCCTTCTCGCGCGGCGTCAGCACGAATTTCGCGCCGTAGGCGAGCATCAGGCGGCGGCGCTCGACGCTCATGCTGTCGGGCATCACCAGCACGAGTTTGTAGCCCTTCACGGCCGCGACCATCGCCAGGCCCACACCGGTATTGCCCGAGGTCGGCTCGATGATGGTGCCGCCGGCTTTCAGCGCGCCCGAGGCCACGGCGGCTTCGACCATCGACAGCGCAATGCGGTCCTTGATCGAGCCGCCGGGGTTGGCGCGCTCGCTCTTGATCCACACGGAATGCGCGGAGCCGAACAGCCGCTGCATCCGGATGTGCGGGGTGTTGCCGATGGTTGCCAGGATGGTGTCTGCACGCATGGGGTTCTCCTCAAAGGAATCGAAATTATGGGCGCGATAATTCGGCGATGTTTGCACCCCTCCAAAATGACAGTTTCCTGCGCGCCTGCCTGCGCCAGCCCACCGAGCACACCCCCGTCTGGCTGATGCGCCAGGCTGGCCGCTACCTGCCCGAGTACCGCGCCACGCGCGCGAAGGCGGGCAGCTTCATGGGCTTGGCCACGAACACCGACTACGCGACCGAAGTGACGCTGCAGCCGCTGGAACGCTACGCGCTCGACGCGGCCATCCTGTTCAGCGACATCCTCACCGTGCCGGATGCGATGGGCCTGGGCCTCTCGTTCGCGCTCGGCGAAGGGCCGAAGTTCGCGCACCCCGTGCGCGACGAAGCGGCGGTCGCGAAGCTCGAAGTGCCCGACATGGACAAGCTGCGCTACGTGTTCGATGCCGTCACCTCGATCCGCAAGGCGCTCAACGGCCGCGTGCCGCTGATCGGCTTTTCGGGCAGCCCGTGGACACTTGCCTGCTACATGGTCGAAGGCGCGGGCTCGGACGACTACCGCCTCGTCAAGTCCATGCTCTACAGCCGCCCGGACCTGATGCACCGCATGCTGGCCATCAACGCCGACGCGGTGGCGCTGTACCTCAACGCGCAGATCGAGGCCGGCGCGCAGGCCGTGATGGTGTTCGACAGCTGGGGCGGCGTGCTCGCCGATGGCGCCTTCCAGACCTTCAGCCTGGCCTACACACAACGCGTGCTGCGGCAGTTGAAGCGCGAGCACGAGGGGCAGCGCATCCCTCACATCGTGTTCACCAAGGGCGGTGGTCTGTGGCTCGAAGAGATCGCCGGCATCGAGCCCGATGTCGTGGGCCTCGACTGGACCGTGAACCTTGCGCAAGCGCGCCAGCGCATCGGTGCGCGCGTGGCGCTGCAAGGCAACCTCGACCCGAACGTGCTGTTCGCGCAGCCCGATCAAATCCGCGCCGAGGTGACACGCTCGCTCGAGAGCTTCGGCACGCCGTCAGCGACCAGCGGCCACATCTTCAACCTCGGCCACGGCATCAGCCAGCACACACCGCCGGAGAGCGTGTCGGTGCTCGTCGACACGGTGCACGAGGTCTCGCGCCGGCTGCGCCGGGCCGCGTAGTTGGCAAGAAGTCATCAGGGTTTAGCCCCAGTCTCCTTGTCGGGTGAGTGAGTGCTCAGGGCTTGACTTATCCCCATTTTTTGATCTGACCGCTTTCCGGTGCGCAGCTATTGCGTCGCACCATGCAAATTTCATGAAATCCTCCTAAGTGCTTGATTTCATTCATTCTTCGAGAATGCAACAAATCGGTGCAAAGTGCGCTGAACGCTGGTGCATCAAGGATTTGGCGGCGCTTTTGGCAAGTTGCCCACAAAGTTATCCACAAAAACCGTGGAGATTTCTAAAAGCCTTTTCAAATCATTGGGTTAGGGCGGAAATTTGATGTCGTGCGGAGCTTTTCACGCCAAGTGCGTCACGCCTAGAGATGACTGAGTTGCTGCGGCTGCGCGTTGCCGTCGAGGCGCCGCAGCACACCGGCCTGGCCGGCCCGCTCGACTACACCAGTGAGCACCCGCTCGCTGCGGGCACCTTGGTTCGCGTTCCGTTCGGCCGGCGTGATGTGGCCGGTGTGGTCTGGCCCGGCACGAGCGACGCGCCGCCAGCACTGGCCCTGCGAGGTGTGCAGGAGGCGCTCACCGCGCTGCCCCCGCTGGGCGCGCGCTGGTGCGAGCTGGTGAACTTTGCGGCGGGCTACTACCAGCGCAGTGTCGGCGAGGTGGCGCTCTCGGTGCTGCCACCCGAATTGCGCAAGCTTGACGACGCGCAACTCGCCAACCGGATCAAGAAGTTGCACAAGGCTTTGGGCGACCCCGCCAGGTCGAACGGGGCCGATACCCACGCGAGCGAGTTGCCACCCTTGAGCGAGCAGCAGGCCGCGGCGCTGAAAAGTATCGACACGCTCAGCGCCGAGGGCCATGTAGCCCCGACGATTTTGTTGCAAGGTGTGACGGGCAGCGGCAAGACCGAAGTCTATTTGCGCGCCGCAGCGCAGGCGCTTTCGGCCGGCAAACAGGCCTTGGTGCTGGTGCCCGAGATCAACCTCACACCGCAACTCGAAGCGCGCTTTGCGGAGCGTTTTGCGGGCCGCCACATCGTCTCGCTGCACAGCGGGTTGACACCGGCGCAGCGCCTGCGCAGTTGGCTCGCCGCGCACCTGGGCCTGGCCGATCTGGTGCTGGGCACGCGGCTGGCCGTGTTCGCGTCGATGCCGCGGCTCGGGCTGATCGTCGTCGACGAAGAGCACGACCCCTCGTACAAGCAGCAGGAAGGCGCACGCTATTCGGCGCGCGACATGGCCGTGTACCGCGGCAAGCTCGAAGCCGCGACGGTGCTGCTGGGCTCGGCCACGCCCTCGCTCGAAAGCTGGCAGCGCGCGGAGCAAGGGCGTTATGTGCGCCTCGCGCTCACACAACGCATCGGCGGGGGCATCTTGCCGAAGGTGCGGCTGGTGGACATGAACCTGCTGCCGCGCTCCAAGGGCATGAACGCGTCGATCTCGCCGCCATTGGTGGCGGCCTTGCAGCAGCGCATCGACACGGGCGAACAGAGCCTCGTGTTCCTGAACCGGCGCGGTTATGCGCCGGTGCTGCACTGCGCGGATTGCGGCTGGAAAAGTGGCTGCCCGCATTGCAGCGCCTGGCGTGTGTTCCACAAACTCGACCGCACACTGCGCTGCCACCACTGCGGCCTGTCCGAGCCCGTGCCACGCGCCTGCCCCGAGTGCGGCAACCTCGACATCGCGCCACTCGGCCGCGGCACCGAGCGGCTCGAAGAACAGCTCGCCGAACTGCTGCACGGCGCCGATGGAAAGCCCGCACGCATCGCCCGCATCGATGCCGACAGCACGCGCTTGAAGGGCGCACTCGAAGCGCAGCTCGGTGCCGTGCACGCGGGCGATGTGGATGTGCTGGTCGGCACGCAGATGATCACCAAGGGGCACGACTTCCGCCGCATCACGCTGGTGGCGGCGGTGAACCCGGACACATCGCTGTTCAGCAGCGACTTCCGCGCGCCCGAACGTTTGTTCGCGCTGCTGATGCAGGCCGGTGGCCGTGCTGGGCGCGATGCGACGCAGGCAGCGCGCAGCGAGATGTGGGTGCAAACCTGGCACCCGCGCCACGGGCTCTACACGGCACTGCGCAGCCACGACTTCGATGCGTTCGCGAAGAGCCAGCTCGCTGAACGCGAGATGGCCGGCCTGCCGCCGTATTCACACTTGGCGATGCTTCGTGCCGAAGCGCGCAGTGCCGAGGCCGCGCGCAGCTTCCTGCAAGCGGCCGCTGAGCGCGGTGCCGAAGTGGACGGCGCCGACGCAGTGATGGTCTACCCGCCGGTGCCGACCGGTGTGGCGCGCGTCGCCAATGTCGAACGCATGCAGATGCTGATCGAATCGCCCTCGCGCATGGCGCTGCAACGTTTTCTCGCGCTGTGGCTGCCCGAGTTGCATGCGGTGCGGCGAGCGGCCAAGGCACCGGAGCAGCGCATCCTGCGCTGGGCCGTGGACATCGACCCGCTGGCGATCTGAACGCGAGTTGGCACACCTCAGCGCCGGCTCAACGCCGCGGTGGCCACGGACGTCGCGGGCCACGAGGAGCGCCACGCGCCGGCCCGCGCGGAGCCGGACTCGCCTGCGGCTGCGCCAGGTCGGCCAGCAGCAAGGTCGCACGCACCAGGCCTTCGACCGCTTCGCTCAAATCCGCCGGCGGCTCCAGCGATTCGATTTCTTCGAGCAGTGCGTCGGCATCTTCCAGATCGTCGGGTTGGAGGTGGCGGTACAGCAAGGCCAGCGGCTCGGTCAGCGCGGCGGCATCCCGCTGCATCAATGCCGGGAACAACTCCACCGCGGTCGCGAAGCCCGCCACCCAGGGGTAGACGGCGTCGAGACTGGCGCCGGATTCATCGTTTTCATCGGCAAGCTCTTCGGCGTCGTCCGACAACTCGAACACCCACGGGTCGAACCACTCGCGGCGCTGAATCGCATCGCGCAACTCGCGGTGGCGGCGCATCACGAGGGCATGCAGGCGCGTACCGTTGTAGCGCGGCGGCAAGGCGCGGCCATCGGCATCGCAGACATGCGGAAACCAGTGGCTCACGGGGATCTCTTCGGGCTGCACGAGCACGCCGCACAGGAAGCCGTCGAGCATCGTCACGTCCAGCGGCTCCAGCGGTGCGGGCACTTCGTCGAGCAGGGCTTGCAATGCATCGATGTCGTCTTCATCGAGCGGTGCTGATGCAGGCACAGGGGGCGCCAAACGTGGCGGGCGGCGCGGGGGCGTGGAACTCATGGCGTGATTGTCCGCCCACGCGCCACCCCCTCTTGGGGGTGCCTCACACGTCCCTCGTATTGGGGATGGCAGCTTGCGGGTGCGAACTCTAAAGTTCCCCCACTCGCTGTCACACGGGTTCGAACTGAAGTCTGCACAAAAGTGATCCGAAGCGCGCCGCGAAGTACGGTGCCAAAGGATACGCAAAGAGTCCCAACGACGTCCTTTTCTGAAGGACTTGCCCAGCCCGCTTGCTCACGCAAGCGGGCTGATTTTTTGGGGTGTTCGAATCCGGTTCAGCGCTGCCAGCGCCGCCACAAATCCAGGCCGTGCGCCAAGCCGGAGGCCAGCAGGCCGGCGGCGATCCACATCGCTCCAGCGCCGGCGATGGCGCTGCGCAGCGCGAACATCAGGCACACGCCGGAGACGAGGTTCACGCCGAATTGCGCCAGCGGCACACCGCGGCCGGTGAGGCGGAAATAGACCGCCAGCGCCAGGCCTTCGAGCAGCGTGAACACGATGATCAGATCGACCCAGAGCGGGCTGGAAAACAGGGTGTCCACGCGCGAAGTTTCGGCACCGTCAATGCGTACCGAACGGCCCGTTCAACCGCACGCTCGCGAAGTTCAACGCACCGGCGAACGCCACCCACCCGAGATACGGCGCCAGCAGCCAGGCCGAAGGCCGCGAGTAGCGCCCGAGCACGACGATCAGCAGCAGCACCGAGAGCCACAGGAACACCACTTCGTACAGCGCCCAATCAGGCCGGTGAAGGCGAAAGTACAGCAGGCTCCAGAACACGTTCAGGAAGCCGTTCAGCGCGAACATCACCAGCAGCCACTCGCGGCTGCCCTGGTCGGGGGCGCGCTGCCAGGCCTGCACGCCGGCCACCGCAGCGAGCGCGAAGATGGTGGTCCAGGCCGGGCCGAAAGCCCAATCGGGCGGCTGGAACGAGGGCTGGATGAGGCCGCGGTACCAAGGGCCCAGATCCGTCATCAACGCGCCGAGGCTCGCGACCGCGAAGGCCGCGAGGGCGGCGACCCAGACGGGCTTGGGCACGCTCATGAGGAATTCGATCAAGCGCGGACCAGGCCGAGCAGGTGCGCCATGTCCTTGAAAAAGATGCGCACATGGGCCATCGGCTTCTTGCGCACGAGTTCCTTGTTCATGTAGGACTCGAAGGTGAGTTGCTGCACGTCGCGGTCGCGGCAGATACTGACGAAACGCTCGCGCCGTTTGTCGCTCGAGTACCAGAAGTGCTGCATCACGCCGAGCACGAAGAACACCTTGCCGTGCGCCTTCATGAAACGCTTGCGTGCGAGCTTGAGCGATTTGACATCGCCGGTTTTCAGCAGTGCCTGCACCGCCTCGGCGGCGAGGCGCCCACCGACCATCGCGTAGTAGATGCCCTCACCCGAAGCCGGCGCCACCACACCGGCAGCATCACCGGCGAGCACCACGTCGCGGCCGTTGTCCCAGCGCCGCAGCGGTTTCATCGGCAGCGGCGCGCCTTCGCGGCGGATCGTCTCCGCGCCTTCGAGCCCGGCCGCCTGGCGCAGCGAGCCGACGGCGCCGCGCAACGAGAAGCCCTTGTCGGCGCTGCCGGTGCCGATGCTCAGCGTGTCGCCGTGCGGGAACACCCAGCCATAGAAGTCGGGCGAGAGTTGGCCGTTGTAGATCACATCGCAGCGCGAGCCGTCGTAACCCGCCGGCTTGTTCGCCGGGGCGCGAACGATCTCGTGGTAGGCGAACACACAATCGACATTCGCCGCGCCCGGCACGGCCTGGCGCGCCACGGCCGAGCGCGCGCCGTCGGCGCCGATGATGCTGCGCGCCCGCACGCTGGCCCACACCACCGGCGCGTCGGCGTCACCGCCCGCCGCGCGGCCGCGCAGTTCCTTGAAGTGCACGACGCTCAGGCCATCGGCGTCGCGATCGATGCGTTCGAAAGCACCGCTGCGCCGCACCGCGCCGGCACTCGCTGCGCGCTCGCGCAGCCATTCGTCGAAATGCTCGCGGTCGACCATGCCGACGAAGCCGTTCTCGATCGGAATGTCGACACGTTGATCCGTCGGCGAAATCATGCGGGCCGAGCGGGCGCGGGCGACGAGCAGCTCATCGGGGATTGCAAAGTCCTTGATGAGGCGCGGTGGTATCGCGCCACCGCAGGGCTTGATGCGCCCGGCCCGGTCGAGCAGCAGCACCGAACAGCCTTGCAAGGCCAGATCGTGCGCCGCCGTGGCGCCTGCGGGGCCGCCGCCGACCACCACCACATCGAAGGTTTGAATGGCTTCGTTCATGGCAGGAACCTCGTTTCCGGATTGGAGCGTGGCGTCATGCCACGCCCCGTGTGAGTGAACGCAGCGCGAAGGCGCTGACCATCATGCCGCTGACGAACAGCGGCACGCCAAAGCCGCTGTAGAACAGCGCGCGCGGTGTCGGCGCGTCGGTGAAGTAGTCCATCAGCAACAGCTGCACGAGCAGCAGCGTGCCGACGGCCAGCGCGTAACCCGGCCGTCCCCAGGCGATCAGCGACAAGACAACGACCAGTTGCGGCAGCGCCATGATCCAGCACGCGGCGCGCGCTGCGCCCTGCACACCCAGGCGCACCGGCAGCGAGCCGACGCCCATCTGCCGATCGCCCTCGACCGCCTTGAAATCGTTCAGGGTCATGATGCCGTGGGCACCGGCGCTGTAGAGCGCCGCCAGCAGCAGCGAGCGCCGCCCCGGCACCGCGCCACCGGCCATCACCGCCGCGCCGGTGGCCCAGGCGAGGCCTTCGTAGCTGATCGCGCAGGCGGCATTGCCCCACCAGCCATTGAGCTTCAGGCGCAGCGGCGGCGCACTGTAGGCCCAGGCGAGCGCCAGGCCCGCCAGCGCCGCGCCGAAGCCCCAGGGGCCGAGCGTGGCGGCCACCAGCAGGGACAGCACGGTCCAGATGATGGCGATGGCCAGGCCCCAGCGGCCCGGCATGCGGCCCGAGGGAATGGGACGGTTCGGCTCGTTGATCGCATCGACATGGCGGTCGAACCAGTCGTTGACGGCCTGGCTCGTCGCGCAGACCAGCGGGCCGGCCAGCACGATGCCGGTCACGATGATCGGCCAGCGGCCGGAAGCCTCGACGCCCGAGGCCACCACGCCACAGCAGAACGCCCACATCGGCGGAAACCAGGTGATCGGTTTCAGCAGCTCAGCGACGGTGGACAACGCGGGACGGGCCATGCAAAAGATTCTTGCATTTGACAGTCGGCAGCGTCAATTGAAGTTTACACAGCCCTGGGGCGAGCGCGGCGCCGACTTGGCCCGCCCGCACGCCGCAGCGTTTACTTGTCCGGGTCGCCGCCCAGGTCGCCGAGGCCGTAGCGGCGCAGCTTCACGTACAGGCTCTGGCGGGACAGGCCGAGCATTTCAGCCGCCGAGGCGCGGTTGTCGCGCGTCAGTTCGAGGGCCGCTTCGATGCAGAGCTGCTCGATCAGGTCGGTGGTTTCGCCGACGATGTCTTTGAGCGGCACGCGACCGACCAGCTCGGTCAGTTGCCCGGCCGAACGCGGCAGTTCACGGCGGCCACGCGGCTCGCTGGCCAGGCGGCGGCCGATGTCGCGGATCGTGAAGCCCAGGCAAGGCTGCTCGCCGTGCGGAACCGCCGTGGCCGAGATCTCGACCTGCGAGGTGGAGCCGTACTGCCCGCGCAGCGTGGTCGCGAACAGCCGCACCGTGCCGTGCTGGCGCAGGTTGGCGATGAGCACACTCAGATCGACGCCGGAGCGGCCGAGCCAGCGGTCGAGCGACTCGCCCACCACCTGGTCGGGCGACGCCAATTGGATCAGCTCGATGAAGGCCGAATTGGCCGTCAGCACATGGCCATCGGGATCGGTCACGACGAAGGCGTCGGGAATGCTCTCGACGGCCTTCAGCAGCATGGTTTCGCTGCCGTGGGCCAAGGGAGTGGCGGCGTCAGCCCGAGAGGGCGCCAGCCGCATCAGGACCAGGGAGCCGCTTTCCTGCCGGAACAGCGACGCCGACACGCTGAGTTCCCACTGCCCGCCCGAGAGGCGCGCGTTCACGTCTTCCGCACGCGCCCCGCTGCGCACCGTGGCGATCAGCGCCAGCACGGCCGTCCGGCTGGCCTCGTCGAAACACTCGGGCACGGCGCGGCCGATGATGCGTTTGAGCGGCTCGCCGATCAGCTGGCTCGAGGCCGGGTTCGCATCGGTGACCTGCTGCGTGACCGGGTCGACGATCAGCACCGCCTCGGACACCGACTGGAACAGGTGCCGGTAGCGCGTTTCCATGTGGCGCAGGCGCAGGTAGTCGCGCTCCATCGCCTGCTGGGCTTCGACGAGCCTTTGTTGCAGCGTCGACAAAGGCCGCAGATCGCGGCCGAAAGCCACCACCGGACCCTCCTTGCCGATGCGGATGGCCGAATACAACACCGGCACATCGCCTCCGCGCGCCGACGGGTGGTTCACGTGGCGCCATTTGCGTGCGGCCTTGCCACCCGCGTCGTGCAGCAACGCTTCGACCTTGGGTCGGCTTTCGACCGTCACGGTCTCGGCCCAGGACAGGCCGACCCACTGCCGATAGCCTTCGAGCGCCATATCGACGCTGCCGACCGACACATCGCGGATCACGCCGTCACCATCGAGAATCAACGCCACGTCGGCAGCCGCCGCGATCAACGAGGCGGTGGCTTCGGCATCCAGGCCAGCGAGTGTCGGTTGTGCAGTCTCGAAGTGATTCACAAAGAACATTCGTTCGTCAGCGGCACGATCGGTCGATCTCTTGCCGTCGGACGGGTTTGTTTCGGCCACGCCGAGCCGTTTTCAACAACGTCGAACCGCCGGCCCGAGCATGGACTCGGCGACTGTCAGAGCCTGGTTCGCGTCGAACGCCGTGGCGTCGGCGCCCAAACGGGAGTGCAAGTCCGGGTTTTGCGAAGCCACCGGCCCGCCCAACAGGACACGCACACCAGGGTTGCGCGAAGCCCGCTTCAGCGCGAGGATAACCGAGGACAAACCCTCGATCTGGAATTCGGCGCCAATGGAAAATCCAATCACGTCGAACCACTCGCTGCGCACGGCTTCGAGCAGGTCGGGCGCGGTGGCCGAGGGCTCGCCCCAGACATCCCACCCGGCGCGCCGAAAGAATTCGGCGACCATGAAGAGGCCGAGCGTGTGCTGCGAGCCGGGCGCCGGCACCAGCATCGCGCGGCGGCTCTTGACAGCGTATTCGGCATCGTTCTGGAAGGCCGGGCTCAGGTCGTACATCACCTGCTGAAGCCGCCACAGGCCGACCGTGACTTGCGTGAAATCGCAGAGGTCGGCTTCCCACATGTCGCCCAGGTGGCGCGCGGCGGGCGCCAGCAGGTCCAGGTAGATGGTGTCGAGCGCCACCCCTTCGGCGCGGAAGGCCTCGATGAAACGCACGGAGACCGCCGCTTCCTGGTCGAGGGCAATGCGCGCGAGCTCGATGACGTCGTCTGCCGTGGGCGCGATACCGGCGCCCAAGTCGGTCTCGACGACAGCCGCGCCGCCGCGGTGCGCCAGCATCAGGCGCGGGATGATTTCTGCTTCGATGGTGCGAACCAGCCAGGCCATGCGATCCGGCGAACCGCCGTCAGCGCGAACGGCCGACCCTGAATGCCCTTGTGTCGCATGCCCCCACGATTCACGCTGGGCTTGCCCCATCGCCGCCCCATCCTGTGTCAATCGGTCCATTCGGGTCTCCTCGCGAGGCCGGGCGCTCGCGTCACTGGTGTTGGACATCAGGCTGTCGAGTTCGCGCCCTCACGCGACACCCCGCCCTCTCGTCGTCGATCATCAATCTCGTCCGGGGCTGCTGTTCTCAAACCGAAGCACGGATCCGCACGCGACTGTCGCGGCCTGCCTGCCCACCCGTCAAGTGCGCGTTAACCCGGCGCCGCACCTCAGATTAGTGTCATGTTTACCTTACGTCAAGTACCGTTGACATCTTCGACCAGCGCGTCTAGATTCAGTGCCATGGGCAGTCACCAAGCGAGTCAGGCAAGGCGTTCCGCGGGCGAACGGCCGGCGGCCGGCGGCGTCGGCCTGTACACGCCGGCCGAACGCATCCGTCGCGATGCCTCACCGTGGACGCTGGTGCAAGGCGTGTTGGCCCCGGTGCAGTTCCTCGTGTTTCTCGCGAGCCTCGGCCTCGTGTTGCGCTACCTCGCCACCGGCGAAGGCCAGTCCATCGCCACCGCGTCGATCGTCGTCAAGACGCTGACGCTCTACACGATCATGGTGACCGGCTGCATCTGGGAAAAGGACGTGTTCGGCGTCTACCTGTTCGCCCCCGCCTTCTACTGGGAAGACATGTTCAGCATGGCCGTGCTGGCGCTGCACACGGCCTACCTGATCGCCCTGGCGACCGGCGCGCTCAGCACCCGCGCGCTGATGCTGCTGGCGCTGGCGGCCTATGCCACTTATGTGATCAACGCGACGCAGTTCATCCTGAAGCTGCGGGCGGCGCGATTGCAACAGGCGCGACTGGCCCAGGTCGCAGGCGGCCGCGGGGTTGCAGCATGAGCCCGGTGATTCCCATTCGCGCTGAAGCAGCCGACATCGGCTGCGCCGACGCCCCGGTGCTGCGCGAGCGTGGCCAGCGCGAAGTGTTCTGCGGCCTGACCGGCATCATCTGGCTGCACCGCAAGATCCAGGACGCCTTCTTCCTCGTCGTCGGCTCGCGTACCTGCGCGCACCTGATCCAGTCGGCTGCCGGCGTGATGATCTTTGCCGAGCCGCGCTTCGCCACCGCCATCATCGACGAGCGTGATCTCGCCGGCCTGGCCGACGTGAACGCCGAACTCGACCGCGTGGTGACGCGGCTGCTGGAACGTCGGCCCGACATCCGCATGCTGTTCCTGGTGGGTTCGTGCCCATCGGAAGTCATCAAGCTCGACCTGTCGCGCGCGGCCGAGCGCTTGTCGAAGACCTACCTGCCGAAGGTGCGCATCCTGAACTACTCGGGCAGCGGCATCGAGACCACGTTCACGCAGGGTGAAGATGCTTGCCTGGCATCGTTGGTTCCGGTGGCACCGATGCAGGCCGATGACGCGGCCCCGTCGCTGCTGATCGTCGGCTCACTCGCCGATGTGGTCGAAGACCAGTTCATGCGCCTGTTCGACGAACTGGGCCTCGGCCCGGTGCGCTTCTTCCCGCCGCGGCGCGCGGGCGATGTCGCGCCGGTCGGTCCGAACACCCGCTTCCTGCTCGCCCAGCCCTTCCTCGCCGACACGGCCCGCGCGCTCGAAGCGCGTGGTGCACAACGCTTGCCCGCACCCTTCCCGCTCGGCGAAGAAGGCACGACGTTGTGGCTGCAAGCCGCGGCCACCGCCTTCGGCATCCCGCAACAGCGCTTCGACGAAGTCACCGCCCCGAAGCGTGAACGCGCCAAGCGCGCCCTCGCCCGCCACCGCACCCAACTCGCCGGCAAGCGCATCTTCTTCTTCCCCGATTCGCAACTCGAAGTGCCGCTCGCGCGCTTCCTGTCGCGTGAGTTGGGCATGGGCCTGGTCGAAGTCGGCACGCCGTATCTGCACCGCCAGCACCTGGCGCAAGAACTGACCTTGCTGCCTTCTGGCACTGCCTTGTCGGAAGGCCAGGACGTCGACAAACAGCTCGACCGCTGCCGCGCCGCGCGCCCCGACCTCGTGGTCTGCGGCCTCGGCCTGGCCAACCCGCTCGAAGCCGAAGGTTTGACGACCAAGTGGGCGATCGAACTCGTGTTCACACCGATCCAGGGTTACGACCAGGCCGGTGACCTGGCCGAGCTGTTCACGCGGCCGCTGGTGCGGCGCATGAAGCTCGTCGCCTGAGCGAAAACAGAATCATGCAGTTGACTCTCTGGACTTACGAAGGCCCGCCACACGTCGGCGCGATGCGCATCGCCACCGCGATGGAAGGTGTGCACTACGTGCTGCACGCGCCGCAAGGCGACACCTACGCCGACTTGCTGTTCACGATGATCGAGCGCAATCAGAAGCGCCCGCCCGTCACCTACACCACCTTCCAGGCGCGCGACCTGGGCGGCGACACGGCCGAACTGTTCAAGACCGCCACGCGCGATGCCTTCGAGCGTTTCAAGCCGCAGGCCATGCTGGTCGGCGCTTCGTGCACCGCCGAGCTGATTCAGGACGACCCGGGCGGCTTGGCGCGTGCACTCGATCTGCCGATCCCGGTCGTGCCGCTCGAACTGCCGGCCTACCAGCGCAAGGAAAACTGGGGTGCCTCCGAGACTTTCTATCAGATGGTCCGCGCGCTCGCCTCGAAGAACATGCCCGCGCCCGGCACCCAGCGCGAACGCGGTGTGGTGCCGCGCTGCAACGTGCTCGGCCCGGCTGCGTTGGGTTTTCGGCACCGCGACGACGTGGCTGAGATCGTCGGCTTGCTGGAGACGATGGGCGTCGAAGTCAACGTCGTCGCCCCGCTCGGCGCCACGCCGGCCGATCTGGAGCGCCTGGGCGACGCCGACTTCAACGTCGTGCTCTACCCCGAAGTGGCCTCGCAGGCCGCGCAGTGGCTGAGCCGCAACTTCGGCCAGCCCGCCACGAAGATCATTCCGATCGGCGCGGCTGCGACACGCGAGTTCATTGCCGAAGTGGCCCAGCTCGCCGCCATCGACGCCACGCAGGCACTGGCCTCGGTCACCTCGCGCTCACCCTGGTACGCGCGTTCGGTCGATTCGACCTACCTCACCGGCAAGCGTGTCTTCGTGTTCGGCGATGCAACGCACGCCGTCGCCGCTGCGCGCGTCGCCTCGCAAGAGTTCGGTTTCACGATCGTCGGCATCGGCACCTACAGCCGCGAGTTCGCACGCGAAGTGCGCGAAGCGGCCAAGCTCTACGGTGTCGAAGCGCTGATCACCGACGACTACCTCGACGTGGAAGCCAAGGTCGCAGAGCTGCAACCCGAACTCGTGCTCGGCACGCAGATGGAACGCCACATCGCCAAGCGCCTGGGCGTGCCCTGCGCGGTGATCTCGGCGCCGGTGCATGTGCAGGATTTCCCGGCGCGCTACTCGCCGCAGATGGGTTTCGAAGGTGCGAACGTGCTGTTCGACACCTGGGTGCACCCGCTGATGATGGGCCTCGAAGAACACCTGATCGGCATGTTCCGCGGTGACTTCGAATTTCACGAGGATGCGGCGCCCTCGCACCTCGGCGGGCACGCGAATGCGCCGACGGCGGTGCAAGCCCCGGCCGATCGCAGCGAACAAGTCGAACAGATTGAATTGCCGCGCGAAACCATCGCCGCGGTCGCACAGCACAACGGAGAAAGTCCACAGGCCGCGATCCCGGCAATGTGGGCCCCTGATGCGGAGAAGGAACTCAGGAAGATTCCCTTCTTCGTGCGCGGCAAGGCACGCCGCAACACCGAAGCCTACGCTCAGGAACTGCGCGTACCGGTGATCACTGTAGAGACGTTGTATGACGCCAAAGCGCACTTCAGCCGCTGAGCACACCGCGGCACCTCACGCCATGCGCGTGGTCGTGGTGACCATGGACAGCCACCTGAGCGGAGCCACCGAGCGCGCGCACAAGACGCTGGCCAAATCCCTGCCGGGCCTGGACCTCATCGTCCATGCCGCGGATGAATGGGGTGACGACCCGGCGGCGCTCGAGCGCTGCAAGGCCGACATCGCGCAGGGCGACATCGTCATCGCGACGATGTTGTTCCTCGAAGACCACTACCTGCCGATCCTGCCCGCACTGAAGGCACGCCGCGAGAGCTGCGATGCGATGGTCTGCGCCATGTCCGCCGGCGACGTGACCAAGCTCACGCGCATGGGCAAGTTCGACATGCTGGCGCCGGCCACCGGCGCGATGGCCTTCCTGAAGAAGCTGCGCGGCAAGCCCGAAGCGAAGAGCGAAGAGCCGGGCGCACGCGCCACGGCGGGTGAGCAGCAGATGAAGATGCTGCGCCGCCTGCCGAAGATCCTGCGCTTCATCCCGGGCACCGCGCAAGACGTGCGGGCCTACTTCCTGTCTCTGCAATATTGGCTGGCCGGCTCGGAGCAGAACATCGCCAACATGGTTCACTTTCTGGTGGACCGCTATGCCGCCGGCCCGCGCAGCACCCTGCGTGGCCTGGCCAAGACGCAGCCGCCAGTCGAGTACCCGGAGGTCGGCGTCTACCACCCGCGCATGGTGGGTGAAGGTGTCGTGCAAGGCATGGCCGACCACACCCGCGCGCTGCCGCTCGTGGCCACCAGTGGCAAACGTGGCACGGTCGGTGTGCTGTTGATGCGCTCGTATCTGCTGGCCGGCAATGCAGGCCACTACGACGGTGTTCTCACCGCGCTCGAAGCGCGCGGTCTGCGCGTGATTCCGGTGTTCGCCACCGGCCTCGATGCGCGCCCGCCGATCGAGACGTTCTTCATCGACAACGGCCGTTCGGTCGTCGATGCCGTGGTCTCGCTGACCGGCTTTTCGCTCGTCGGCGGCCCGGCCTACAACGACTCGAAGGCAGCCGAAGACATCCTCGCCAAGCTCGACGTGCCCTATGTCGCCGTCACGCCGGTCGAGTTCCAGACGCTCGAATCCTGGGGCGGCTCGGACCGTGGCCTGCTGCCGGTCGAGAGCACGATGATGGTCGCGATCCCCGAGCTCGACGGCTCGACCGGATCGATGGTCTATGGCGGCCGCGCCGATGCCAACGGGACCGCCTGCACCGGTTGCCAGCGCGCCTGCAAGTTCATCCTCGCCGACAACCAGCACGACATGCGGGTCTGCTCCGAGCGCGCCGACGCACTCGCCGCGCGCGTCGGCAAACTGGTCGATCTGCACCGCGGCGAACGCGCAGAGCGCAAGGTGGCCGCGGTCATCTTCAACTTCCCGCCGAACGCGGGCAACACCGGCACCGCGGCCTTCCTGTCGGTGTTCGAGTCGCTGCACAACACCCTGGTCGCGATGAAACGCGAGGGCTACACGGTCGATGTGCCCGCGACGGTGGACGAGCTGCGCGAACGGGTCATCAACGGCAATGCCACGATGTTCGGCGCTGCGGCGAATGTGCACGCGCGCATCAACACCAACGACCACGTGAAGCGCGAGCGCTGGCTGAAGGAAATCGAGAAGCAGTGGGGCCCGGCGCCCGGCCGCCAGCAGAGCAACGGCGCGTCGATCTTCATCCTCGGTGAACGCTTCGGCAATGTCTTCGTCGGCATCCAGCCCGCCTTCGGCTATGAAGGCGACCCGATGCGCCTGCTGTTCGAAAAGGGCTTCGCACCGACCCACGCCTTCTCGGCCTTCTACCGCTGGTTGCGTGAAGACTTCGGCGCGAACGCCGTGCTGCACTTCGGCACGCACGGCGCGCTGGAGTTCATGCCCGGCAAGCAGAGCGGCTTGTCCGCTGATTGCTGGCCCGACCGTCTGATCGGCGACCTGCCGAACTTCTATCTGTACGCCTCGAACAACCCGTCCGAAGGCACGATCGCCAAGCGCCGCGCCGCCGCCACGCTGATCAGCTACATGACGCCGCCGGTCGCGCAAGCCGGCCTCTACCGTGGCCTCGTCGAGTTGAAGGCCTCGATCGAGCGCTTCCGCGGCCTGGAGCCCGATGCTGCGCACGAGCGCGACGAGCTGAGCCTGCTGATTCAGGCACAAGCCGCGACGCTGGAACTCGCTGCTGCCGAGCCCGCCTGGGGCGACGAGGCGGCGACGCGCATCACCGCGCTCAGCAACGCCGTGCTCGAACTCGAATACACGCTCATCCCGCACGGCCTGCACATCGTCGGCCAGGCCTCGACACCGAGCGAGCGGGTGGACCTGCTGCTCGCGGTGGCCGAGTCCTCCCACGGCACACGCCCTGCCAAAGACTTGATCGAAGCGCTGGTCGCCGGCCACGCGCCGGAAGCAGCGTTGGAAATCGTGGGCATCGCATCGGACGACAAGACGCTGTCGCTGCTGCGCGAACTCGCCCACATCGACACGATGCTGGCGCAAGACACCGAACTCGACGGCATCATCCGCGCGCTTGACGGACGCTTCATTCGCCCCGCGCCGGGCGGCGACCTGATGCGCACGCCCTCGATCCTGCCGACCGGCCGCAACCTGCACGGCTTCGATCCGTTCCGCATCCCCAGCGCCTACGCGGTGCAGGACGGCGCACGCCAGGCCGATCGGCTGTTGCAGCGGTATCAGGCCGACAGCGGCACCTTCCCCGAATCGATCGCACTCGTCCTGTGGGGCACCGACAACCTGAAGAGCGAAGGTGCACCGATCGCGCAGGCCCTCGCACTGATGGGCGCGAAGCCGCGATTCGACAGCTACGGTCGCCTCGCGGGCGCCGAGTTGATGACGCTGGCGCAACTCGGCCGGCCGCGGGTGGACGTTGTCATCTCGCTCTCGGGCATCTTCCGCGACCTGCTGCCCTTGCAGATCAAGCTGCTCGCCGAAGCCGCGTTCCTCGCCGCCAGTGCCGACGAGCCGCTGGAGATGAACTTCATCCGCAAACATTCGCTGGCCTACCAGAAGGAACATGGCTGCGATTTGGAAGCGGCCTCGCTGCGCGTGTTCGGCAATGCCGAAGGTGCCTACGGCTCGAACGTGAACCACCTGGTCGATAACAGCCGCTGGGACGACGCCGACGAGCTGGCCGAGACCTACACCCGCCGCAAGGGCTTCGCGTATGGCCGCAGCGGCCGGCCGGTGCAACAGACCGCATTGCTGCAAAGCATGCTGGCGGGCGTGAACCTGGCCTACCAGAACCTCGACTCGGTGGAACTCGGCGTGACCACGGTGGACACCTACTTCGACACGCTCGGCGGCATCAGCCGCGCGGTCAAGCGTGCCAAGGGCAAGGACGCCGAAGTGGCCCCGGTCTACATCGGCGACCAGACGCAGGGTGACGGCACGGTGCGCACCTTGAGCGAACAGGTCGCCCTCGAAACCCGCACCCGCATGCTGAACCCGAAGTGGTACGAAGGCATGCTCAAGCACGGTTACGAAGGGGTGCGCCAGATCGAGGTGCATGTGACGAACACGATGGGTTGGTCGGCCACGACCGGCCAGGTGCAGCCCTGGGTCTACCAGCAGCTCACCGAAACTTTTTTGCTGGACCCCGCGATGCGCGAGCGGCTGGCCAAACTGAATCCGACAGCCTCCGCCAAGGTGGCCAGTCGTTTGCTCGAAGCGTCGGACCGGAACTACTGGAAACCCGACGCCAAGATGCTCGATGCGCTCCGGCGCGCCGGTGAAGAACTCGAGGACCGGCTCGAAGGTGTATTTGAAGGAGTAGCAGCATGAGCACAACGACCATTCCCATCCCCGACATCAAGTCGCCCGGTTTGCGCAAGAACCTGCGGGCCGACGGTGAAGGCAGCGTGCAGGTGCAACTCGATCCGAACCTGAAGATCGGCAACGCTAAGGTATTCGCCATCTACGGCAAGGGCGGCATCGGCAAGAGCACCACCTCGAGCAACCTCTCGGCGGCGTTCTCGAAAATGGGCAAGCGCGTGTTGCAGATCGGCTGCGACCCGAAACACGACTCGACCTTCACGCTGACGAAGAAGATGCTACCGACCGTGATCGACGTGCTGGAAACAGTCGACTTCCACGCCGAAGAATTGCGCATCGAAGACTTCGTCTTCCCGGGCTACAACGGCGTGATGTGCGTCGAGGCCGGCGGCCCGCCGGCCGGCACAGGCTGCGGTGGCTACGTGGTCGGCCAGACCGTCAAGCTGCTGAAGGAACACCATTTGCTCGAAGACACCGACGTGGTGATCTTCGACGTGCTCGGCGACGTGGTCTGCGGCGGTTTTGCCGCGCCCTTGCAGCATGCCGATCGCGCGCTCATCGTCACCGCCAACGACTTCGATTCGATCTTCGCGATGAACCGCATCGTGCAGGCGATCGGCGCGAAGGCGAAGAACTACAACGTGCGCCTCGGCGGCGTGATCGCCAACCGCAGCAAGGACACCGACCAG
>JANYJL010000271.1 GCA_025361845.1 Rhizobacter sp.
AGGCCGAGGCCGAAGCCGAGGTAGGGAATAAAGATTGCCAGACCCGTGAACACACCCACCGGCACGGCCAGATCGAAGCGGAACAGCGCGAGGCCGACGCTGTAGAAGGCCGCCAGGATCACCATCACCAGCAGCTGGCCGCGCAGGTATTGGCCGAGCACGGTGTCGCACTCATCGAGAAAGCCTTCGACACTTGCCAGCATGCGAGGCGGCACCAGTTCGCGGGCACGCCGCATGAGGTTCGGCCAGTCGAGCAGCAGGTAGAACAGCACCACGGGCACGAGGATCGCATTGCCGACGACCGTCAGCAGGATGCTGCCGCCGATGCGTGCCGAACTCATCACCGTGGCGAACCAGTCTTCGACGTTCGCATCGAGATACTTCAGCACGAAGGCCTTGATGCTCGCGGTGTCGAGCGCGACATGAATGCCCCACTTCGCGAGCCAAGGGGACAGGCTGCTGTTCACGCGGTCTGCGAGCAGTGGGATCTGCTCGCGCATCAGCGGCAGTTCCTTCGACAGGATCGGCACGATGAGCAGCAGCACCGCCAGCGCCGCGACCACGGCGGCCACCTCCACCAACACCACCGCAGCCACACGCGGCACACGCCGTACCACGAGGCTTTCGACCGCGGGGTGCAGCGCATAGGCCAGCACCGCGCCGATCAGGAAGGGCGTGAGCACCGGCGCCAGCAGCCACACCAGGGTGAAGCCCACCGCGCTCAGGGCGAACCAGGACAGGGATTGGCGTTGGGCGGGGGTCAGCGACATGCGATGGGCGGCGAGGCGAGCCGCAGGGGGCTCGGCGTCGAAATTGCGCGGATTCTACGGGCGCGCCCCAAGGCCCCGGCTCAGCGCAGGAACGACGGCCGGCCGCGCGCCAAGCCGGCGAGACGCTCGGCAATCGCAGCCCGGTCGGGGGCGTCGCCGGCATGTTCCAGGTAATCGGAGAGGTCCTGCATCGCCGGCTCGTCGAAGCCGAGTTCGGCGCAGGTCAGGCCGCGGTCGCGCCGCTCTTCCCAGGCCTGCGGCAACAGGGTCACCAGGCGCTGCTGCACCGCCAGCAGGCGCGGCCAGTCTTCGGCGGTGCGGTGGATTTCCTTCAGGTTGCGCAGCATGCGCGCGAGCACATCACGCGCCGGCGCGGCTTGCAGGAACAGGCCGAGCGGCGCGTCGAACTCGCCTTGCAGGCCGCGCGTGGCCTTGTAGGGCGCGATCAACTCGTCGAGCTCCTCGCGTGAGAGCGAATGGCCGGTGAACGGGTCGATCACCACCTCGCCGTGCTGCTTGCCGGTTTGCAGGCGCAGCTTGACGAGAAAGTGGCCGGGGAAGGAGACGCCGCGCGCCGTCAGGCCGATCTGGGTAGCGAGTTCGATGTAGAGCACCGACAGCGAGATCGGAATGCCGCGGCGCGTTTCGAGCACGCGGTGCAGGTGGCTGTTGCCCGGGTCGTAGTAATCGTTGACGTTGCCGCCGAAACCCATCTCGTGGAAGAAGAAGCGGTTCAGCCAGCGCAGGCGCTGCACCGGCACGGCGTCCTTCGGGATGCGTTGCTTGAGCTTGTGCGCCAGCGTGTCGATCTCGGCCAGCACGGCCTGGGTGTCGAGGTGCGGGTACTCGTCCTGGGCGATCGAGATGGCCGCTTCGGTCAGCGACAGGCTCGCATCGTCGGCCACGAGGGTGGCGAAGTACTCCAGCGCGGTCGGCGCTGCGTAGAGCATGGAAGCCGGCATACCGCCCAGTTTAGCCGCGCCTTGCGAACTGGCGCAGCTTCAGACCCGAGGCCAGCAGGCAGGCGAAATACACGGCGCCGGCGCCGGCCAGGCAGGCCGCCAGCGCCGCGACGCGCAGCCCGGCGTGGTCGTGCATCGCCACCCAATCGAGCGCCTGCGCAGCCCAGGCCAGGCCGCCGCCCATCACCGCCGCGGCAAGCACCACCCGCAGCGCGAAGCCGCCCCAACCCGGCTCCGGCGTGTACAGGCCGGCACGGCGCAGGCCGACAAACAACCAGGCGGCGTTGATCAGCGCGCCCAGGCCGATCGACAAGGCGAGCCCGGCGTGCGCGAGGCGGGGCACGAAGACCAGGTTCATCAGTTGCGTCAGCACCAGCACGACGACGGCGATCCTGACCGGGGTGCGGATGTCCTGCCGCGCGTAGAAGCCGGGAGCGAGGATCTTCACGCCCACCAGCCCCATCAGGCCGACGCCGTAGCCCATCAGCGCGGTCGAGGTCTGGTGCACCGCGG
>JANYJL010000278.1 GCA_025361845.1 Rhizobacter sp.
GGCCTTGGCCTGACATTCTGCAAGCTTGCCATCGAAGCGCACGGCGGTCGCATCTGGGTCGAGCCGGCCGATGGTGTGCC
This sequence comes from Rhizobacter sp., assembly GCA_025361845.1. Taxonomy (GTDB): domain Bacteria; phylum Pseudomonadota; class Gammaproteobacteria; order Burkholderiales; family Burkholderiaceae_C; genus JANYJL01. The sequence continues at coordinate 81 of JANYJL010000278.1, forward strand.
GCCTGCGGTCGGTGCCCGTTTTTGCTTCACGCTGCCACTGGGCACACCACCGGCGATGCCCGGCGCTGAAGAAGCCGACGCGGCGATGATCACGACATGATCGAGCGATGACCGAAACATGACTGAAACAGCGCGCAGCGCCGTCGTCGTCGAAGACGAACCACAGATCCGCCGCTTCGTGCGCACCGCGCTCGAAGCCGAGGGCTGGCAGGTGTTCGAAGCCTCGACGGTGAAACAAGGTCTGGTGGAAGCCGGCACACGGCGTCCCGATCTGATCGTGCTCGACCTCGGCCTGCCCGACGGCGACGGTGTGGACTATCTGCGCGACCTGCGCGGCTGGTCCACCGTGCCCGTCATCGTGCTGTCGGCGCGCAGCGACGAGACCGACAAGATCGCCGCGCTCGATGCCGGTGCCGACGACTACCTCACCAAACCCTTCGGTGTCGGCGAACTGATGGCGCGTGTGCGCGTGGCGCTGCGCCGCGGCCTGGGCGCGGGGGAGGCGGGCAGCCCGGTATTCCGCTTCGGCAATGTCGAGGTCGATCGGGTCGCGCGCCGGGTGCTGCGTGCCGGCGAACCCGTGCACCTCACACCGATCGAATACCGATTGCTCGGCGAGCTGATGGCGAACGCCGGCAAGGTGCTCACGCACCGCCAGTTGCTCAAGGCCGTGTGGGGGCCGGCGCACGTGGAGCAGAGCCACTACCTGCGCGTCTACATGGGCAATCTGCGGCAGAAGCTCGAAGACAACCCGGCGCAGCCGAAACACCTGGTGACGGAGACGGCGGTGGGCTATCGCTTGATGGCGTGATCCGGCGGAGGTGCCGAAACCGGTCATCTGTGGCAAGCTGAATCCTGTCGCCCCGCGAGCGGCGGTGTGACAAACCGCGAAGTGAGCCGCACATGAGCCAAGAGCTGCAAGACCTGCCGCAGGATGTCGATCAACGCCTGAACTATTGGCATGGGCTGTGGAACCGTTCGGCCCGGTACCACTACTTCTTCGGCGTCATCTCGGTGGCGGCCTCGGTCATCAGCACCTCGCTCGAAGGCGGGCCGGCGAAGGCGTTCTCGATCATCGCGGCGATCGCCACGGCCCTCATCGGTTTCATGCACCCGGAGCGCCGCTACATGAAGTTCGTGCGCGCCTGGCGGGTGCTCGACGTGGCCGCCATGCGCTACCGCCACGGCCTGATCGAGAAGCCGGCCTTGATCGATGCGGTCGAACGCGGCGAGGCCCTGATCGCGGAGTTCGAGGACAAGTTCGACGCGCCGGCGGCTGAGGCCAAGGACGTGGTGGCGGGCGATGCTGCGGCCTCGCCGGTGGCTGGTGCGGCCACGCCGGCACCGGGTGATTCGCCGCCGCCAGACAACGCGGCGCTGCAGAAGCCTTAGCCGAACGGGCGGCGGCGGCTCGGGGCCGTTGCGCCCGGCCTCGAAACCGGCGCTTTTCCGCACTTCCCCGCATTTCAGGGGTAAACCCTGGATTCAGGCACGACGGTTGCATAGGCCAGGCATGGCGTCAGCCTCCGTGGGGCTCGCCGTCGAAAGGTGCGTCATGCGTTGGATCGTGCTGCTTGCGTTCTTCCTGTGTGCCCATGCGTCGGGTGACGAAGGCATCGTCGAGGTGCTGCTGCGTTCGCAGCAGTCGCGGCTGGACGCGCTGCCGCTCGCGCCGCCGGACAGCGACGCAGTGCGCACCCTGCAATCCGCCTTCTCGGAACTGCTGCATTTCAACGGCGTCGATCAGCCCGTCGAGTTGCGCGTGATCGAAGGTGAGACGGTCGCCGAGACCCTGCGTGGCCGTGTCGTCGTGGCGAATGCCGCCCTGGCCCAGCAGCCGCACGCCGCACAGTTGTTCATCCTCGCGCATGAACTCGGGCACGTGGTGCAGGGCCATCAGGAAGAAATGGGCGCGGTGTTCCAGAAGTGGGTGCCCGGCGCGGTGGTGCAGGAGCACACCGACGCCGTTGCGCCGATGCTCGGGCGCGAGGCCTCGGGGCTGGCCCACCGCCAGGAGTTTTCGGCCGACGCCTATGCCTTGCGCACCCTGTGCGCGATGGGCTATGAACGCGACGACGTCGTGGCGATGTTCTTGCGCATGGGCGGCATGCACCAGGCCACCGCCACCCACCCGGCCGGCGCGAAGCGGGTGATGGCCTTGCGCGTTGCGCCGCTGGACGAGGCACCAGCGGTGGCTTCCGTGCTGGCCCGGGCTCACTGAGCCCGCCGTCAGGCGGTGCGCAGTTGCTGCAACAGGTCGACGGTCTGGCTCGCGAACTGCTCGCCGTCGAGTGACAGATCGGGTTCGGTCAGCAAGGTGTAGCGGATGAGGTTGTCGTCCGCGTTCTCGCCCGACAGCGCGGAGACGAGGCTCACCAGCATCGTGTACGCACCCTTGTTCTGGTACACGCCCTTCGTGTTGTCGGCGCCGAGACCGACGTAGTTGTTGGCGGCGAAGGCCGAACAGTCGATCACCTTCGCGTGGTGGTTGCTGTAGCTCTTGCCGGCCACCACCTGGCAGCCGGCCGACCACGCGGCACTGTCCGACGCGCCACCGCCGCCCCAGTGCACATTGATCGACTGGTTGAAGCGCGGGTCGAGCGGGCCTTGCAACTCGGCATCGGTCGCGATCAGGCCGGCCGAGCGCTGCACCAGCACGCCCATGCTGAGCGGCTTCAGCGCCTGGAAGATCTTCGCCTCGTCGCCCTGGTGATGCCAGCCCAGGCGGTAGCGGTGCTGCCCCGGCACGAGGTAAGGGTACTTGGGCTCCGAGCCCTCCTTGGTGCCGGGTTCGGTGGAGCCGAAGAAGGTGAAGACCTGGCCATGAATGAGCAGCTTGAACGGGTCGTCGAGGTTCTGCACCGCGGCGGCCGCCTTGCGACGACGAATGCCGACGATGTGGATCTTGGCCGGGTCGAAATCCCAGTCGGCGACCCTGACCGTGTCGCAGGCGCCTGCGGCATTCGCCTTCGATTGTGTCGAGCCTGGGCTCGACAGGTAGTGGGCTTTGGCGGCGTTCAGCAGCTTCATCATCTGCGCGTGCTCGGGGCTCGGATTGGCGCCCGAGTTGTCGGCCCAATCGGCGCGCAGCTTGCCGGCCTGCCAGCGCTTCACGTGCGCAAAGCTCAGCTTGCCGAAGCGGCCATCGGGGTAGCCGATGTCGGCCTGGCCTTCGATCGTGCGCACGTATTCCTGGAACAGGAAGATCGCCGCCGTCGTGCGGTAGCCGCAGATGCCATTCGTCTCGCCGAACGGGCGGAAGCCGGCATCGCGCAGGAACTGCTGCAACTCCGCCACCTTCATCGGCTCGCCGGCGGCGAGCGTCGTGTAGTCGACCCATTTGCCTTCGTCGCGCAACTGGCTGTCCCAGGCGCTCAGGGTCACGATGCCGGTCATCTTCTTGACGCGGGCACGGTACGCAGCGAGGTCGTTCTGGGTGACCGACGGGTCACAGGTTCCGAGTGAAATCACGCTGCCTCCTGGATCGGCTGGGGGGTGAAGCGCTCAGGCAGCGGTGAGCATGCCCTTCGTCTCGATGAAGGCGATCACTTCGGCGAGGCCGGTGAGCGTCTTGAGATTGCTCATCACGAAGGGCCGCACGCCCTGTGATGTCATGCGCATGCGTTTCGTGTCGGCTTCCATCACGCCGAGGTCGGCGCCCACGTAAGGTGCGAGGTCGGTCTTGTTGATCACGAAAAGGTCGCTCTTCGTGATGCCCGGGCCGCCCTTGCGCGGGATCTTCTCGCCGGCCGCCACGTCGATCACGTAGATCGTCAGGTCGGAGAGTTCGGGGCTGAAGGTCGCGGCCAGGTTGTCGCCACCGCTTTCGATGAACACGATGTCGGCGTTCGGGAATTTCTCCAGCATGCGATCGACCGCTTCGAGGTTGATCGACGCGTCTTCGCGGATCGCGGTGTGCGGGCAGCCGCCGGTTTCCACGCCCATGATGCGTTCCGGCTCCAGCGCGCCGGCCACCGTCAGCAGGCGCTGGTCTTCCTTCGTGTAGATGTCGTTCGTGACGACGACGAGGTCGTAGGTGTTGCGCATCGCCTTGCACAGCATCTCGACCAGGGTGGTCTTGCCCGAGCCCACCGGGCCGCCGACGCCGACACGCAGCGGCGGGAGTTTGCGGGTGCGGTGGGCGATGTGGTGGAGCGCGGTCATGGTGAGGCCGGAAGAGGGAGTGCACAAAGTGTAGTGGGCCGGCACCGACCCCAGAATGGCGTTCCTGATTCACTGCCGCCTGACGGAAAAACCATGAAGCGCCTGTTCACCTTGCTGCTGGCCTGCAGCCTCGCCACCACCGCCGCCGCGCAGAGCTGGCCCGAGCATCCGGTGCGCATGCTGGTGCCGGCCCCGGCCGGCAGCTCGCTCGACGTCGTCGTGCGCCTGCTCGGTGAGCGGCTGAAGGAGCGCTGGGGCCAGCCGCTCGTGGTCGACAACAAGCCCGGCGCGGGCGGCATGCTCGGCATGGACGTGGTGGCCAAGGCCGCGCCCGACGGCTACACGCTCGGCATCGGCTTCAACGGCCCGATCGCGTTCAGCCCGCACATGAACAAGAAGATGCCCTACGACCCGGCGCGGCAACTGCTGCCGATCGTGCTGACCACCTCGCAGCCGAATGTGCTGGCGGTCGGCGCTGCCAACCCGGCGAACACGCTGCCCGAATTCGTGGCCTGGGCGAAGAAGCAGGGCGACAAGCTGAGCTACGCGTCGGTGGGCAACGGCAGCTCCTCGCAGCTGACGATGGAGCTGTTCAAGGCCAGCGCCGGCATCGACGCGGTGCACGTGCCGTATGCCGGCTCACCGCCCGCCGCCACCTCGCTGGCGGCGGGTGAGACGCAGGCGCTCTTCGCCGTCGAGCCGGCCTTGTTGCCGCTGATCCAGGGCAAGCGCATCAAGCTGCTCGCCGCGACGAGCCTCGTCCGCAGCGAGGGCTTGAAGGAGTTGCCGACGGTGGCCGAGTCGGGCTACCCCGGCTTCGAGGCGCTGGCCTGGAACGGCCTGTTCGCGCCCGCCGGCACGCCCGCCGAGGTGGTGGCGCGCATCAATGCCGACGTGAACACGGTGTTGAAGGAGCCCGCCGCGCGCGAGCAGTTCGCGAAGCAGGGGCTGATCGTCGGTGGCGGCACGCCGGCCGAGTTCAAGGCCTTCATCGAGGCCGAAAGCACGAAGTGGGGTGCGATCATCCGCAAGGTCGGCATCACGGCCGACTGATGCGCGGCTCGCGGGTTCAGGCGGCGGGTTCGCGCTTGGGAATCTGCAAGCCCCGCACGACGGCCGGCCGCGCGACGAAAGCCTTCAGCACACGCGCCACGTGCGTGAAGTCCGTGAAACCGACCAGATCGCCCGCGCCATAGAAGCCGATCAGGTTGTTCACCCACGGGAAGGTCGCGATGTCGGCGATCGAGTACGCGTCGCCCATGATCCATTCGCGCTCTGCCAGCCGCTGGTCCAGCACGCCCAGCAGGCGGCGTGATTCGGCGGCGTAACGATCTCGCGGCCGCTTGTCTTCGTAGTCCTTGCCGGCGAATTTGTGGAAGAAGCCCAGCTGCCCGAACATCGGCCCGATGCCACCCATCTGGAACATCAGCCACTGCATCGTCTCGTAGCGGCCGACGCCGTCCTTCGGCATGAGCTGGCCCGATTTCTCGGCCAGATAGATGAGGATGGCGCCCGACTCGAACAGCGCCAGCGGCGCACCGCCCGGCCCGTTCGGGTCGAGGATGGCGGGGATCTTGTTGTTCGGGTTCAGCGACAGGAATTCGGGTGTCAGCTGGTCGTTCGTGTCGAAGCGCACGAGGTGCGGCTCGTAGGGCAGGCCGGTTTCTTCGAGCGCGATGGACACCTTCACGCCATTTGGCGTGGGCAGCGAGTAGAGCTGGACGCGGTCGGGGTGCGCGGCCGGCCACTTGCGGGTGATGGGAAAGCTCGACAGATCGGTCATGGCAGGGTCTCGGGTTGGGGCGTTTCAGGCGGGACTGATTCTGCGTTGCCTGCCGGGCGCGTGCAGCGCGCCGCGAGAAGACCGCAAACGAGGTGGGGCGGGCCTCGATTGACAGCGTACCTACCAGTCGGTATGTTTCTCGTTGAGGTACTGCCAGAGACTTCCAGCCCGATGAACACCGCCGTTTCCAGCCACGTTTCCAAGGTCCGCCTGCTCGATGCCGCGCTGCGTGTCATTCGCAGCAAGGGCTACGCGGCCACGCGCGTCGAAGACATCTGCGATGCTGCAGCGCTGACCAAGGGCAGCTTTTTCCACCACTTCAGCGGCAAGGAAGAACTGGCGCTCGCCGCCGCCGGGCATTTCGGGGCGATGGCCGATGGGGTGTTCACCACCGCGCCGTACCAGGCCCACGCCGACCCGCTCGACCGCCTGCTCGGCTACATCGACTTTCGCATCGCCATCCTGCAAGGTGAGTTGCCCGACTACACCTGTCTGCTCGGCACCCTGGTGCAGGAGGTCTACGACACGCACCCTGCCATCCGCGAGGCCTGCGACACACACCTGCGTGGGCACTGCACGATGCTCGCGAAAGACATCACACAGGCCCGCCGGCTCTACACCGCCCGTGCACCGTGGAGCGCCGACAGCCTGGCTCAGCACATCCAGGCCGTGATCCAGGGTGCCTTCATCCTGGCCAAGGCCCGGCAAGGCCCGCAGGTGGCCGCTGATTGCCTGAAGCACCTGCGGCGCTACCTCGAAACGCAGTTCATCCGCAGTCCAACCCCGGAGACAACACCATGGCCAGCAACCCGCAAAAGATCACGCCCTTCCTCTGGTTCGACAACAACGCCGAAGAGGCGATGAAGCACTACACCTCGATCTTCGAGAATTCGAAAATCCTCAGCCTCACGCGCAACGGCAAGGGCGGCCCCGGGCCCGAAGGCTCAGTGCTGGTGGGCAGCTTCGAGCTCGATGGCGTGGAGTTCAATGCCCTCAACGGCGGGCCGATGTTCAAGTTCACCGAAGCGATCTCGATGGTCGCGCACTGCGATTCGCAGGACGAAGTCGACCACTTCTGGGACCGGCTCTGCGAAGGCGGCTCGCCCAGCCGATGTGGCTGGCTGAAAGACAAGTTCGGCCTGTCCTGGCAGATCGTGCCGCGCATCTTCTTCCAGCTTATGCAGGACCCGGACCCCGCGAAATCGCAACGCGTCATGCAGGCCATGATGCAGATGACGAAGTTCGACATCGCTGCCTTGCAGCGAGCCCACCGCGGCGAGTGAGCCGCCCCGACCGACCCCACCTCAAGGAGACACGACCATGGCCCAAGCCAAACCCATCCCCGACGGTTTCCACACCCTCACGCCGCACCTCGTGTACGCGGGGGCTTCAGACGCCATCGCCTTCCTGACGAAAGCCTTCGGCGCGGTCGAGTTGAGCCGCCTCGCAGGCCCGGGCGGCGCGATCATGAACGCGCAATTGCGCATCGGCAACTCGATGCTGATGGTGGTCGACGAATTCCCCGACTGGGGTTCCTTCGGACCGAAGGCCTTGAAGGGCACGCCGGTAACCGTGCATCTGTTCGTGGAGGATGTCGACGCCGTGGTGGCGCGCGCCGTGGCGGCCGGCGCCACCTTGAAGATGCCGGTGGCCGACATGTTCTGGGGCGACCGCTATGGGCTCGTCGTCGATCCGTTCGGCCACCAGTGGTCGGTGGCCACTCACCAGCGCGACCTGAGCCCGGAGCAGATCGCCGAAGGCATGCGCTCAGCCATGCCGCCGGCTGCCGCTAGGTAATCCGCCCCCAGCGCGCCGATCTCGGCGTCGTCGTCAACGATCAGGCAGCGCGGCATCGGAGCCTTGTTCAAGCAGGTCGATGTAGGCCTGCGCCAGCAGTTGCGCAGGCGCGATGCCGAAGGCCGCGAGCAGGTGCTGCGCGATGGCTTCACCTTCGGTCGGTGTTTGATCGTCGCGCAACACCACTTCGAGTTCGAGGAAGTGGCCGAGGCCTTCGACCACGTCGAGGTGAACGCGCGTGGCGCCGATCAGGTAGAGCGTGCGCTGTTTGACGACCCGGCCGCGCAGGCCGCAGGCGCGTGTGAGCGCCTCGCGCATCGCACCGGGTTCGGCGACCGGGGCTCGCGCGTAGTCCGAGAGTTTCGGGCCGGCGGTGTCGCTGCGCTCGTAGGCAATCAGTTCGCCCGTGCCGTCGCCGAAGACCCGCAGCTTCAGCCGGCCGTATGGGCAGTGGAAGAAGCTGTCGTCCTGTGCGATCGGGGTGGGGCCGGTGTCGGCGAGGGCGGCCACCTTCGGCTCGATGGCGGCGATGCTGGCGAGGCGGGCTTTGATTTCTACGTTGCGCGCCATGGTTTGGACTATGCCTTGGTTGGCTTCAGCCCGAAAGCGGTTGGCTCGGGCTAAGCGTTCGATATCACCTCTCCAACGAGCTATTCAGCAAGAGCTCGTTGCACTGCCGAAAGGAAGGCACGCGTATCGAGGAAGTAGTTTGGATACGCTCGTTTGAGTGCAGAAACTGATTCGACCGAAACGAGTACGGCCTCTGCACCGGAGGCGGAGTCCAATGTTCGCTCAACGTCGAGATACTGCTTCGTTGCGAGTTCAAGTTCACCCTTCGAATAGCCGCGAATCGTGATCGTGTCCAAACAGTGATTTGTGAACTTGGACTAAGACCTGAACAACCGCGAGTACTGCACCTCATGCTGCGCCGACAGAATCGCCAGCATCGGCGTGTGCGCCTGGCGCGCGCTGTCGGGCAGGCTCATCGCGTGATCCACCTCGGCGGGAACCGCAGACGCCAGGCGGCTCAGGATGCGCTGCGCGGCGCTCTGGCCGAGGGGCACGGCCTTCATCGCGGCCTGCACCATGTTTTCGCACCAGCCGAACGCGAAGGACAACAAGGCTTCGCGCGGCGTTGCCGGGGTTTGCGCGCAGGCGAGCGCGAACGCCACCGGCCAGGTCGGCGCGGGGGCGAGTGCGGCGAGCAATGCGATGCGCGGGTCGGCGGCGCGCGAACCGCTGCCGCCATTGCGCAGCCACTCGACCAGCGATCGGCCCATCTGCTCGGTCTGCTGCCGCAATTCGGCCGATTCGCGCGTCTGGCGCACCCAGTCGTTCAGTTCAGTGATGTGCGCCAAGTCGTCTCGCCGCCAGGCCTTGAAGGCCTGTGCAGCGACGGCGAGGTCGCAGCGCGCCAGGCTCAGGTGCAGCTGGTCGAGCAGCCACTCGGCGGCCTGCGCTTCGCTGCCGACACGGCCTGACTCGACCGCCGACTCCAGCCCCTCGGAATAACTGAAGCCACCGACCGGCAAGGCCGGCGAGGCGAGCCACATCAGTTGCAGCAGCGTGGCCGCGCTGGTGGGCGCGGCGGGGCGACGAACGCGGGGCACGGGAGGCTTCGAACTCAGTGCTTGTGGCCGTGCCCGTCGTGGCCGTGCTCATGACCATGATGATCGTGGTCGTGGTTGCAGCCCGGCCCGTGCACATGCGGCTCGGCCGCTTTCACGGGGATCGCGATGGCCTTCGGCGCAGGGGCATGCGCGTGTGCATGCGCGTGGCCATGATCATGCTCATGACCATGGTCGTGCCCATGCCCACCCGCCGCGTACGCACCGCCCTCGGGCTCGAAGGGCAGCTGTTCGTCGCTGACGACGAGGTGCATCAGCCGCAGCCAGTGATGGTGGTGCGCACCGAACCTGGCCACGGCTCGCCCTTCGATCTGATGCGTGCCGCCTACCACCTCG
>JANYJL010000245.1 GCA_025361845.1 Rhizobacter sp.
CGTAGAACTTGTAGTACGCGTGGCCCACCTCGGCGGCTGGCACGGGCACGTGCAACATGGGCAGCTTCGCAAAGCCATCGGCCAGCACTTGTGCGTTGGCACGGCGAGCGGCCGTCCACCGTGGCAGCTTGGCCAGCTGAATGCGGCCGACGGCCGCCTGCATTTCAGTCAAGCGCCAGTTGCTGCCAAACGATTCGGTCAGCCAGCGAAACCCCGGCGCATGTTTGCGGTGATGTACAGCCTCGTAGCTGCGGCCGATGTCCTTGTAGGCCCAGGCCTTCTTCCACGCCTCGTCATCGTCCAGCACCAGCATGCCGCCTTCGCCGCCGGTGCTGATGATCTTGTCTTGGCAGAACGAAAACGCTGCCGCGTGGCCGAACGACCCGACCGGCCGGCCACCTAGCGTGGCGCCGTGCGCCTGCGCGCAGTCTTCGACCACGACCAGGCCGTGCTCGGCAGCCAGCGCCATGATCTCGTCCATCGGGCAGGGCCAGCCGGCCAGGTGCACCGCCACGATCGCTCGCGTTCGTGGGGTGAGCGCGGCGCGCAGGCTGGCGGCCGTGACACATTGGCTGTCCGCATCCACATCGGCCAGCACCGGCACCGCGCCGCGCATCACCGCGCAACTGGCCGAGGCAACGTAGGTTCGGCTGGCCGTCACCACCTCGTCGCCGGGGCCGATGCCGAAGGCGTACAGGGCCAGCTCGAGCGCCAGGGTGCCATTGGCCAGCGCGATGCCGTGATGGCGTTGCGTGGCCTGGGCGTATTCGCGCTCGAAGGCCGTGCCGTGCTCGCCGGTCCAGTAGTTCACCTTGCCTGAGCGCAGCACGCCTGCCACAGCGGCGATCTCGTCGTCGGCGTAGTGTGGCCAGGGGATGAAGTGAGTTTCCATTGAATCAAGTTCCCATGGGCTTGGCGGGATTGCCGATGACGACGATGCCCGGCGCAACGCTCTTGGTCACGACCGCGCCCATGCCCACCGTGGCGCCCTTGCCGATGATCGTTGGTTTTCCCGGGGAACCCTGTTTGACGATGGCACCTGTGCCAATGTATGCGCCGTCCTCGATAACCACATTGCCATTGATTTTGGCGCCCGGGGCGAGCGTGACGAACTCGCCAACAACGCAGTCGTGCGCGACATACGAGTAGATGTTTGCGTGGAAGTGACGCCCGATTTTCGCGTTCGAGGTGACATGCGAGAAGCCACAGAATATCGAGCCCTCGCCGATCTCATTGCAGTCGAGGATGGATGCATTTCCAGCGATCACTGAAAACGGCAGCACAGCATCCTGTTCACATCGTAGTGCAATGTGTTGCCTCGCCGACGCGCTCGCAATGGCAATGCATGCATGGTGTGTCTCGGCCGGTGCGGCAAGAAATTGCGCATAGGTCATGACTGCGTGGCCGTTGACCGTCGTGTCGTCCATCGCCCCATCGTCAACGAAAACCAGGCCGACTTCTCCGGTTTTTAATTCCGAGGCCAGCATGGCACGTGCCAGCGGCATCACCTCGCGGCCGAAGCCGCTTGCGCCATAAATGGCGTAGATACTCTTCATTGATTTCGCTCCTGTGCCTCTTGCCGCGTGAAGCGCGGCATGGTTGCTTCTGAACTGTGCGTGACACCGGTCGGCCTGGCAACTTTCGCAAAGGTAGCCCAGAAGATTCTGAAGTCCAGCCAGAAGCTCTGGTGGTCCACGTACCAGACATCGAGCTTGAACTTGTCGTCCCACGACAGCGCATTGCGCCCGTTGATCTGTGCCCAACCAGTGATGCCCGGGCGCACCTCGTGGCGGCGCGCCTGTTCTGGCGTGTACAGCGGCAGGTACTCCATCAGCAGCGGGCGCGGGCCCACCAGGCTCATGTCGCCGACCAGCACGTTCCAGATCTCCGGCAATTCGTCCAGGCTGCTCGAACGCAGCCAGCGCCCGAACGGCGGCAGACGTTCGGCATCGGGCAGCAATGCGCCAGCGGCATCACGCTCGTCCGTCATCGAACGAAACTTGACCATGCGGAAGGGCTGACCGTGGCGCCCCGGGCGCACCTGGGTGAAGAGCACCGGGCCGCCGAGGCGCGTGCGCACCAGCACCGCCACCACCACAAGAATGGGCGAGAAGAGCACGACCGCGAGCGCCGCGATGGCAATGTCCAGCGTCCGCTTGACCGCGTTGTCGAAGGTGCTCGCTGCCATGGTCGAGTGGGCTCAGGGGGCTTCGCCGCGGGCCGGGCCCGGCACGGCCTTGGCGTCTGCCGCCGCTTCGAGCCAACGCACGAAGCGGCCGGCCAGCAACGCCCGGTCGAACTGCGCGCGGGCCAGTTCGCGGGCTCGTGCACCCATCTGGCGCAGTTCGTCGCGGTGGTCTGCCGCGTGTTCCAGTGCGTCGGCGAAGGCTGCCGCGTCGTCCGGTGCAACCGCCAGGCCACAGCGGTGTTCGGTCACCAGTTCGGCCAGCCAGCCGGGGTAGTTGATGAGCGGCGGCAGCCCCGCAGCGATGTAGTCGAAGAACTTGTTCGGCGAGGTGCCGTAGTAGAACGCTGGCACGTTGGCCAACAACTGCAGGCCCACGTCGGTGCTGGCCATCAGGCCGGCCAAGCGCGCTTTGTTCACGGGGTCGCAGAACACCAGGTTGCGCAGCCCTTGAGCACGGGCCCGTTCGATCAGGCCTTCCTTGAGCTTGCCGTCGCCGATCAACACCAGCTTGATGTCCTCGCGACCGCGAGCTTGCAGTTCGGTGGCGGCGGCCAGGGCGGCGTCAAGGCCATTGGCGATGCCGTGTGTGCCCGCGAACACCGCCATCAGGTCCGTGGCCGCCACGCCCTCGGGTCGCCATGCGTTGGCGTTACCTGAAAAGATGTCGAGGTCGCAGCCGTTCGGCACCAAGGTCACTCGCTCTGCGGCGATGCCGCGCCGCGTGATACCGGCCACGATGCCCGGCGACAAGCCGACCAGGCGCTGCGCTGAGTGATACGAAAGCCACTCCAGCCCCCCCATCAAACCAAGCACCACCGGGTTGCGGATCACGCCCATTTCGCGCGGCAACTCGGGCCAGAGATCACGCACCTCGAACACAAAGCGGCTGCCGCGCAGCCAGCGTGCTGCGATGCCAGGGATTCCCGCCGTCAGCGGCGTGCTGGTGGCAAACAACAGGTCGTGGCGTTCGAACAATGCGACCCGTGTGCTGCGCCATGCGAACTTGAAGAAGGTCGCGGCGCGCTTCACGAAGCCATCGCGGTTGGTGTAGCGCAACTCGAACTCGATGACCTCGATGCCATCGACCATGCCACGCCGCATGCCCTTGGCGAACGCGGCCGTGAGGCCGGTCTTGCCCACGCCGTAGCTGCCGCACACCATGGTGACCTGGTGCCCACGCGCCACCAGCGCACGCGCCATTTCATACGAGCGGATGCCGGCCGAACCTTGCGGGGTCGAGAAATGCTGATGGAAGTAGAGGACCTTCATGCGGGCCAGGTGATTTCGGTTGTCAGGGTCGCATCGGTGCTGACCTCCACCTCCAGCACGGGCAGTGGTGACTTCTCGTCGTAGTGGCGCGATTCCCAGCCCTCGACACATTCGAACCTGGCGATCGGCACCGACGAGCGCGCCGCGATTCTAAGGCGCGCATCGCACCACACCCCGTCGGCGCACTGCCAACCGCCCTCGGAAGGCGCAATGCGCCAACGCAGCACGGCCTTGTCGCGAAAGCCCGACACCTCGTCGATGACGACACAGCGCCCCGGCTCGAGCCGCACGCTGCGCCGATGGCGTGCGCCCTGGCCGTCGCGGTAGGACGCACTCACCGTGGCCTCGGCTTCGTTGAGCGTGATGTCTTCGGCCTCCAGCCAGTCGCCGAACAAGAAGCGCGAGAGGCGCGGCATCTGGTCGCGCCCATCAAACTGCACCGTGTTGTGTGAGGCCGTGCCGCTGAAGTAGCGCAGCCACTTCGCCTCGGCGTTGTACGAAAACGAGCCGCCATCGCGCAGGCGGTTCACGCCGCCGACCCATAGGTCCAGGTGCAACGCATCGGCGTGGCTGGGGCGGAAGCGGAACTGCGGCAGGCGCAGCAGCGCCCAGGCGCCGTGGGTGCCGGTCGGGCCCAGGCGTGCGTAACCGCCATCGGCCAGCCACTGTGTGCCACGGGTGCGCATGCCGCGCTCGTTGCGGGGGGGCGGGTCCATGCACAGCCAAGCCTGGCGCTCGTCGGCGCGGCCGGGTGCGGCCGCGAGAAACAGCTGTGCCGCCCAGCGCACGCTGGGCCGGAAGTCGCGGTAGGCCGAAGCGTCAAGCACGAACAAGCGCGCCCCGTCGTTGGCGCCGAGGTTGGGCGCGTCACCCGACTCTGCGTCGGTCATGGCCGCCAGCCAATACGTGGCGGCGGCGAGGCGTGTCATCGCCGGCGCCGCGAACGGCGCATCACCGTGCGCGCGGCGTGCCGTCTCGGCCATCGCGCAGGTGTCCAGCATCAGGCGGTGGTAGTTGGTCGAGTGCTGCGAGAACGAGCCGTCGGGCATCACCAGACGGCCGACGCGCTCTTCCAGCCAGTGGCGGCCCAGCGCCGCGTAGCGCCGCCCAGCCGCGTCGTCGCCATGCCGCATGAGGAACAGCCCCGCGACATAGAGCGCTGCCGCCTCCGAGGTGCCATGGTTGTTGTCTTGCGCCACCGCGTAATGCATGGTCGGCGCGATGCGCTCGGCATGCTGGCGCACAAAGTGAGTCAGCGCCGGTGCCGGCGCCACGCCTCCCCAGCGCGCCAGCAGGTCGGCCACCAGCAGCGTGTGCATCAGGCGCAGGCCAGTTTCCTGGCCACACTTCCATTGCAGGCCGGTGTTGGCCGGGTTCTCGCTGCACCAGTCTTCGAGCCAACGGCCGATGCCGTCGCGCAACTCGGCGCGGCCACTGCACAGCCAACCCAGCGCCAGCATCAGCAGCCCGTCGAAACGTGAGCTTTCCCAGTAGCCCTTCACATCGCCGCCGGCCAACGCAAAGTCGGGCAGCACCGACCAGTGCCGCGCGCGAGCCGCTTCGTCGATCTGTGTGATCAGGCTGCGCTGCCAGCGCGGTGGGAAGCCGGCCTCGCGCCAGCCGTTCGAGAACACCGGCAACTCGCCACCCAGCACGCGCAGCGCCTTCGCCTCCCACGCAGCCGCGTCGGCAAGTGCCGGTCGGCGCGGCGCCACAGCGCGATCCGGGAACACGAAGAAGGGGCCGTGCAGCGGCTCGGTCAGTGGCATGCGGCGCCGGTAGTGGCCGGTGCGCAGCAGCACCCGGTAGAGCGCAGCGCGCGCCATGTTGGCCGGGCCGAGGCGCCAGAGCGTTCGGGCCTTGGCGAATGGTTTCACTGTTGCCGCAGCAGCCGATCGACGTCGATCGTCACACGCGCCACTTCAAAGATTTCCTCTGCCGGGATCGCACTCGTGCCGGTCTCGATCGCCTTCAGGAAGGCGGCCGCGCAGCCGGCCTGGCCCTTGTCCTGCTTCCACAAATTCATCTTGCTGAAGCCGGGCCAGCCGTAGCCGCGCAGCTTGCGGAAGTTGTCGAGTTGCAGCACGCGGCCGGCGGCAAACACCTCGACACGCTCCTTCGGAAAGCTTGCCGCGCCGTTGGCGAGGTAGAGGATGGTGCCGAACGAGCCGTCCTCGAAGCCGAGCGTGATTGAGGCCTTGTCCTCGGCCACGGTGGCCGCCGGCAGGCCACCCATGCAGCGCGCCTGCACCGAGGTGATGGGGCTTCCGGCCAGAAAGCGCATCAGGTCGATGAAGTGGCAGGCCTCGCCGATGATGCGGCCGCCACCGGCTTCGAGGTCCTGTGTCCAGTGGTTCGCCGGGATGGCGCCGGCGTTCATCGTCAGGATGAAGGATTTGGGTTCGCCCACCGAGGCCAGCAGCGCTTTCATCCTCTGCACCTGCGGCGCAAATCGGCGGTTGAAGCCCACCATCAGCTGCGGCCCTCCCGTGGCGCCGGCACGGCGGTGTGCGGCTTCCCAGGCCTGGCGCACGGTGTCGATCTCATCATTGCGGATCGCCAGCGGTTTCTCCACAAACACGTGGCGGCCGGCGGCCAGGGCTTGCGTCACGAGCGCGGCATGGCTGTCGTGGCGCGTCGCGATCACGACCGTGTTGACCAACGGGTTGTTGACCATCGCGGCGACATCCGTCGTGGCCTCCACAAACCCCGCCTTGCCACCCTGAACGACGCCGCTGGTGCCACCCGTGGTGACGATGCTGTGAAAGGCTGCACCGGCCGTCTTGAAAGCCGGGATCAACATGCGCGAGGCGTAGTTGCCCGCGCCGATCAGGCCCAGCACCGGCTTGCCTTGCTGGTAGTTCGGCGCGGCGGCGAGGCTGACGCTGCGGACGCTGCGCACCTCGGCCGGGGCGCTGTAGGCCAGCAGGATGCCGATGCCGCTGCGGTCTTCGGTGAGCGTGTGGTAGGCCTTGGGTGCGTCGTCGAAGGCAAAGCGGTGGGTGATCAGCGTGCTCACGTCGAGCTGGCCGCTGGCCATCATGTCAAGCACCGCCTCGAAGTTGCGCTGTTCGGTCCAGCGCACGAAGCCGAAGGGGTAGTCACGCCCCTGCGCCTCGTAGGCCGGGTCGTAGCGGCCCGGGCCGTAGGAGCACGAGACCTGGAAGCTCAGTTCCTTCTCGTAGAAGTCCGCGCGGCTGAGCTCCAGGCCGGTCACCCCGACCAACACGATGCGCCCGCGCTTGCGGCTCATGCGCGCCGCCTGCGTGACCGGCTCGGACGACGCCGTGGACGCGGTGATGATCACCCCGTCCACCCCCTGGCCACGGCTGAAGGTCAGCCCGGCGGCCACCGGGTCTTCGCCCTTCGAGGGGTTGCAGGTGGCAGCGCCGCAGGCGCGGGCCAGCGCAAGCTTGGTGTCGTCGAAGTCGATGGCCAGCACGCGGCAGCCGTGGGCGCGCAGCAGCTGCACGGTCAGCAAGCCGATCAGGCCCGCGCCGGTGACCACAAAGGCCTCGCCCAGCGTCGGCTGCGCCAGGCGGATGCCCTGCAGACCGATGCTGGCCACGACGGTGAACGAGGCCGCCTCGTCACTCACGCCCTCGGGGATGCGCGCGCACAGGTTCTTGGGCACCTTCACCACGTCGGCATGCGGTCCGTTGGAAACCACCCTGTCACCCACCGCAAAGGCCTCGGCACCACTGCCCACCTCGGTGACCACACCCACGTTGCAGTAGCCCAGCGGCAGCGGCTGCGCAAGCTTGGAGCGCACCGCCTCCAGCGTGGTGGCGAGGCCGTCGGTCTGCACCTTGGCGAGCACCTGGCGCACCTTGTCCGGCTGCTGGCGCGCCTTGTCGATCAGCGAGGCGCGGCCGAAGTCGACCAGCATGCGCTCGGTGCCGGCCGAGATCAGGCTCACTGTGGTGTGCACGAGCAGGTGGTCGCGGCTGACAGCGGGGGCGGGCGCAGTGACGACGATGGTTTCGCCGTTGCTCATGTCCTGGAGGATCTGCTTCATGGATTCGGGGTCAGCGCGTCAGCCGTGCCGGGCGCGCGTAGTTGATGAGCACGGCCCGGTAGGGGCCCTTGAAGACGAACAGGCTGCCGGCCGCTGCGCCGACCGTGCCAACGGCGTCGATCAGCGCCTGCAAGTGCTCGGTGCTGCCGGCGCCGCCGAGCACCGACATCGGCGTGTCGATCGCGCCGCGCACTTCGCGGGCAAGCGCCAGGTCGTAGCCCTGCATCTCGCCGTCGCGGTCGATCGAGTTGATGACGATCTCACCTGCGCCGAGCGACACCGCCTGTTGGCAAAACTCCAGCAACGGCGGCTTGTGCTTCTGCCGGCCGTTGTGTGAATACACGGTGTGGCCTCCGAACAGGCGGTTGGCTTTCACGTCGAGCGTCACCACCACACTCTGCGCACCAATCGCCTCCGCCATTTCCTTGATGAGGGCCGGCCGCGCCAGCGCCGCTGCGCTGACCGAGACCTTCTCGAAGCCGGTGGCAACGATGCGCGAGGCCTGCGCCGCACTCGTCACGCCGCCGCCGTAACACAGCGGCATGCGCGACTCCACCGCCAGGCTGCGCAGCAGCGGCAAACGCGGTTCGCGGCCCTCGGCCGTGGCGTCGATGTCGATGAACATCAGCTCGTCGACCTCCTTTTCGTTGAAGATTTTCACCGCGTTGAGCGGGTCGCCCACGTACTTGGGCTCCTTGAACTGGCGGGTCTTGACCAGGCCGCCCTGGTGCAGCAACAGGCAAGGGATGATTCGGGAACGCAGCATGGGGGTCGTCGTCAGAGCATCGCGAAGTTGCGGAACACCGCCACACCGTTGGCGTGGCTCTTCTCCGGGTGGAACTGCAAGCCGAACACATTGCCACGCGTGACACCGCAGGGCAGCTCGCCACCACATTCCACCGTGGCCACCACGCTGGCCGCCTCGGCGGCGTCAAAGTAATAGCTGTGCAGGAAGTAGAAGCCGCGCGCCAGGTCCACACCCTCGAAGAGCGGCGAGGGCGCCTTCAGCTGCACCGAGTTCCAGCCCATGTGCGGCAGTTTGGGGCGCGCAGTGATCGTCGTGGCGTCGATGCGGCGAATGTGCCCCGGTATCCAGCCCAGGCCGGGCAGCGAGCCCTCGTCGCTGCTGCTGCCGAGGATTTGCATGCCCACGCAGATGCCGAGGATCTTCTTGCCCTTGCCCTGCACCTCGTCGTTGAGCAGGCCCACCAGGCCCGACTCGCGTAGTGTGCGCATCGTGGTGTCGAAGGCGCCCACGCCCGGCAGGATGTAGCGCTCGGCGGCGCGCAGCTCGGCATGGTCACGCGTGATCGTGTGCGGCAGTTTCAGGCGCTTGAAGATGTCGGCGATCGCGGCGACGTTGCCGGAGCCGTAGTCGACGATGGCGATCATCGTTTGATGGACCTTTCCACCCCAAGCATCTTCAGCACCTTGGCGCCGAGATCGAACATCCATTCGCGGTTCTTGTAGTCGCGGTAGGTCTTGAGCGGCATCTCGTGGTAGCCGCGCAGCTCGGCCACGCTGATGCCGAGCTTGGTGGCGATGTACTCGAAGTCTTCGTCGATGGTGGCCGGGTCGTAGGCCGGCTTCTTCAAGCGCTCGAGCGCATCGTCGCGTGTCATCTGGCCGGTCTGGATCAGGCTCGAGTACTGCACGCGCCGCGTGTCGTAGCCAAAGCGCGTGGGCAACCAGTAGCCCTCGTAGAAGCGCGTGAAGCGCGACTCGAAGTGCTTTTGTGGGTAGGGGCGCCAGCCGTAGGTCTCGGCCAGCGTCTTGCTCGCGTGCTCCTTCGTGTACGGCAGCAGGTTCAGTGGCTTGAGCACCTGCACGCCACGCAGATAACGCAGGTAGACCTTGTGGAACAGGACGGAGCTGAACGGGTAGGTGCGCAGCGGGATGCTGCCAAAGCGGCGATGGATGTCGCGCAGCTGGGCCATGTCGGTGCCGTAGTACAGCCACTCGAGCGGGTTGCGCACACACTCGGTGGCGAAGTTGCCGCCGTTCAGGATGTGCTTGATGCCGTGCTTGTGCGCGAAGTGGTAGAGCGTGGCCACAAAGGCGTGGTCTTGCGGAATGTCGAGGTGCGGCACGCCGGACTTGAAAAAGGCGAGCTGGAAGTCGCGCATCTCCTCCCAGTTGATCACCTCGGTGTAGAGGTCCAGCCCGAGCTTGTCGACCAGCACCTGGATGTTGTTGACCGCGATGTCGGTGTTCCAGCCGCCATCCACATGGAACACCAGCGGGCGCAGCCCGAACTCCGAGACCGCCAGGTGCAGCAGGTAAGAGCTGTCGAGCCCGCCGCTCATGCCCATGATGCAATCGAAGGGCTTGCCCTGGCCGGAGGCCTTGATGCGCGTGACCATTTCGCGGAACATCGCCGCGCCCTTCTCGTCGGGATGCCAGCTGGGCAGCACATCGCGCTTGAAGCCGAGGCAGTGATCGCAGACGCCGGCCGCGTCAAAGACGATCTGGCTGTCGCTGGTGTCCATGACGCAGTGGCTGCAGGTTTGGTAGGGACTCATGGGCTTATTTGTGGAATTCTTCGGAACGCGATTTATCCGCGGCGCGCCAACAGACCGCGAACGCCGCGCAACATGTGAGCGACATTGCCGGGAAAGTAAGAGAACGAGTAGACGAACGAGAGTGCCATGCACCACAGGCGCTCCGCCAGCGGGCCCTTGCGAGCCATGCCGATCGTCGCGTAGACGTAGGACAGGTAGTGGTAGCGCGGGAACGCCGGGTTGACTTTGCGCAAGTAGGGCACCGAGGCGAGGTCGCGACGCATCTGTGTGACCGTGGCGTTTGAAGACATGCCTGCGCCGTGAATGCGGTAAGCGCACATCGCTTCGTCCGAATAATGGATTTGACCGTGGAAGGCAATGCAAAGGTTGAGCAAGCGATCGGCAGAGAGTACGTCCGGTGCGGGAAGGAAAGTATCCAGCACCGCGCGCCGGAACAACACTGACGCGGTGTGGAATAGGCGCCCACCTAGCAGGTCGCTGACACCGATCTCTGCCGGCACGCCTACGCGGAAGGGGCGGTCGCGCGCGCCGGTGCTGACCACCAACGCCTGGTGCGCGGAGCCGGCGAGGTCGCGCCGGCGGTCCAGCAACTCGACCTGCTTGCGCAACTTCTGATCGTCGGTCCAGTAGTCGTCGCCTTCGCACACGGCGACGTAATCGCCGGTGCAGGCCCCGAGCGTGCGCCTGAAGTTGGCCATCACGCCGTGGTTCCGATTGCTGGGCAAGAGGCGTACGCGCGCATCCCGTGCTGCGTACTTCTCGCAGATCGCGCGTGTGCCGTCCGGTCCATGGTCCTCACCGATCACGAGTTCCAGGTCGAAGTCGACCTTCTGGTTCAGAACGCTCTCGATCGCCTGGGTCACAAAGGCCTCGTGCTGGTAGGCGATCATGCAGACGCTTGCTTTGGGGCGATTCGGACTCATGAATGTGCGTGCTTCTTGTCGGCGCTCTGCATTGGGCGGTAGTCGTCGTTGTCCATCGGTATGGCGTGTTGGCGCACTGGGGCTTCTCCGCGCAGGGCCGAAGGGAACCGTGCCCTTCGGCCGCGCGGCGGCGGGAAGATACTCCAGCGGCGGCTCGCCAGGCCGACCACCGCCAGGAAGACTAGGCAGAACCAGAAGTAGGTCTGTTCCACAGGACTCACCATCATTCCCATCATCCACGTCGAAGCGAGCAGATAGAACATGCCCGCGGCCATCCAGCTACGGCGAAGGTTGAGCAGTCCGTAGGCGATCGCCCCACCGTACAGGAAGCCCCCGAGCGCGATGCCGATGACACCCAGGTCACGGTAAAACGTGAAGGCCAGCGTGCCGAAGGCGTTGAACTCCAGTGCCTGCGTGGCGCCGATCGAGACCGCCGTGTCGTTGTAGTTGGAGTTCTCAGAGCTAGCCGCGACGTAGTCGACACCGATCACCCTGGAGGCGTGTTCCACGAGTTGGTCGAGGAATCCGAGCGAGGAGCGGCCGAAGCTGTGCGTGTGCAGGATGCTGTTGGGATCGGCCAGCTGGAAGTCGTAAAACGAGAAGCCGATCAGGTGGTAGCCCACCACATAGTGCTGCACGGCACCGAAGAGTTGATCGTCCTCGCTGCCGAATCGATTCATCGCCGACAACACCAGCAGTCCGCATGCGAGCGCCAGGCCGGTCAGCACCCGGCGATCGATGGGCGCACCATCGACGAAGCGGCTGACGAGGTAGAAGAATGTCAGCCAGAAGAGATGGATGATTGGATAGTTGACTTGCCACAGGTAGCAGAACAGGCCGAAGTTGAGCACGCAGATCGCAAGTCCCAACCTGAATGACCTCACGCCGAAGGCGAGGATGAGGAGGATCAATCCGTAACTCACGGGAAAGCCAAACAGCTTACTCAGAGTGTCCAGCGTCTTGATGCCCGTGAGTGCTCCGTCCTCCTGTGTATCCATGCGCAGCTTGGCGAAGTAGTCCAGGAAGCTTGTCGTGAAGGCGCCGGAGCGCTGCAGGCTGACGAGCAGCAAGAGCGTGGCGAGGAGGCCCAAGCCATAGACGATCCACTGGAGCTTCTTCGTGCCGGCTGGCAGCGCGACGATGCCGTTTCGGCCGATCGACGCGGGTGCGCGATACGTCAACCGCGTGAAGGCGAAACCTGCGGCAAATGCGGAGAGCAACAAGACGAAATGCAGTACCGCCATCGGCGAGGGCGGTACTGCGATGTTAACTGTGGTCTGCGAGACGGCCAGCCAAAGCAGCCACCAGCCGATCATCAGGTGAACTCGGAAGTCGGGTCGCTTTGCGGGCTTCACTTGGCTGTGCCGGCGCCAGGTTGATAGGCAGGCGAGCGCCAGCGCGTCAGCGTTGTGCGCACGAGCGAAGAAAACGGCAGCGCAGCGACAAGCACCCCTAGCGTGACAAGCGCGACCAACGCCGCAATAGCAAACCTGCCGCTGGGCCAGGGTGTCCAGGCCGTCAGCAATGCGGCGGCCACGGCCGCCGGTACCAGGATGGCGCCAATGTCACGCGCCAGCCATGACAGATGCAGGCCTGGCGCAAATTTTTTGTGGACCAAGGGCACCCACAACAATCCGTACAGCAGATTCGCCGCCAACCAGGTCCAGCCCGCACCAACGGCGCCATGGCGCAACGTCGCCAGCACGATGGCAGGGACGAGGACGACGAGGAAGATCACGTTGCCGACGAGGTGCAGCCGGACGTCGCCTTTGGCAAATTGCAAGTAGTAGGGGAACGCGGCGAGCGCGAGGATTCCGTTCCCGAGTGCGTAGAGTTGCAGCAGAGGCGCGCTGCCATGCGCCAGCGAGCGGTCGCCAGTCCACGCAAAAAGGATGGGTTCGGCCGCGACTGCAAGCACCAGTGCAATGACTACGGCAGTCAAGGTCATTCCCTGGGTCGCCTGGCGGTAAAGCGCGATGGCTTCGGTGCCGGCTGACTGGGCGTGCAATCGACTCAGACGTGGAAGGAGGGCAACACTGAGCGGGCCACTGACGACCGTGACGCCGCTTGCCAGGAGCACGGCCAGTGTGAAGTGGGCGTAGTCGGACAGCGGCAGCAGCGTTGACAGGATCAGCTTGTCGGTCTGCGCGACGGCCACCCAGACGGCACCGGTGAAAGCGACGCTCAGCGAGAACCTCAGCGTGTCGCGCAGCGCGGGCAGGCGCAACCCGACTCGGACGCCACTGTCGACGCGGGGCAGTCGCGCATAGGTGCGCCACAACAGGACCGACACCTCGACAGTGGCAATGAGCACCTGATAGACGAAGAACACCTTCGGTGTCGCGCCGGCGATTTGCAGTAGCGGAACTACCAGCACGAAGCGCGCGGTCGCAACGGCGACGTTGAATGCACCAAGCCAAACGAGTTGCTCGAGGCCGCCGAGTGCACCGCGGTACAGGCCCGACATCCAGCGCAGCGCGACGGTGGCGGCCATCAGTTGCACTGCGAGCGCGATCTGCGCTGGCGACAAGGAGGCCGCCTTGATCCAATGAACTGCGATCCAATCCGAGCCGACAGTCAGGCCGAGCGCCGCGGCGCCGCCGAGCACCACGAAGACGAACTCCAGCGCGCGTACCAGCCGTCGCAGCGTCAGGCCGTCGGTTGCTCCACCGCTGAAGCGCGCGCACTCACGTGCAAGGGTGGGTGAGAGGCCGAAGTCCAGCAACTGGAACCAGGCCTGAAGCATCGTGAAGAAGCCCACCAGTCCATACGCCTCGGCACCCATCAGGCGCAGGTAGGCCGGCATCATGACGATGCCGACCAGCGCGATGTAGATCTGGCTGGTGTAACTGGCGACGACGCTGGCGCGGAAGGAGCTCATTTCTCGTCAGGTCTGTGCGCGTTCCAGTTCCAGCAAGCGACGTTCCGCATCAAGCAGGTCGCGCCTGCGCTCGCGCACGAACCGTGCAGGCGTGCCGGCGTAGATGCCAAACGTGCGGCAGTCGCCGCGCACCAGGCTCAGCGCCCCGACTGCGGCCCCTTCTTCAAGGTTCGCGCCGGGCAGCACCACGCTGCCACTGCCGACGATGACGTGACGGCCGATCGTCACATCGGCGTGCACGACGCCGGTGAACTCATCCGGCACTGTCGGGTTGGTCATCGTTGCGCCGGAATAGTCGTCGCTGCTCGAATAGATCGAGACGCGCGAGGAGATGTTGCAAAAGTCCTGCAGCGTGATGCGACCGCGACCGATCAGCGACGCGTAGACCGCCACGTGGATGTGGTTCCCGATCGTGATCCCGCCCGCGCCTGCGGAAAGCACGCAGAAGTCGTCGATCCGAACGTTGTCGCCGATCGAGATGCGCGCGGCGCCGTAGAAGGAGGCTCGGTCGGAAATTTGCACGTTGAGGCCGACCGAGGCGAACCCGATCGCGTCCACTGCGTTTCGATCCAGGACCGCCACGTTCACTGCCCCCTGATCGCGTCGATGACGGACTGCTGCTCCTCGGGCAGCAGGGCTGGGTAGATGGGCAGACACAGGACTTGCTGCGCCACCCGCGTTGCGACCGGGAGGTTCTCGCGATGCGCGGATGGCAGGCCACGGTACATCGGGAAGTCCGAGATCAGCGGATGGAAGTAGCGGCGCGCGTGGATGCCTCGGGCCTTCAGCTTGTCGTACAGCGCGTCGCGGCTGGATCCGTACTCCGGTCCTACCAAAACCGGGAAATAGGCGAAGTTGTCCGTTGACGCGCCATTTCGCTCGACGCAATGGATGCCACGCACGCTCCGCAGTGCATCGCGGTAGGCCGCATCGATCTCGCCGCGGCGCTGGATCGCGGAATCCAGGTACTTCAGCTGAAGCAGGCCCATGGCGGCATTGACCTCACTCATCTTTCCATTGATTCCGGGCGCCACCACGGTTGTCTCGTCGACGAAACCAAAGTTTTTAAGTTGGTCGATGCGCAATTTGGTCTTGGCATCGGGGCAGACGATCGCGCCACCCTCGAAGGTGTTGAACACTTTGGTGGCATGGAAACTGAGCGCTGACAGGTCCCCGTGTTTGAGCACGCTCGATCCGTTTGCAGCAACGCCGAAGGCATGCGCTGCGTCGTAGATCACTTTGAGGTTGTAGTTGTCGGCAATTCTCTGAATCGCACCCACGTCGCAGGGCTGGCCGTAGCAATGGACCGGCATGATGGCCGTGGTTTGAGTCGTGATCGCAGCCTCGATCCGCGCCGGGTCCATGTTGAGCGTCATGGGGTCGATGTCGACGAACACCGGGCGGATGCCGTTCCACAGCAGCGAGTGAGCGGTTGCGACGAAGGAGTAGGGCGTCGTGATGACCTCGCCCGTGACCCGCAGCGATTGCAGCGCGGTGACCAGCGCGATGGTGCCGTTGGTGAAGAGAGCGATGTGGTCGACACCGAGGTGATTGCAGAGTGCCGCCTCGAGTTGCTGGTGCAGCGGCCCGCCGTTGGTTAGCACTTTGCTGTCCCAGATATGCTCCAGATAGCCAACGTACTCTGCAAGTGGCGGCAAAAATGGCTGGGTGACGTAGATTGGTTTTCGCTTGTTCATGCCTTAGGGCCTCCCGTCGGACTCAACCGAACACCTTCACATATCGGCGGTACACCTTGTGCGCTTCGCACGCGAGCTGCCACAGCCTGCGGCTCGGCAGGCTTCGCAAGCTGCCGTGGTAGCAGTGCGTGACCTTGATCGCTGGGTCGTACCAAGTCTGCATGCCCTGGTCGGACAGCTGCTTGCTCAGGAAGAATTCCTCACCCATCAGAAAGGTGGGCGCCCAAAGTTCATGAAAATGGTCGAAGAACTTGGGGCCGATCAGATAGCAAGAGCCATGGCCTTGGTAGATGGGCTGGGCGGCATGGTGCTGTTGCTCGTCGCGACGATCGGTAGCCAAACGCGAAACGCGTGCCAACCATAAGATGGTCTGGGCGAGTAGGTAGTTGGAGTAGTAGAGGTCATAGACAAGTTCGCGCGTCTTGCTGACTGTGCGAATGACGTGTGGGTTCTGATGTTCGCCGTCCAGCGTCATGATGTCTGGCGACACCACCGCATGCTGGTCCAGCACCGAGAGGTTGTGTTTAACGCTCGCACAGAACTCGGTTGGAAAGAGCAGGTCGTTGTTTCCGATCACGAAGTGCTGTACTTCGGGGTAGCGCTCGCGCATGCGGTGGATGCCGCAATTGAGCCCGGGGAAGTAGCCGACGTTCTGGTCGTTCAACAACAAGTCGACGACAGCCGGGAACTCGGCGGCCAGGTCATGCAGCGTCTGGACATGTTCCGGCGCCGACTGGTTGTCGACGACGACGACGTGCAACGCATGGTCGGTACCCGCGCTGGCCACCAGCGATCGCACGGCGTCAACGGTGAAGCCGCTGTTGTTGAAGTTGGTGCAGATGTAGCCCAGTTTCATGGTCGTAATTCGTTCAACCGGTGTGGTTCGTCAGCTCGGATCGCAGCGCCTCGATCTCGTGGCGAAGCTGCTCATACTGGCGCTCCTTGCGGACGAGGAAGGCGCGGGTCAACTGGACTTTGCGCCGCGCACCAGCTGGCGTCAGCACATACAGGTAGCCCCACTTGTGTTCACTGCGCTGGAAGCTCTGTGCCTTCACGAGGCCGCGCCCCAGTAAGGCCTTGAGAAGGTAATGGGCCTTGCCGAGGCTCATGCCGAGCGCTTCCGACAACTGCCGCTGCGTGTATTCGGGGTGCTCTTCCAGCAATCGCATCAGGTGCAGGTGCGCGATCGGGTCGGGTTCAGGTGGGGTGGCCAAGGGGCTTCTGTTCATGCGCTGAACAACGGATTGTAGTCGTGCCGCGGGCCCCGCCCGGACGGGTCAGGGCCGTGCCAAAGCTTGCGCCAGCACCGCCACAATGCGCCGCGCCGCCTGGCCATCCCACAAGGCCGGTCGGCGCCCGTGTTTGCATCGGCCTTCGATGGCGGCCATCGCAAGTTCGATCACACGCTGCGGCTCGGTGCCAGCCAGCTCGTTGCTGCCCTCGTCGACGGTGATGGGGCGCTCAGTGTTCTCGCGCAACGTCACGCAGGGCACGCCGAGCACGGTGGTCTCTTCTTGCAGGCCGCCGCTGTCGGTGAGCACCACTACGGCGTCCTTCCACAGGTGCAAAAACGACATGTAGGCCTGCGGCGGCATCAGCTCGATGGCGGGCCCGAGGTCGATGCCGAACTTTTCGAGGTTGGCACGGGTGCGCGGGTGCACCGGGAAGGCGAGCGGCAGCTTCTGCGAGATCGGCACGAGCGAGGCAGCCAGGCGCGCCAGGCCCTCCGCGCTGTCGACGTTGGAGGGGCGGTGCAGTGTCAATACACCGTAGCGCGCGTGGCGCCGCTTGAACGCATCGGTCTCGTAGCCTGAGGTGTCGCCCATGGCAGCGAGCTTGCTTGCCTGGAACAGCACGTTGTCGGCCATCACGTGGCCCACGTCGTGCACCCGTGCCGCGTCCTTGCCCTCGCGCAGCAGGTGCTGCGCGCCGCTCGGCTCGGTGACGAAGAACCAGTCGGAAATGGCGTCGGTGACCAGGCGGTTGATCTCCTCGGGCATCGACATGTCGCCGCTGCGCAGGCCGGCCTCCACATGGGCCACCGGGATGCACAGCTTTTTGGCGACGATGGAGCAGGCGAGCGTGGAGTTGACGTCACCGACCACCACCACCGCGTCGGGCCGGTCGTGTTGGCAGAGCTCTTCGTAGGCCGTCATGATCTTGGCGGTCTGCGCAGCGTGGCTGCCACCGCCGGCGCCCAGGCGCACGTCGGGCGTCGGGATGCCCAGTTCCTCGAAGAACACGTCGTTCATGTCGCGGTCGTAGTGCTGGCCGGTGTGCACCAGGCGCCAGCGCAGCCGCCCGTCTTCGCGCAGCGCGCGAATGATGGGGGCGATTTTCATGAAGTTCGGCCGGGCGCCGGCGACGAGATCAATGCAGGGCTGGTTCATGGTGGATTGAAATTCGAAGGAGTCGTCGTGCGGCGGGGGTCAGCGGGCCAGGGCGTGATCGGCCATCGCATGCCTACTCGTTGTAGTCGTAAGCCTGAAACCCCGCCAGCTTGACCAAGCTGTCCCGCCGCGCCGCGCTGTAGTCAGACTCGACCATTTCCTTGACCAGCTCGGGCAGCGTGATCTTCGGCACCCAGCCCAGCTTGGCCTCGGCCTTGCTCGGGTCGCCCAGCAAGGTTTCCACTTCGGTGGGCCGGAAGTAGCGCGGATCGACCTTGACGATCGCGTCGCCGACCTTGCACTTGGCCTTGTTGCCTTCGACCTTCGCGACCGCACCCACCTCGGCCTCGCCTTCCCCGCTGAAGCGCAGCGTGATGCCCAGTTCACGCGCGGCGAACTCGACGAACTGCCGCACGCTGTACTGCACGCCTGTCGCGATGACGAAGTCTTCGGGCTGTTCTTGCTGAAGCATCAGCCACTGCATCTCGACATAGTCCTTCGCATGGCCCCAGTCGCGCAGCGCGCTCAGGTTGCCGAGGTAGAGGCAGTCTTGCAGGCCCAGGGCGATGCGGGCGATGGCACGGGTGATCTTGCGCGTCACGAACGTCTCGCCACGCAGCGGGCTTTCGTGGTTGAAGAGGATGCCGTTGCAGGCGTACATGCCGTAAGCCTCGCGGTAGTTCACGGTAATCCAGTAGGCGTACATCTTGGCCACCGCGTAGGGGCTGCGCGGGTAGAAAGGTGTGGTCTCTTTCTGCGGAATTTCCTGCACCAGGCCGTAGAGCTCGCTGGTGCTGGCCTGGTAGAAGCGGGTCTTCTTCTCCAGCCCGAGGATGCGGATGGCTTCGAGCAGGCGCAAGGTGCCGATGCCGTCGGCGTTGGCGGTGTACTCGGGCGTCTCGAAGCTCACGGCCACGTGGCTCATGGCGCCGAGGTTGTAGATCTCGTCGGGCTGCACCTGCTGCACGATGCGGATCAGGTTGGTGCTGTCGGACAGGTCGCCGTAGTGCAGCTTGAAGCGCTGGTGATCGACGTGCGGGTCCTGGTACAGGTGGTCGATGCGGTCGGTGTTGAACAGGCTGGCGCGGCGCTTGATGCCGTGCACCTCGTAGCCCTTCTTGAGCAGCAACTCGGACAGGTACGCGCCGTCCTGGCCCGTCACGCCGGTGATCAATGCAACTTTGGCTTGGGTCATGTGGGTCGATTCAATTCTTGAAGTAGGGCGGCCATCGGGGCAGCGTCAAACACGGGGCGCGTGAAACGGCGCAGCTTCGTAGGCGGCCTGAATACCGTCGCGCAGCGCCACGCGTGCACGCCAGCCGAGTGCCGCGAGCCGGCTCACGTCGAGCAGCTTGCGTGGGGTGCCATCGGGCTTGCTGCTGTCGAAGACGATCTTGCCTTCGAAGCCGACCACCTGCATCACGGTGTCGGCCAGTTCGCGGATCGTCACGTCGATGCCGGTGCCGATGTTGACCAGCGGGCCGTCGTAGCCGCTTTCCATCAGGTGCACGCAGGCGTCGGCGAGGTCGTCCACGTACAAAAACTCGCGCCGCGGTGCGCCGCTGCCCCAGACGACGTATTCGGCATCGCCACGGGCCTTCGCTTCGTGCGCCTTGCGGATCAGCGCCGGCAGCACGTGGCTGTTGGCGAGGTCGTAGTTGTCGTTCGGGCCGTACAGGTTGGTGGGCATCGCGCTCACGTACTGGCGGCCGTGCTGGCGGTTGTAGTTCTCGGCGAGCTTGATGCCGGCGATCTTGGCGATGGCATAGGGCTCGTTGGTCGGCTCCAGCGGGCCGGTGAGCAGGTACTCTTCCTTGATGGGCTGCGGGCAATCGCGCGGGTAGATGCAGCTCGAGCCCAGGAACATCAGCCGTTGCACGCCGGCCAGGTGCGCACCGTGGATCAGGTTCGCTTCGATCAGCAGGTTCTGGTACAGGAAATCGGCGCGGTACTGGTTGTTCGCCTGGATGCCACCCACCTTGGCCGCGGCGATGAACAGGTAGTCGGGCTTTTCATGCGCCAGGAAGTCGTGCACGGCACGCTGGTCGAGCAGGTCGAGTTCGGCATGGGTGCGCGTCAAGAGTTCGGTGTAACCACCAGCCTGAAGGCGGCGCACGATGGCGCTGCCGACCATGCCGCGGTGGCCCGTGATGAAAATCTTGGCGTCGGTGTTCACGGTGTCGGGTTCCAGGAGGCAGTCGCGGGTGTGGGGGTGCTGCGCAGCGGCTTCACGGAGCGGCCGGCAACTGAGCCAGGCTGGGCGCCGCCGCGTCCTTCGCCGACAGCGTTGGCGCCAGGCCGATGTCGGGCCAGGCGATGGCCAGGTCCGGGTCGGCCCAGTGCAGGCTGCACTCGGCCTTCGGCGCATAGTAGTCGGTGGTCTTGTAGAGGAAGTCGGCGCTCTCGCTGAGCACCAGGAAGCCATGCGCCAGGCCAGCCGGGATCCACATCTGCTTGTGGTTCTCGCCGCTGAGTTCCACGCCGACCCAGCGGCCGAACGTGGCACTGCCGGGGCGCACATCGACCGCCACATCGAACACCGCGCCTTGGGTCACGCGCACCAGCTTGCCTTGCGCATGCGGCGGCAGTTGCCAGTGCAGGCCGCGCAGCACGCCCTTGGCCGAGCGCGAATGGTTGTCTTGCACGAAGCAGACGGCGTGGCCGACGGCTTCGTCGAAGGCCTGCTGGTTGAAGCTTTCCATGAAGAAGCCGCGGGCATCGCCGAACACCTTGGGTTCGAGGATCAGCACGTCGTGAATGGCGGTAGCGGTCACTTTCATGGTCGGCAAATCCGCGAATCGTGATGGCAGCGCAGGCTTGTCATTGACCCTCTCCCCAGGGGTTGATCACGGGGACGGACAGGTCGTCGAAGTGCCGGGTGTTGCGGGTGGCCAGCGAGGCGCGTTTGGCCAGGGCGATGCCGGCAATGAAGGTGTCGCGCATGTCCACCGGGCGACCGCGTGCCTTGCGTTCGGCCGCCAGCCGGGCGCTCTGCTTGGCGGCCTCGGCATCGAAGCCGAGCACGCGGTTTTCGAGGTCCTCTTGCACGAGTTGATCAAAGCGCTCTTGCAGCGAAGTTTTGCGCCGGCCCGGCGGCAGCAACGCCAGCCCGTAACGCGCTTCGAACAAGGTGATGCTGCTGATCCAGATCGATCCTGCGTCCTGGTTGTCGAGCCACGCCACAACCTGGGCGTCTGGCTGCTGCTGCATCAACGCCGAGAGGACATTCGTGTCCAGAACGATCACCTGCCGAAATCCATGGGCAACACCGCTTCGCCCTCAAGCTGCGGCAAGTCGCTCGACAGGCCGGCTCCCGCAAAGCGCGCAGCCATGCGCGAGCCGATCTTGACGGGTGGCTGCCCGGTCTCGGCGACGGCCTTGCGCAGGATCTGCCGGACTTCTTCTTCCATGCTCCAGCCATGCTGGGCGGCGCGATGCTTCAGGCGCGCCTTGACATCGTCATCGATATTGCGAACAACGACTTGAGCCATCGAGCACCTCGCTTGGTGGGTTGAACGGATGAGCGATATCATGATATCAAATCAGTGCCACCCGGCCGTTCCGAGGGTCCTGAGCGCCCCATTCGGGCCGCGAGCGAAGCAAGCGTGAGGGTTTCACGTCAGTAGACTTGGTCTTTCAGCACCTTGATCAGGTACTGGCCGTAGCCGTTCTTGAGCATGGGTTGCGCGAGTGCTTCGAGCCGGTCTGCCTTGATCCAACCCGAGCGGTACGCGATCTCTTCGGGGCATGCCACCTTGAGCCCCTGCCGCTTCTCGAGCGTGGCGATGAACTGGCCGGCTTCGAGCAGGCTGTCGTGCGTGCCGGTGTCGAGCCAGGCGTAGCCGCGGCCCATGATTTCGACCTGCAGCTGGCCTTGCGCCAGATAGCGCGCGTTGACGTCGGTGATCTCGAGTTCGCCGCGCGGCGAGGGCTGGATGCTGGCGGCGATATCACACACCTGCTCGTCGTAGAAATACAGGCCGGTGACGGCGTAGTTGCTTTTCGGCGCCTTGGGCTTTTCTTCGATGCTGAGCGCGCGCTTGGCGGCATCGAACGCGACCACACCGTAACGCTCGGGGTCGGTCACGTGATAAGCGAACACCGAAGCGCCGACGGGCTGGTCCGCGGCCTGGTGCAGCAAGCGCTGGAAGTCGTGGCCGTAGAAGAGGTTGTCGCCGAGCACCAGCGCACTCGGCTTGCCGCCGACAAAATCCTTGCCGAGGATGAAAGCCTGCGCCAGGCCGTCCGGGCTCGGCTGCACGCAGTAGCGGATGTCGATGCCCCATTGGCTGCCATCGCCCAGCAGCGCCTCGAAGCGTGGTGTGTCGATCGGCGTGCTGATCAGCAGGATCTCCCGGATGCCGGCGAGCATCAGCGTGGACAGCGGGTAATACACCATCGGCTTGTCATAGACCGGCAGCAGCTGTTTGCTCATCGCCAGTGTGGCCGGGTGCAGCCGGGTGCCCGAGCCCCCGGCGAGGATGATGCCCTTGCGTGCTGTGTTCATGTCGAATCGTGTCCTGGGTCAGGGCGGCGGATCAGGCCAGCGCTTCGGTCAGCATGCGTTCCACACCGCTTTGCCAGGCGGGCAGGGCGAGGCCGAAGGTTTCGCGGAGCTTGCGCGTGTCCAGGCGCGAGTTGGCCGGCCGCCGCGCGGGGGTGGGGAAGGCGCTGGTGGGCACGGGCGCGATGGCATCGTCGGCCACCTTGATCGGCTGGCCGGCGGCGCGCGCGAAGGCGATCACGTGCCGCGCATAGCCGTGCCAGCTCGTCTCGCCGGCAGCTGCGGCGTGGTAGGTGCCGCTGACCTGCGCTTGTGTCAACGCCGTGCGCAGCGCGTGCGCGCTGATGTCGGCGAGCAGCTCGGCGCCGGTGGGTGCGCCGATCTGGTCGCTGACGACGCTGAGCTTGTCGCGCTCGCGGGCCAGCCGCAGCATGGTCTTGGCGAAGTTGCCGCCGCGCGCGGCGTAGACCCAACTCGTGCGCAGGATCAGGTGCTTGCAGCCGCTGGCGCGGATCGCGTCTTCGCCGGCGAGTTTGCTGCGGCCGTAGACGGAGAGCGGGCTGGTCGCTGCGTCCTCAAGCCAGGGCGTGGTGCCGCTGCCGTCGAACACGTAGTCGGTGCTGAAGTGCAGCAGCCAGGCGCCGCGCGCCGCGGCCTCGCGCGCCAGCACGGCGGGCGATTCGGCATTGATCGCGTGGGCGCGTTCGGGTTCGCTCTCTGCCCGGTCGACGGCGGTGTGGGCTGCGGCATTGACGATGATGTCGGGGGCCACGCTGCGCAGGACCGCGACGAGTGATTCCGGCTGCGCGAAGTCGGCCTCGGCCGATCCCAGCGCGATCACGTCCCCCAACGGCGCCAGCGCGCGCTGCAACTCCCAGCCAACCTGCCCGTTCTTGCCCAGCAGCAGCAACTTCATGTCGCGCTGCGCTGCACGTAGTTCGTGGAAACCCAGTCGCGGTAGGCGCCGCTTTGCACGTGCGCCACCCAGTCGGCGTGGTCGAGGTACCAGCGCACCGTATTGCGGATGCCGCTGTCGAAGGTCTCGGCCGGGCGCCAGCCGAGTTCGCGTTCGAGCTTGCGGGCGTCCACCGCGTAGCGGCGGTCGTGGCCGGGCCGGTCGGTCACGTGGGTGATGAGGCGGGCGTAGGGGCCGGCGGCGTCGGGCTTCATCTCGTCCAGCAGGGCGCAGACGCTGTGCACGATCTCGATGTTCGGCTTCTCGTTCCAGCCGCCGACGTTGTAAGTCTCGCCGACACGCCCGCCGGCCAACACCGTGCGGATCGCGCTGGTGTGGTCTTTCACGTAGAGCCAGTCACGCACCTGCTGGCCGTCGCCGTACACCGGCAGCGGCTTGCCGGCGAGCCCGTTGACGATCATCAGCGGGATGAGCTTCTCCGGGAAATGGAAGGGCCCGTAGTTGTTCGAGCAGTTCGTCGTCAGCACCGGCAGGCCGTAGGTGTGGTGCCAGGCGCGCACCAGGTGGTCGCTCGCAGCCTTGCTGGCCGAGTAGGGGCTGTTCGGTTCGAAGGCGTGGGTTTCGGTGAAGGCGGCATCGCCCGGGCCGAGCGAGCCGTAGACCTCGTCGGTCGAGACATGGTGGAAGCGGAATCCGCTGCGGCGCTCGCCTTCCAGCGCCGACCAGTAGCCGCGCACCGCTTCCAGCAGGGTGAACGTGCCCTGAACATTCGTGTGGATGAAGGCGCCCGGGCCGTGGATGCTGCGGTCCACATGGCTTTCGGCCGCGAAGTGGACGATGGCGCGGGGTTGGTGCTCGGCGAGCAGGCGGTCGAGCAGGGCGCGGTCGCCGATGTCGCCTTGCACGAACACATGGCGTTTGTCGCCGGCCAGCGTGGCCAGGCTTTCCAGGTTGCCGGCGTAGGTCAGGGCGTCGAGATTCAGCACGGGCTCGTCGCTCGCGGCGAGCCAGTCGATGATGAAGTTCGCGCCGATGAAGCCGGCGCCGCCTGTGACAAGAATCATGAAGGCTGTGGGCGCAAAGCTTGCGATTCTAGGCGACGGATAGGGCACTTCCTGCGCCGGCGGGCCGCACAGGCGATAATCGAAGGATGATCGAAAACACCCCCGAACTTGACACCCGCATCGACGACAGCAATGCCACAAGCGCTGCCGGTCACGACGCCCACGACGAAACCGACACGCAGGCCACCCCTGCCGAGGTGCCCGCAGCCCCCGCCAGATTCGACACCCTGCCACTCGACCCGAAGCTGCTGCGCGCCGTCGCCGACCAGGGTTACATGGTGATGACGCCGATCCAGGCGAAGGCGATTCCGATCGTACTGGCCGGCCGCGACGTGATGGGCGCCGCGCAAACCGGCACCGGCAAGACCGCCGCCTTCTCGATCCCGCTGCTGCAAAAGATGCTCGCGCATGAAAACGCCAGCATGTCGCCGGCGCGCCACCCGGTGCGCGCCTTGGTGCTGGCGCCAACGCGCGAGCTGGCCGATCAGGTCGCCAACAACGTGAAGGCCTATTCGAAGCACACCAAGCTCCGCGCAATGGTGGTGTTCGGCGGCATCGACATGAAGCCGCAGACGGCCGAGCTGAAGACCGGCGTCGAGGTGCTGATCGCCACGCCGGGCCGGCTGCTCGACCACATCGAAGCGAAGAACTGCGTCTTGAACCAGGTCGAGTACGTGGTGCTCGACGAAGCCGACCGCATGCTCGACATCGGCTTCCTGCCCGACCTGCAGCGCATCCTGAGCTACCTGCCCAAGACGCGCCAGACGCTGCTGTTCTCGGCCACGTTCTCGCCCGAAATCAAGCGTCTGGCGGAGAGTTATCTGCAAGACCCGGTGCTCGTCGAGGTGGCGCGCCCGAACGCCACCGCCACGAACGTGGAGCAGCGCTTCTACAGCGTCGCCACCGACGACAAACGCCGTGCCGTGCTCAAGCTGATCAAGGAACGTGCGCTCACGCAGGCACTGGTGTTCGTCAACTCGAAGCTGGGCTGCGCGCGGCTGGCGCGCTCCTTCGAACGCGACGGCCTGCGCACCAATGCGCTGCACGGCGACAAGTCGCAGGACGAGCGCCTGAAAGCACTCGACGCCTTCAAGCGCGGTGAAGTCGATGTGCTGGTTGCCACCGACGTGGCGGCACGTGGCCTCGACATCGCCGACCTGCCGGGGGTGTTCAATTTCGATGTGCCCTTCAATGCCGAGGACTACATCCACCGCATCGGCCGCACCGGCCGTGCGGGGGCGTCGGGCCTGGCGGTGACCCTGGTCTCGCGTGACGATGCGCGGCTGATCGGCGACATCGAAAAGCTCATCAAGAAGAAGATCGAACTCGAACCGCTGGAACTGGACGATGCGGTGCCGCCGCGGCGCGAGTTCCGTGAACGCGAACGCCATGACGGCGACGAAGATCGTGCGCCGCGCGCGGCGACGACGACGCCCGCTGCGGCGCCGCGCAGCAACTACGCTGCGCCGCGCGCTGCGTCGCACGACCCGTTCTTCGATCGCCCGTACGAAGCCAGCGCGGGTGCCGCCGAGCCGGCCTGGGAGAGCAAGACGCCCGCCGCGCCGCGCGGCGTGTCGCCCAACATCAAGCCCAAGAAGCGCGTGGCTGCGCTGTTCGGCGCGAAGATTCTGGAAGAAGAAGGCTCGGCCTGAGCCGAGGTAGCCGCGTCAGGTTACCAGCAGCGAAAACACTGCGGGCACATCGGCTGGTAAGCCGGATGGCTTTGCTTTCCACTGCGCCACGCTGCCGCTGCGCGTGAAGCCGTTGGCCAGCGTGAGGCCGCAACTCACGGACAGTTTCGTTGCGTCATTCAGCGTCGCCAGCAGCGCGGCGAGCAGCGCCTCGTTGCGGTAGGGCGTTTCGATCATCAACTGCGTGTGCCCGTGGCGCCGCGACAGTGCTTCCAGTTCGCGGATGCGCGCGCTGCGCTCGGCCGCATCCACCGGCAGGTAGCCGATGAAAGCGAAGCTCTGCCCGTGCAGGCCACTCGCAGCGAGTGCGAGCAGCAGCGAACTCGGGCCGGGCAGGGCGACGACCTCGATGCCGAGTTCATGCGCGGCCTGCACCAAAGCCGCGCCTGGGTCGGCAACCGCCGGCAGGCCGGCTTCCGAAATCAAACCGATGTCGTGGCCTTGTAGCGCGGCGGCGAGCAGCGGGGCGAGGTTCGGCGGTGCCACCTTCTGAGCGCCCTTCTGCGCCCGCGGCAGTTCGACGATCGACAGTGCCTGCACCGGCTGCGCCAGCGGCACCACCGCATCCACGCGCTTCAGGAAGGCGCGTGTCGTCTTGGCGTTTTCGGCGACCCAATGGCCGAGCCGCGCCGCGATGCGGATCACGCCGAGCGGCAGCACGTCTTGCAGATCGGGCTCGCTGCCCAGCGCGCAGCCGAAGTCCAGCGTATTCGGCACGAGGTAGAGCTTGCCGCGCGGGCTCGTCATGGCACGAGCGGGTCGATACCGGCCTGGCGCAGCAGCGCGCAGGTGCGGATCAACGGAAGGCCGACCAGGGCGCTCGGGTCGTCTGACTCGATCGCGTCGAGCAGGGCGATGCCGAGGGTTTCGGATTTCGCGCTGCCGGCGCAGTCGTAGGGCTGTTCGGTACGCAGGTAATGTTCGATCTCGGCCTCACCCAAGCTTCGAAACCGCACCGTCACCGGCACCAGCGCAGCGCCAGCAAAGCCGCTGGCCTCGCACACCACGGCGACGGCGGTCTGGAAGATGACGCTCCGCCCGCTCATCGCGCGCAGTTGTTCGACCGCACGTTCATGCGTGCCAGGTTTGCCGATCGGCAAGCCGTCGAGGTCGGCAACCTGGTCGGAGCCGATGACGACCGCATCGTGGTGCTTCGCCGAGACGGCGCGGGCCTTGGCCAGCGCCAGGCGCTGCGCCAGATCCGCAGGGCGTTCACCCGGCAACGGCGTTTCGTCCACCTCCGGCGACTCGATCTGGAAAGGCAGGCGCAGCCGCTCCAGCAACTCGCGGCGGTAGCGCGAGGTGGAGGCGAGGATCAGGGTGGGGCGGGCCGTCGTCATGCGCGGGATTCTCCCATTCGCGGCTCGTACACTTCTCCTTATGACTGTGCGTGATTTCGACCCTCTCCGCCTCGACGTGGTGGCCTTTGCCAAGGAAGCTGGGCAACTCGAAGGCCATTGGCCCCTGCAGGCCCTGGTTCGTTTGCACGATGCCGCGGTTACCGAAACCTACCCCGGTGAAGGCGATGCGGTGGCCTGGCAGGCCCGCGGCGAGTTGCGGCGTGTCAGCGGCGGCGAAGGGCAGCCCTGGCTGCACGTCAAGGCCTCGGCCGGCATGGTGCTCGAATGCCAGCGCTGCCTCGGCCCGGTCGTCGAGCAGCTCGCGGTCGAGCGCAGCTTCCTGTTCGTGCATGGCGAAGATGCCGCTGCGCAGCTCGATGCCGACAGCGAAGATGACGTGCTGGCGCTGACCCGCGCGCTCGATTTGCGCGAGCTGATCGAAGACGAGCTGCTGCTCGCGCTGCCCCTGGTGCCGCGCCACGCGGTTTGCCCCGAGCCGCTGCCCCTGGCCGACACGCCCGAGCTGGCTGGCGATAAACCGAACCCGTTTGCGGCGCTCGCCGCCCTCAAGCGCGGCCCGCCGAACTGATCTGGCAAGGGCCACTTGGCCCA
Source organism: Rhizobacter sp. (assembly GCA_025361845.1). Taxonomy (GTDB): domain Bacteria; phylum Pseudomonadota; class Gammaproteobacteria; order Burkholderiales; family Burkholderiaceae_C; genus JANYJL01. The sequence continues at coordinate 28,016 of JANYJL010000245.1, forward strand.
AACTGGCGCCGCAATGTTAGAATCGCAGGCTTTCCCGCAGGCGCACGCAATTTCGTCATCGCGCCTTGCCCCGGCCCTTTCAGAGCCCGGGTCCGCGGGCTCCAGGAGAATCCCATGGCCGTTCAACAAAACAAGAAGTCACCTTCCAAGCGTGGCATGCACCGTGCCCACAACGCCGTGGCTGCGCCCGGCATCGCGATCGAACCCACCACGGGTGAGACGCACCTTCGCCACCACATCAGCCCCACCGGTTTCTACCGTGGGCGCAAGGTGCTGAAGACCAAGGCAGACGCCTAAAACCTCTCGGTGTCGACCCGAGCCGGCTGCACCGTGATGCGCCTGCGGCTCGGGTTGGCCTGACCTCACCCGGTTCGTCCATGTCCCAGCAGCCGGCGAGCGCGAATTCAGTGGTGCGCCTGTCCGTCGATTGCATGGGCGGCGACCACGGGCCGTCGGTCACTCTCCCGGCGTGCAAGGCTTTTCTGGCCGCCCATCCGCAAGCTGAGCTGATCCTCGTCGGCCGCCCTGAAGCGCTGGTGGAGGCCGCGGGCTGGGCGCGTTGCCGCATCGTCCCGGCCACGGAAGTGGTCGAGATGGACGACGCGATCGAGATCGCGCTCCGCAAGAAGAAGAACTCCTCGCTGCGCATTGCCGTCACGCAGGTGAAGCCTGACGCATCGGGCGTTTCGGCTGCGCAGGCTTGCGTGTCGGCCGGCAATACCGGCGCGCTGATGGCGGTCTCACGCTACGTGCTGAAGACGCTCGATGGCATCAGCCGCCCGGCGATCGCCACCGTGATGCCGAATCAGCTCGATGGCTACACCACCGTGCTCGACCTCGGCGCGAATGTCGATTGCACGGCCGAGCACCTGCTTCAGTTTGCCGTGATGGGCAGTGCGCTGGTCGCGGCCGTCGAGGGCAAGGACAACCCGAGCGTGGGCCTGCTCAACATCGGCGAAGAAGCGATCAAGGGCAGCGAAACCATCAAGCAGGCCGGCGAACTGCTGCGCGCCGCGGCGGCCAGCGGCATGATCAATTTCCAGGGCAATGTCGAAGGCAACGACATCTTCAAGGGCACGACCGACATCGTCGTCTGCGACGGCTTCGTCGGCAACGTTGCGTTGAAGACGGCCGAGGGCCTGGCGTCGATGCTGTCGAGCTTCATCCGCCAGGAGTTCACGCGCAACGCGTACGCCAAGTTCGCGGCGCTGATCGCATTGCCGGTACTGAACCATTTCAAGGCGCGTGTCGACCACCGCCGCTACAACGGTGCGGCCTTGCTGGGGCTGCGCGGCCTGGTCTTCAAGAGCCATGGCTCGGCCGATGCGTTCGCCTTCGAGCAGGCCTTGAATCGGGCTTATGATGCGGCGCGAAACCGCCTGCTGGACCGGGTTCACGACAAGATTCTGGAAACCTTCGCGGCCATGCCTGCGGTCGCGAGCCCCTTGGAGTCCGCTGCGCCCGACTCGGTGTTTTCTGCATGACCTCCAACCCGCCCCGCCACTCGCGCATCGCCGGCACCGGCAGCTACCTGCCGCCCTTGCGGCTCACGAATGCCGACCTCGCCACGCAGCTCGCGAAGGACGGCATCGAGACGTCCGACCAGTGGATCATCGAGCGCACCGGCATCAAGGCGCGCCATTTCGCCGCGCCTGATGTGCCGTGCAGCGACCTCGCTGTCGCAGCGGCTCGCCAGGCGCTCGAAGCGGCCGATTGCGACGTGGCCGACATCGACCTCATCATCGTCGCCACCTCGACACCCGACATGGTGTTCCCGTCGACGGCCTGCATCGTGCAGCGCAAGCTCGGTGTGCATGGCTGCGCGGCTTTCGACGTGCAAGCCGTCTGCTCGGGTTTCGTCTACGCGCTGACGGTGGCCGATTCGATGATCCG
>JANYJL010000246.1 GCA_025361845.1 Rhizobacter sp.
ATCAAGAGGCCAGCCAGCAGATCACCCGAGGCTTCGCCTGCCACCATCGCCAGGCGAGGAGCCGTGGGGTCCATGGCGTCGGCGCTCTAGCGCGCGATGCCGCGCGTGGCGCTGGCGATTGGGTCATCATCGGCGGCCTCACCGGCGTGCACCAGTTCGTGAAGATCGGCGCTCACGCGATGGCGGGTTTCGCGAGTGCGATCTCGCAGGACGTGCCGCCTTTCATGATGGTCGACGGCAACCCGCTGGCGGTGCGAGGCTTCAACATCGAAGGCCTGCGCCGGCGGGGTTTCGGGCCGGAGCGCATCGCGGCGGTCAAGCAGATGCACCGCTTGCTGTACCGCTCGGGCCTCACCTTCGAGCAGGCCAAGGCCGACATCGCCGCGCTGGCCGAAGCGACGCCGCTGGCCGCCGACGACGTGGCGATGATGGACACCTTCCTCGCCAGCGCCACGCGCGGCATCGCGCGCTAGAGCGCCGACGCCATGGACCCCACGGCTCCTCGCCTGGCGATGGTGGCAGGCGAAGCCTCGGGTGATCTGCTGGCTGGCCTCTTGATGACCGGCCTGAACGCGCGTTGGCCGCAACTCAAGGCGCAAGGTATCGGCGGTCCGAAGATGGCCGCGCAAGGCTTCGAGGCCTGGTGGCCACACGACAAGCTTGCGGTGCGCGGTTATGTCGAGGTGCTGAGCCACTACCGCGAGATCGCTGCCATCCGCAACCAGCTCGCCGACCGGCTGCTGGCCGACAAGCCCGATGCCTTCATCGGCGTCGATGCACCCGACTTCAACCTCGACCTCGAAGCGAAGCTGAAGGCGCAGGGCATCAAGACCATCCACTTCGTCAGCCCGTCGATCTGGGCCTGGCGCGGCAAGCGCATCGAGAAGATCCGCCACGCGGTCGATGAGGTGCTGTGCATCTTCCCCTTCGAGCCGCCGATCTACGCGAAGCAGGGCATCCCCGCCACCTACGTGGGCCATCCGCTGGCCGATGCGATTCCGTTTCAGGTGCCGCGTGCAGCGAGTCGCGTCACCCTGGGCCTGCCCGAGGACGCCAGCGTGGTCGCGATCCTGCCCGGCAGCCGGCGCTCCGAAGTGCAGTACATCGCACCGCGCCTGCTGGCTGCTGCGGCCTTGATGCACAAGATGCGCCCCGGCCTGCGCTTCGTGCTGCCGGTGGTGCCGGGCCTGCGCCACCTGGTCGAGCCGCTGCGCCGGCAGCATGCGGGCAACGTGCCTCTGGAACTGCTCGACGGCCAGTCGCACGAAGCGCTGGCCGCCTGCGACGTGACCTTGATTGCGAGCGGCACCGCCACGCTCGAAGCCGCGCTGTTCAAGCGCCCGATGGTGATTGCTTACGCCATGCATGCGCTGAGCTGGCAGATGATGAAGCGCATGAAGTACCAGCCCTGGGTCGGCCTGCCGAACATCCTGCTGCGCGATTTTGCGGTGCCCGAATTGATCCAGGGTGACGCGACGCCCGAGCGTCTGGCGCATGCGGCGATGGCCTGGCTCGACGACCCGCAGCGCTGTGCCGAATTGCAAGTGAAGTTCGAAGCCCTGCACCTCGAGCTGCGCTGCAACACCGCGAAGACAGCCACCGATGCCATCGAAAAAATCCTGGCTCGCTGACCAGCTGGCGCTGAGCTTCGATGCGCCGGGCCTCATCGCCGGTGTCGATGAAGCGGGCCGCGGGCCGTTGGCCGGGCCGGTGGTCGCGGCGGCGGTGATCCTCGATGAGCTGAATCCGATCAAGGGCCTGAACGATTCGAAGAAGTTGGGCCCGCGTACCCGCGAGCGCCTGTTCGACGAGATTCGCGCGAAGGCGCTGTGCTGCTCGATTGCGCAGGCTTCGGTCGAGGAGATCGATGCGCTCAACATTCTGCAAGCCACGCTGCTGGCGATGCGCCGCGCTGTCGAGGGCCTGCGCCTGAAACCCGCCAAGGTGCTGGTCGACGGCAACCGCCTGCCGGTGCTGCGCGTCGCGGCTGAAGCGATCGTGAAGGGCGACGCCAAGGTCAAGGCGATCTCGGCCGCGTCGATCCTCGCCAAGGTACAGCGCGATCGGCTGTGCCTGGAGTTGCATGCCTTGCACCCGCTCTACGGTTTCGATTTGCACAAGGGCTACCCGACCGCCGCGCACCTGGCGGCTTTGCGCGAGCACGGTGCCTGCGTCCACCACCGCCGTTCGTTCGCGCCGGTACGCGCCGTGCTGGAGCGCTGACATGGCCACCGTCAAGGCCATCGGCTCGCGCGACAACCCGCTGCTCGTGCGCCTGCGCAAGCTCGTCGCCGACCCGGCCGGTTACCGCAAACACGGCGAGGTGTGGCTCGAAGGCGAGCACCTCTGCCAGGTGTGGTTGCAGCGCGGTGGAACAGTGCCGCAGGCGCTGATCACCGAAGCGGCGTGGGAGTTGCCGCCACTGCGTGCGCTGGCCCAGCAGGCTGAGGCCGTGGCCTTGCTGCCCGAAGCACTGATGAAGGGTCTGGGCACGCTGGAGTCGGCTGCGCCGCTGGCTTTCGTCGTGCCCTGGGCCACCGTGCCGCTGCCCGAAGCGCGGCTCGCCAGCGTGGTGCTCGACCGCCTGCAGGACGCCGGCAACGTCGGCACCATCCTGCGCAGCGCGGCGGCCTTCGGTTTCGGCCAGGTGCTCGCGCTCAAGGGCACGGCCGCGCTCTGGTCGCCGAAGGTGTTGCGGGCCGGCATGGGCGCGCATTTCGGCCTGAGGCTGGTCGAGGGTTTGAACGAAGAGGCGCTCGACGCGCTCGACCTCCCCCTGCTCGCGACCAGCTCACACGCTGCCGCGGCCATCGACGAGATCAAGCTTCCGTGGCCCTGCGCCTGGGTGCTCGGCCACGAAGGGCAGGGCATCTCCCCCGGCTTGCAGGCCCGTTGTACGCATGCCTTGCGCATTCCTCAGCCCGGAGGCGAAGAATCGCTCAACGTGGCAGCGGCCGCCGCGGTGTGCCTTTACGAATCAGCGCGCCAACGGCGCTGAGGCTCAGGGTGCCGCCGTCTGCGTGCCCTTCACGCAACGGGTCTCTCGCTCCACCGTCACCCATTCCCCACCCGAGGCGACACACACCGCCTGGGCGGTCTTCATGCGCTCGCGCACCCGGTCCGGTGCCGTGATGACACGGAAAGCCGTCGCGACGATCGCGACGATCACGATCACACCAAAGGCGTGACGGGCGAGATTGATCTTCATCTTTCCGCTCCGATCAGTACATCAGCCGGTCGGGCCGCAGGTCGCGCAGGATGGTCGTCGCGATTTCCTCGATCGACTTGTGCGTCGACGACAACCACGAAATGCCCTCGCGCCGCATCATCGTCTCGGCCTCCTTCACCTCGAACCGGCAGTTGTCGAGCGAGGCGTACTTGCTCGCCGGCCGGCGCTCGTTGCGGATCTGGCTCAGCCGCTCCGGGTCGATCGTCAGGCCGAAGCACTTCTTCTTGAAGGGCGCCAGCGTCGACGGAATCTGCCCGCGGTCGAAGTCTTCCGGGATCAGCGGGTAGTTGGCCGCCTTGATGCCGTGCTGCATGGCCAGGTAGAGCGAGGTCGGCGTCTTGCCGCTGCGGCTCACGCCGACCAGGATGACATCGGCACTCGCGAGGTTCTTTGCCGACTGCCCGTCGTCGTGCGCGAGCGAGAAGTTGATCGCCTCGATGCGGTCGGTGTACTCCTGGCTCTTCGACACATCGCTGAAACGCCCGACCCGGTGGTTCGAGGTCATGCCGAACTCGGCTTCGAGCGGCTCGACGAAGGTGTTGAACATGTCCAGCACCATGCCCTTGCTCTGCTCCTTCACGATCGCCAGGATTTCGCGGTTCACCAGGGTGATGAAGACGATCGGCTTCTTGCCCTCGGCCTCTGCCGTGTGGTTGATCTCGCGCACCACCTGGTGGGCCTTGTCGGCGGTGTCGATGAAGGGCCGGCGCACGTGGCGCGGGCGGGCCGCGAACTGGGCCAGGATCGAGTTGCCGAAGGTTTCGGCCGTGATGCCGGTGCCGTCGGAGACGAAGAACACGGTGCGGTTGGGCATGCGGGAACCTCTTGGGGCTGCGAAGAGATGACCCGATCATAGGGACTTCGCCCGTAGAATCGTTGACAGCTTCCCACCCCGCCGCACCATGAACGCCGCCGCTCGCCACGCCGCCTCGCAAGACGCCGCCGCCGCACACGCCGCCGCGAGTCGGTGCCACCGGCCTGCCTTCGAGCCTTGCTCGGGCCGCCGCCAGGGGCAGGACGCACCGGTTTCTCAACCTCTCGGAGCTTTCCCATGTCAACCCAAACTCTGGCGACCGCCCTGGTCGCCCCGTTCGAACAACTGAGAATGACCGACGTCGAGTCGGTCGGCGGCAAGAACGCCTCGCTCGGCGAAATGATCAGCCAACTGGCCGCCACCGGCGTGCGTGTGCCCGGCGGCTTCGCCACCACGGCGCACGCCTTCCGCGAATTCCTGAACCACAATGGCCTGGCGAACAAGATCGCCGAGCGCCTGTCCACCCTCAACACGGATGACGTGCGCGCCTTGGCCGAAGCCGGTGCCGAGATTCGCCACTGGATCGAGGCCACGCCGTTCCCGGCCGATCTGGATGCCGCCATCCGCGCCGAGTTCATCAAGCTGACTGCGGGCAACCCCGGCGCCAGCTTCGCGGTGCGCTCGTCGGCCACGGCCGAGGACATGCCGGATGCCTCGTTCGCCGGCCAGCAGGAAACCTTCCTGAACGTCGTCGGTATCGACGAAGTGCTCGCGAAGATGAAAGAGGTCTTCGCCAGCCTCTACAACGACCGCGCCATCAGCTACCGCGTCCACAAGGGCTACACCCACAGCGACGTGGCCCTGTCGGCCGGCGTGCAGCGCATGGTGCGTTCCGACCTTGGTGCTGCCGGCGTGATGTTCACCATCGACACCGAAAGCGGCTTCAAGGACGTGGTGTTCGTGACCTCCAGCTACGGCCTCGGCGAGACGGTGGTGCAGGGCGCCGTGAACCCGGACGAGTTCTACGTGCACAAGCCCGCGCTCGAAGCCGGCAAGCTGGCCATCATCCGCCGCAACCTCGGCTCCAAGCTGATCAAGATGGAGTTCGCCACGCCGGCCGAAAAAGCCGAGTCGGGCAAGCTCGTGAAGACGGTCGATACCGCGCCCGAGCAGCGCAACCGCTATTCGCTAAGCGATGCCGACGTGGCTGAACTCGCGAAGTACGCCCTCATCATCGAGAAGCACTACGGCCGCGCGATGGACATCGAGTGGGGCAAGGACGGCGGCGACGGCAAGCTCTATATCCTGCAGGCGCGGCCCGAGACGGTGAAGAGCCAGGCCGAGGGCAAGGTCGAGCAGCGCTACAAGTTGAAGGGCACCGGCACCGTGCTGGCCGAAGGCCGCGCCATCGGCCAGAAGATCGGCACCGGCCCGGTGCGCATCGTGCACAGCATTGCCGACATGGACCAGGTGCAGGCCGGCGACGTGCTCGTGACCGACATGACCGACCCGAACTGGGAGCCGGTGATGAAGCGCGCCAGCGCCATCGTGACGAACCGTGGCGGGCGCACCTGCCACGCCGCCATCATCGCGCGTGAACTCGGCATTCCCGCCGTCGTGGGTTGCGGCGACGCGACCGAGGTGCTGAAGGAGGGCGCGCTCGTCACCGTGGCCTGCTCGGAAGGCGACACCGGCTACATCTACGACGGCCTGCTCGAAACGGAGATCAGCGACGTGCTGCGTGGCACCCTGCCGCCGTGCCCGGTGAAGATCATGATGAACGTGGGCAACCCGCAGCTCGCCTTCGATTTTTGCCAGATGCCGAACTCGGGTGTTGGCCTGGCGCGGCTCGAGTTCATCATCAACAACAACATCGGTGTGCACCCGAAGGCGATCCTCGACTACCCGAACATCGACCCGGACCTGAAGAAGGCGGTCGAGAGCGTGGCGCGTGGCCACGCGTCACCGCGCGCCTTCTACGTCGACAAACTCGTCGAAGGCATCGCGACGATTGCCGCCGCCTTCTGGCCCAAGCCGGTGATCGTGCGGCTCTCGGACTTCAAGAGCAACGAGTACCGCAAGCTCATCGGCGGCTCGCGCTACGAGCCGGAAGAAGAGAACCCGATGCTGGGCTTCCGCGGCGCCAGCCGCTACATCAGCGAGAGCTTCGGCGAGGCCTTCGCGATGGAGTGCGAGGCGCTCAAGAAGGTGCGCATCGACATGGGTCTGAACAACGTCGAGATCATGGTGCCCTTCGTGCGCACCTTGGCGCAGGCGAGCCAGGTGGTGGGCATGCTCGCCGACCGTGGCTTGAAGCGCGCTGCGATGGGCGGCACCGATGGGTTGCGCGTCATCATGATGTGCGAGGTGCCGAGCAATGCAGTGCTGGCCGAGCAGTTTCTCGAACATTTCGACGGCATGTCGATCGGCTCGAACGATCTGACGCAGTTGACGCTCGGCCTGGACCGCGACTCCGGGCTGGAAATCCTGGCGCGTGATTTCGACGAACGCGACCCGGCCGTGAAGGCGCTGATCTCCAAGGCCATCGCGGCCTGCCGCGCAGCGGGCAAGTACGTCGGCATCTGCGGCCAGGGGCCGAGCGACCACCCGGACTTTGCGGACTGGCTGGCCTCGGAGGGCATCGCGTCGATATCGTTGAACCCAGACTCGGTGATCGCCACCTGGCAGCGCCTGGCGGCACGCTGAGCCATGAGCCGCCCGCGTGGCCGTGGGCGGCGCTTCGAGAATCTTCGCCCCCAAGGAGTTCGTCGTGGATGAAGAGAACGCTCGCCTTGCTGGTGCTTCCAGCACGACCTTGGGTCGAAAGTCCTGGACGGCTTTTGCAGGCGTCGTCTTGATCGGACTGCTGCTGCTGGCGCTTGCCGTTCCGCTGGCCTGGCGTGCGGCACCCTGGCTTGGCGTCTTGGCCTTGATTCTGATTGCCGGCATCGCCGGCCTCAAGGTCTGGTCCATCAGCAGTTGCCGTCTCTACAGCAACGATGCCGGGGTGTGGGTCGAGTCGGGTGTGCTGCCTTGGCGCAGGGGCGTGCACGGCGTCAAGTGGCGCGATCTGGACGAGGCCACGTACACACAAAGCCTGTGGAGCTGGTTGTTCAAGTCCTACGCCATCCGCATCGGTCACCGCTACACGAAATCGAGCGAAATCCTGCTCTCCCAAATCGCACGCGGCAACGAGTCGGTGATGGCCATCAACCAGCAGCATCAAGACCTCATTCGGCGGAACCTGCTGCGCTGAGACACAGCCGTCATGCTGACGATCGAAGCCTACAACCCAGCCTGGCCCAGGATGTATGTGGCCGAGGCGAACCGCTTGCGCGACGCATTCGGTGTCGACGCGCTGCGCATCGAACACGTCGGCTCGACCTCGGTGCCCGGCCTGTCCGCCAAGGCGGTCATCGACATCCAGGTGTCCGTGCGCACGCTCGACCCCGTGGGGCGCTACACCGCGCTGATGGAAAGCCTGGGCTACCTGCATGTGCCGCAGGGTGATTTCACCCTGGTCTACCCGTTCTACTGCCGGCCGGCAGTGTGGCCGAGCACGCACCATGTGCACCTGTGCGTGGCCGGTGGCGAGCCGGAGGCCCAGCACCTGGCGTTCCGCGACGGCCTGCGCCGGGAGCCAGCGTTGGCGGCGGAGTACGTCGTCCTCAAACGCCGGCTGGCGGCCCTGCACCATGGCGATACGCTGGAGTCGCGCGAGGCGTATTCCATCGCGAAGTCCGACTTTGTTGAAATGGTGTTGGCGCGGGCGCGGCTGCCCTGAAGGAGCGAGTGATATGAAGAGCGACCCGCCATGAATGAAACCACCCGACCCATCGCCATCGTCGCGGCGCAAGCGCCGACACGCGTCAAGCCCTCCAACTACCCCGAGCCCTTCGCCTCGCGCATGGGCGGGCGGGTGAAGAAGCCGCTCGGCGACTTGTTCGGCCTCGCCAACTTTGGTGTCAACCTGACGCGGCTGGCGCCCGGCTCAGTCTCGGCATTGCGGCATGCGCACACGCGGCAGGACGAGTTCGTCTACGTGCTCGAAGGCCACCCGACGTTGGTGACGGACGCGGGCGACACGCCCCTGCACCCCGGCATGTGCGCCGGCTTCCAGGCTGGCACGGGCGACGCTCACCAACTCGTGAATCGCACCGGCGAAGACGTCGTCTACCTGGAAGTCGGCGACCGCACGGCGGGCGATACGGGCAGCTACCCCGACGATGACCTCCAGGCCGTGTCGGTCGAAGGCCGATGGCGCTTCACGCACAAGGACGGCACACCGTACTGACGCCGTGTCGGTGAGGTTCAGGCCTGCGCACGCACCCCATCTGCCGCCAGTACCAGCACCCGGTCCGCACGCGCCGCGGCGGCGTGCGAGTGGGTGACGAGCACGCAGGCCGCTCCTTCATTGCGCACCTGATCGCACAATGTGTCCAGCACCCGTTCGGCGGTGCTCGGGTCGAGGTTGCCGGTGGGCTCATCGGCCAGCAGCAACTGCGGTCGGTGCACCAGGGCGCGGGCGATGGCGACGCGTTGCAGCTGCCCGCCGGACAAGGTTTGCGGCAGACGTGGGCCGAGCCCGTCCAGGCCCACCGCGGCGAGCACCTGGGCCACGCGCGCCGCGTCGGGCCGGCCGAGCAGCAGCAAGGGCAGGGCGACGTTGTGCGCCACGCTCAGGTGCGGCAGCACATGAAAGGCCTGGAACACGAAGCCGAGGTGCTCGCGGCGCAGCAGGGCCTGTTCGGTCTCGGTGAGCTGCGTGACCTCGCGCCCGGCGAACTGCACCGTGCCTGCGTCCAGCGTGTCGAGCCCGGCGATGCAGTTGAGCAGGGTCGACTTGCCGACCCCCGACTCACCGACGATGGCGACGAACTCGCCCGCCGCCACGTCGAGGCTCACGCCGCTGAATACCGGCGTGCCGGCGTAGCGTTTGGTGAGCTCACGGAGTTGCAACAGCATGTCGTGGTATCGGAAGGGATGGGTGCTGCCCGGAGCCTTGTCGGCGACGGACCCCCCACAGACGATGGGTCGTCGCGCTTGACGGTGGCCGCTGCGGAGTCTATCTACTGATCAACAGCTTTCACATTGGAATGACATGAAGCGATTTCAGTGGGTGTTCTCGATCGCAACCGCCGTGGCGCTGGGTGCCTGCGGCGGGGACGCTGCCGTGGCGATCCTCGGGACGCTGGGGGCGGGCGGTGGCGAGTGGTTCATCGATGCCGACCCCGCCACGACGGGTTACCAACGCGCCGATTGCAGCGGTGCCGCCTGCGAGATCATCTTCAGCGACCACTTCTACCAGCGCAGCTACGCCGAAGCGATTTCTGGCAACGACCCTGCCCATTGCAACGGCGCTCACGATGGGACCGTGACCGACTCGGTGAACATCTCGGTGCCCCTGTGCTTCGTGGGCCGCTTCCTGAGTGCCAACGAGGCCCTGTCGACGAATGGTCAGGTCCATCTGTACCACGACTTCGATCCGCGCATGAGTGAGGGCGTGTGGGTGGACATCCGCGATGACGGCCACCGCTTCGTGTTCAGCACTGTCGGCACCGATGGCTGCGAGATCGCCGGAAGTGGCAAGAAGAATCTCAGTTTCAAGATCAGCCTGTCGAACTTTGCCGCCATTGCCAACAGAACCAGTCCCGCGCCCAAGCTCGTGTCCACCACGACGGTAGAGACGCTGACCATCGTGGGCTCGCCCGCACGAACATTCGTCGGCGAGTTCGTCGGAGCATCCGGCCTGCGCTTGACACGCAGCGGCGAGACGATCGAACTGCAGCGCCGTGAGCAGGTCGACAGTTGCAGCTGAAGCTCGAATCGATCGGGGGAAAGCTCAGATCTCTCGCTCCAGCGCGCTGATCAGGTGGGTGGAGCGTTTGCTCATGTCTTCCAGCGCCTCGGCCGTCTCGGTCAGGATGGCTTGTTGCTCGGCCCCGTAGCCGCCCAGCGTGGCCGCGTCCGCGGCGCCACCGGCCACCAGCGCATGGACCATCTCGTGGACGCGATTGAGCCGCAGCATTGCACCCCGGTAGACCTGCTCCTCGACTTGTTCGACGAGTTCGCGCACGTCGTCGCAAAGCCCGCGGTGTTCGCTCCACGCGGACGTCAGGCGATCGCGGTGCAGGGTCAGGCGCGGGAAGAAGTCGTCGCTGACGCGGTTGTAGTCCTTCACCGCCGCGGCCACCTGGTCGAACAGCGCCTGGTTCGTCGACAGCGCGGACAAGGTGTTGCCGAGCAGCTGGCGCCACATGTAGGCCACCTGCTTGTAGGCCGATAACTCGCGCGCGAAGGCGTCGAGCAGGCCGCGCCGGCCCAGGCCGCGCTGCGTCACGATCATGCGGCTGGTGAGCGCGAAGAGCTGCTCGGCCAGGCGTTCGGCGGCGCTCGCGACACCCACTTCGCTGGTGTCGCAGGCATCGAGGCAGAGGCGGTCCGCCAGCGGGCCGATCTGGCTGATCTGCGCGCGCACGTCGGCCAGCAGCACGGGCACGACAAAGGGCCGGCCGAGATCGGCCTCGCGCTGCAGGCCGATTTCGGTTTCACGCCGGACCCAATCCGAGTTCAGCGCCGCCTCGTCGACAAACACGATCAGGAAGTCGCACTCTTCCGCGATCGCCGTTTCGATATGGCGCCCGAAGCGGTAGCCCGGGGACAGCTCGTCCTGGTCGAGCCAGCAATCGATGTGCTTGGGCAGGCGCTCGACGATGCGGCGCACCCTCATCTTGCTCGGGCTGGCGTGGCTGAGAAAGATCTGCATCGCGGACTCCTCGGCGCCGATGGTTGGCCTGGTGCGCCGCCAGCCGCAATCCCTAATGCCCCGGCCGCGCGGGCTGACTCTCCGGATCGAGGGCTGCCGCGTGCGCCTGCGCGCGCTGCACCACTTGCGCCAGCGCACCGACTGCATCGCAGGCGACGACATCTCGCGTCGGCATGCTGCGCAGCCAGGTCAGCTGCCGCTTGGCGAGCTGGCGCGTGGCCGCGATGCCGCGCTCCGGCAGGCCACTGAAATCGCCCGAATCGAGCGCCTCCCAGGTCTGGCGGTAGCCCACGCAGCGCATCGACGGCAGGTCCGCATTCAAGTCGCCGCGCGCGCGCAAACGCTTCACTTCCTCGAACAGGCCATCGGCGAGCATCTGCGTGAAGCGCTGTTCGATGCGGCCGTGCAGCCAGGCGCGGTCTTTCGGTTCGAGCGAGATCAGGGCCGCACTCGCGGCCGCCTGCGGCTTCAGGCTGTGGTGCTGTGAAAGCGGCTTGCCGCTGACGCGGAACACTTCGAGCGCGCGCTGGATGCGCTGCGCGTCGCCGGCCGGCAGGCGCGCCGCGGTGACGGGGTCGACCCGTTGCAGTTCGGCATAGAGCGAATACGCACCGTCGCGTGTGGCCTGCGCATCGAGATCGGCGCGCACTTGCCGGTCGGCGGCGGGCATCGCATCGAGCCCTTCGAACAGGGCCTTGAAATACAGCATCGTGCCGCCCACCAGCAACGGCAGTCGGCCGCGCGAACGAACTTCGTCGATCAGGCGCCGCGCGTCGCCGATGAAGCGGGCTGCCGAGTAAGCCTCGGTCGGTTCGATCACATCGATCAGGTGGTGCGGCACCAACGCTCGTTCGGCCGCGCTCGGCTTGGCCGTGCCGATGTCCATGCCGCGGTAGACCAGGGCCGAATCGACGCTGATGATCTCGACCGGCAGCACCTGCGCGATCGCGAGTGCGGCGGCGGTCTTGCCCGAAGCGGTGGGGCCGGCGAGGCAGAGGCAGTGCAGGCGTTCGGTCATGCCGATCCCACCGTGGCAGGAACCTCGGCCGCCTTCAAACGAAGGACTCGTCGGCACGCAGGTAGCGCCATTGCCCGGTCGGCAAGTCGCCCAGCATCACGCCACCGATGCGCACACGTTTCAGACCCACCACCTTCAGGCCGACGGCCTCGCACATGCGGCGGATCTGCCGCTTCTTGCCTTCGCGCAACACGAAGCGCAACTGGTCGGCATTGAGCCATTCCACCTGCGCGGGCTTGAGCGCTTCGCCATCGAGTTCGAGGCCGTGGCGCAGCAAGGCCATGCCTTCGTCGGAGAGCGCGGTGCCGCTCAGTGGCTCCACACGCACGAGGTATTCCTTCTCCACGTCGCCGTCTTCGCCGACGAGTTGTTTGGCGACACGGCCGTCTTGCGTGAGCACCAGCAGGCCCACCGAATCGATGTCGAGGCGGCCGGCCGGCACCAGGCTCTTCAGGTGCTCTTTCAGGAAGCGCGTGCCCGAGTTGTCCTCGGCCCACTGGTTCTGCGGCTGCACCAGCACGAAGGCGGGCTCGTAGCCGTCTTCGGCCTGGCCGCTCACGTAGCCGATGGGCTTGTTGATCAGCACCGTGACTCGCTGCGCCTGCTGGAACTTCGCTTTCGCATCGACCGTGATGCGCTGGCCGGGCATCACCCGCGAGCCGAGTTCGCTGACGACGTGGTCATCGACACGCACCCAGCCCTTGGCGATCCATTCATCCGCTTCGCGGCGCGAAGCGATGCCGAGTTCGCTCATGCGCTTGGACAGGCGCAGGCTGCCGGGCTGGTGAGGAATGTCTTCACGCTCGTCGTCGTCGTCGTCCGGGCGGTAGCCGCGGCGTGCATCGGGCCGGGGCGCGTGCCGCGGGTCCTGGCGCGGCGGGCTGCGGCTGTCCTGGCGTGGGCCGGGGCGTGCTTCGTTGCGCGGGCCGGGCTGGCGTGACGGGGCCCGCTCGCGCTGCGGTGGAGCCGCGGGCTCGGCACGGTTCAGCGCGTGGCGCAGGTCGTTCGGCGCAAGCGTGCGCGGATCGACACGGTCGGGGTCGAAGGACTGCGGGCGCTGCCGTGGTGCCTGTTGCTCCTGATACGGCCGCGCGGGCCGCGAGGGCCGGGGCGAGCGTTCATCCTCACGCGCCGGGCGGGAGCGGGTGGGCGGCTGAGGCTGCGGCCGCGCGGTCGACGGCGGCGGGCGATCGCCATAACGCTGGCGCAGTTGTTCCTGGTAGCGTGCTTCGCGCTCGGCGCGCTGCACCTGGGCCTGGGCCAGCGTCGGGCGCGGGCCGGTCGGGCGGCCACGCAGCGGGGCGCGGTCGGCGTCGGCCGGGCCGGACGCTGGTTTTTTCTTGAGCTTGAGGGTGACCATGACTCGATTGGAGCATGGCGGGCGCTGAACTACGTTCCGATGCCGAACAAGTCGCGCAGCGCCTCGCGGTATTGCTGCTGGCCGACACCATTGGTGCTGTAGTGCGTGCCGCCCTCGACGAGCACGAAGCGCTTGGGTACCGCCGCTCGTTCGTAGAGCGCGCGGCCCAGGTCCGGGTGGATCAAGGTGTCGCGGCTGCCGTGTACCACCAGCACGGGAGCCTTCACCTGGCCGATCTTCTGCGCTGAATCGAAACGCTGGGTGATCAGCGGCGTGATCGGCAGCCAGCCCCATTTGAAGCTGTGAAACACGTCGGGGATCGAGGTGAAGCCGCCTTCGACGATCAGGCCTTTGGCGTCATGCACTTCGCTGGCGAGCTGCACCGCGATCGCACCGCCGAGCGAGTGGCCGAAGATGTAGCGCTCGCGCCCCGGATGCGCCTGCGCGAGCCAGGCCCAGGCGGCGCGTGCGTCTTCGTAGACCATCGCCTCGGAGGGCAGCTCGTCGCTGCTGCGGCCGAAGCCGCGGTAGTCGATCGCGAGCACCGCGAAGCCCAGCTCCTGCATGTGGCGGATGCGGAAGGCGCTGCCCTCGACGGTGCGGCGCGCGCCGTGCAGGTACAGCATCACCGGCGCGTTGGGCGTCGGGCCGGTGAGCCACAGGGCGTGCAGCTTCGCGGGCTGGCCGGTCTCGGCCGAGTTCAGCGCGATCCACACATCGTCCATGCCCTCGGTGCTGCCGGCGTACCAGCCGCCCGAGGTCGAGGACGACGGCATGAAGATCCATTTGCGCTGCTGCACTTCGAGGCTGGTGCAGCCGCCGAACAGCGCGAGCGCAAGCAGGGTGAGAGCGGTGGCGCGCCAGCGCCAGGAGGTCAGCATTCGGGGCATCGTCGGTGGACCGGGCCGGGGTCGATCGGTTCCCTGGTGCCGGGCTCAGCGCCCGCGCCAGAACAACGCGTCGAGTTCTTTCAGCGTGATCTGCCGCCAGGTCGGCCGCCCGTGGTTGCACTGGTCGGCGCGCTCGGTGCGCTCCATGTCGCGCAGCAGGGCGTTCATCTCTTCGAGGTTCAACTGGCGGTTCGCACGCACGGCACCGTGGCAGGCCATGGTCGAGAGCAGCTCGTGCTGGGCCCGCTGGATCACGCTGCTCGCTTCGTAATGGGCCAGCTCGGCGAGCACGCTGCGCGCCAGTTCCACCACGTCGCCACCGGCGAGTGCGGCCGGCTGCGAGCGCACCGCGAGCACGCTGGCCGAGAGCGGCGTGATGTCGAGGCCGAGCCGTTGCAAGGTTTCGGCCTGCGCTTCAGCGGTGGCGATCTCTGGCGCCGTGGCCGCGAAGGTGGCGGGGATCAGCAGCGGCTGCGGCTCGATCGCCGCGCCGTCCAGCCCGTTCTTCAAGCGCTCGTAAACGATGCGCTCGTGGGCCGCGTGCATGTCGACGATGACGAGGCCCTGCGCGTTTTCGGCCAGCACGAACACACCGGCGATCTGCGCGATGGCGCGGCCGAGCGGCCAGGCATCGGGGCTCGCTTCGGGTGGGGTCGTTGCTGCGGTCGTCAGTGCAGTTGCAGGCACTGCGGCGCGGCCAGCCCAGGGCGAAGCCGCATCCTGCGCGTACAGCGCCGAGACTTGTTCGAGCGCCAGCCGCGGCTGCTGTGCGACGGCGCCGAAGCGCCAGTCGGGCACCGGGCGCATCGGCGTGGCGCCGGGCCGTTCTCCCAAGGCAGCCCCAAGCGCCGCAGCGCTTGCCTCGCCCAGCCCCGCACGCGGAATCGCCAGCGCCGCTTCGACCGCCCGCCGCACCGCCTGGTGCACCTCGCGCGAATCACGGAAGCGCACCTCGATCTTGGTCGGGTGCACGTTCACATCAACCCGCTCGGGCGCGATGTCGATGAAGAGCACATAGGCTGGCTGGCGCCCGCCGTGCAGCACGTCTTCGTAGGCCGAGCGCACACCGTGCGCGATCAGCTTGTCGCGCACGTAGCGGCCGTTCACGTACACGTACTGCTGGTCGGCCCGCGCGCGCGCCGCTTCGGGCAGGCCGGCGCGGCCGGTGATGCGCAGCACGCCGAGGTCGAGCATCACCTCTCGGCTTTGATCGATGAACTCGGCCCCGAGCACATCGCGCAGCCGTGCGTCTTGCGCAGCGCGGCGCCATTGCTGCACCAGCTTGCCTTCATGCCAGACCGCGAAGCCCACGTCGGGTCGCGCGAGCGCGTGGCGGCGCACGGCCTCGATGCCATGCGCGAGTTCGGTCGCTTCGGTCTTCAGGAACTTGCGGCGCGCCGGCGTGCTGAAGAAGAGTTCACGCACCTCGACACTCGTGCCCGTGCCGCGCGCGGCGGGCACCAGTTCGCCGGAGCGTGCGTCGAGCCGCTGCGCATGCGGCGCGTCGGCGGTGCGGCTCGCGAGGGTGACTTCCGAGACCGATGCGATGGCCGCCAGCGCCTCGCCGCGAAAGCCCATCGTCGCGACGTTTTCCAGATCGCTCAGCGAGCCGATCTTGCTGGTGGCGTGGCGGCGCAAGGCGAGCGCCAGTTCGCTGGCGGCGATGCCGTGGCCGTCGTCCTCGACGACGATGGCGCGGATGCCGCCGCCCACCAGTTTCACCGCGACCTCGCGCGCGCCCGCATCGAGCGCGTTGTCCACCAGCTCGCGCACCACCGAGGCGGGCCGCTCGACCACCTCGCCGGCGGCGATCTGGCTCACCAGTTCGTCGGGCAGTTCGCGGATGGGGCGGCGCGCGGCGGCGTCGAGCAGGGCATTCATCTGCGGGATTGTAGAAGTCGGTCCGCGGCCGGGCGCTGCGGCACCCGGATAATCCGACTGCATGGAATTCTTCAGCTTTCTGCTCGACTTCGTTCTGCACGTCGACGTGCACCTCGCCAACTTCGTGCAAGCCTATGGCGCCTGGGTCTACGCGCTGCTGTTCCTGATCGTGTTCATCGAGACCGGCGTCGTGGTGATGCCCTTCCTGCCGGGCGATTCGCTGCTCTTCGTGGTCGGCGCGCTCAGCGGGGCGGGGCTGATGAGCCTGCCGCTGTCGATCGGCTTGCTGGTGTCCGCGGCGATCCTGGGCAACCAGAGCAACTACACGATCGGTCGCTACTTCGGCCCGAAGGTGTTCCAGTGGGAGGACTCGCGCTTTTTCAACAAGCGGGCCTTCGACCAGGCACATGCCTTCTATGAAAAGTACGGCGGCATCACCCTGATCGCGGCGCGCTTCATGCCCTTCGTGCGCACCTTCGCGCCCTTCGTCGCGGGGGGGGCGCAAATGACGCGCCGCAAATTCACGCTCTTCGACGTGAGCGGCGCCGTGCTCTGGGTCGGCGGCGTCACGATGGCGGGGTACCTGTTCGGCAACATCCCCTGGGTCAAGCAGCACCTGGACAAGATCATCTGGGGCGCGATCCTGCTGCCCGGCCTGCTCGTGCTGGCCGGGGCGTGGAAGGCGCGCCGCGCGGCGGCCGCCTGAAGGGCTGGTCGAGTCCGGTTTCAGGCAGACAGGGCCCGCCGCACCGCCGCGGCACAGATCGCCACCGCGTCGTTCGCTTCGTCGATCACCCGGCCCATCGTGATGAAGCCGTGGATCTGCCGCTCGAAGCAGATGTGCGTGGCGCGGTTGCCGGCTTCGGACAGGCGCTGCGAATACGCCAGCCCTTCATCGCGCAGCGGGTCGTAGCCGGCAGTGATGACGAGCGCGGGCGGCAGCTTGCGCAAGTCGGTGTGCAGCAGGGGCGAGGCGCGCCAATCCAGGTCGTGCGCCACGTCGTCGATGTAGTGGTCGTGGAAGTAGGCGAGCGTGTCTCGTGTCAGCAGATAACCCTGGCCGTTCGTCTCGTGCGAGGGCGCGCCGCGGCGCATGTCGGTGGCCGGGTAGATCAGCAACTGGAAGCGGATGGGCAGCCTGGCCGCGTCCCGCGCGGCGATGGCCACCACCGCGGCGAGGTTGCCACCTGCGCTGTCGCCGCCGACCGCGAGGCGCTGTGCATCCAGACCGAGCGAAGCGGCATGGTCGGACACCCAGCGCGTGGCGCCGAAACAATCGACCACCGCGGCGGGGAAGCGGTGTTCGGGGCCGAGCCGGTAATCGATCGACACCACCGCGCAACCCGAGCCATTCGCCAGCTCGCGGCAGAGCACGTCATGCGTGTCGAGGTCGCCCATCGTCCAGCCGCCGCCGTGGAAGTACACCAGCACCGGAAGCAAGGCCGCGGCATCGCTGCCCAACGGCCGGTACAGGCGCAAGGGCACGCTGCCTTCGGGCAGCTCGGCTGACAGCTCGCGCACCAACGCCACGTCGGGTGTGGCCGGCTGCGTGAGCGCGCGGCGTTCGAGGTAGAAAGCGCGTGCCTCGCTTGGCGTGAGCGTGTGCGTCGCGGGCACGGTGCCCTTGTCGATCAGATCGAGCAGGGACTTGGCGCGGGGGTGCAGCACGGTGGTTTCCTTGATTCGGGGCTGGGCGTCACACGGTGCGCTGGCGCGCCAGCGGCGGGTTCTTCGCGAAGTAGCGTTTCATGCCGGTCACCAGCGCATCGACCAGCTTGGCCTGGTAGTCGGGGTCGCGCAGCTGGGCCTCTTCCTCGGGGTTCGAGATGAAGGCGGTTTCGACCAGGATGGAAGGGATGTCCGGCGCCTTCAGTACCGCGAATCCGGCCTGCTCGACCGAGCCCTTGTGCAGCTTGCCGACGCGGCCGATCTGGCCCAGCACCTCGCGGCCGACATGCAGGCTGTCCTTGATCTGCGCGGTCGTGCTCATGTCGAGCAGGGCGCGCGCCAGATTCGGGTCGCGGGTCTTGATGTTGACGCCGCCCACCAGATCGGCCGCGTTTTCGCGGTCGGCCATCCAGCGCGCAGCGGTGCTCGTGGCGCCGCCCTGGCTGAGCGCGAACACCGAGGCGCCGCGCGCCGCCGCGGTGAAGAAGGCATCGGCATGGATCGACACGAACAGGTCGGCCTGCACACGCCGCGCCTTGTGCACGCGTTCTTGCAGTGGCACGAAAAAATCGGCGTCGCGCGTCAGCATCGCGCGCATGCCGGGCACGGCGTTCAGGCGGTCGCGCAGCTGCAGGGCGATGGCGAGCACCACGTCCTTCTCGTGCAAGCCGCTCGGGCCGGTAGCGCCTGGGTCCTCTCCGCCATGGCCCGGGTCGAGCGCGACGACGACGAGGCGATCGACCTTGCCTTGCGACAAGGCGGGCGGTGGGGGCGGTGGTGCGGGTGTCTGTTGCGGGGCCGAGGCGGGCGCAGCCGCCATCACCGACGAACCCGCAGCCGCGGGCGGCCGATCGACCTTGCGGATCAGCTCGCCCAGTGCGTCCTGCACCGCCTTCGCGGCCTGCTGCTCGGCGAGTTCCTTCTCGTGGATCAGCGCGAGCAGCGGGTCGCGCGGCTGCGTCGGGTAGAGGTCGAACACCAGCCGGTGCTGGTAGGCCGCCACGGGGGCGAGCGTGAAGAGCTGCGGCAGCGTCGCCTGCTTCAGGTCGATGACGAGGCGCACCACGCGCGGCAGGTACTGGCCGACCCGCAGGCCGCCGATGAAGGGGTCGTCCGAGCGCAGCTTACCGACGAGCTCGCGCAGCGCCGGGCTGAGTTCCAGGCCGTCGATGTCGATCACCAGGCGTGGCGGGTTGTCGGCGATGAAATGCTTGGCGGCCAAGGGCGTGTCGGATTCGAGCGTGATGCGCGTGTAGTCGGCCGCCGGCCAGACGCGCACCGCGACGATGCTGGCGCCGAAGGCGATGTCGCGTGCGGCGAGCAGGAGTGCGGCAGCGCCCATGCTGCGCAGCGCGCGGCGGCGGCTCGGGTTCGTCATGACGGCAAGCCCGCCAGCAGCGCCACGCCGCGTGGGGTGCCGGCATCGAACCTGACGTCGCGGGTCTCGTCGCCACGCGGCTCGATGTGGATGCGCAGGTCGGCCGGTGGCAACAACTCAGCGGCCTTCTCGGGCCATTCGGCCAGCTTCAATCCTGCGGACGCGAACACATCGCGGAAGCCCGCGTCCTCCCACTCCTGCGGATCGTTGAAGCGGTAGAAATCGAAGTGCCAGATGGCGCCCTCGGGCAGTTCGTAAGGCTCCATCACCGCATAGGTCGGGCTCTTGACACGGCCCTCGACCCCGAGTGCCTGCAGCAAGTGCCGCGCAAAAGCGGTCTTGCCGGCGCCGAGCGGGCCATGCAGCTCGATGAAGACATCGACGATGCCGGGGCGGCTCGCGAGGGTTGCAGCCGATGCAGCGCACGCGGCCTCGTCGGCCCAATGCTCAATTCGCTCGGTGCGGGTTTCTAGAATCGACGTCAAATGAACAGCGCTCTGCAAAGTGACCCGGATCGGCAGCATGCCTTGCTCGCGCGATTTCGCGAGCAGGCCACGAGCCTCGGATTTTCACAGATCGGTGTGGCCGATGTCGATTTGTCGGACGCCGAAGCCGGCCTGTCGCAGTGGCTGGCCAACGGCTTTCACGGAGCGATGAGTTACATGGCCGCGCACGGCCTGAAACGCGCCCGGCCGGCCGAGCTGATACCGGGCACGGTGCGGGTCGTCACCGCGCGCATGGATTACCTGCCGCAGCTCACGCCCGGCGGCTGGCAGCGCATCGAATGGCAGCGCCTCGAGGCTGCCGATCAGGCCGCCGTTTCGATGTATGCCCGCGGCCGTGATTACCACAAGGTATTGCGCGCTCGCTTGCAAAAGTTGGCCGATTGGCTGGCCAGTGAAGTCGGCCCGTTCGGGCACCGCGTGTTCACCGATTCGGCGCCGGTGCTGGAGGTCGAGCTCGCCTCGCGCAGCGGCATCGGCTGGCGCGGAAAGCACACGCTGCTGCTCAGCCGCGACGCTGGCTCGATGTTTTTTCTCGGCGAGATCTACATCGACCTGGCGTTGCCGCTCACCGCCGCGACCGACGCGCACTGCGGCAGCTGCGATGCGTGCATCACCGTGTGCCCGACGCAGGCGATCGTGGCGCCGCAGCGGCTCGACGCGCGCCGCTGTATCTCCTACCTCACGATCGAAGAGCCCGGCGCCATCCCGATCGAGTTGCGCTCCCTGATCGGCAACCGCATCTACGGCTGCGACGACTGCCAGCTGGTTTGCCCGTGGAACAAATACGCGCAGCGCAGCCCGCTCAAAGATTTCGACCTGCGCGAATCGGTCGGCCACGCGACGCTGCTGCAGCTCTGGGC
>JANYJL010000316.1 GCA_025361845.1 Rhizobacter sp.
GCGCGCGTGCTGTGGCTGCCCGATGTGTTCGGCTACGCTCCCTGCCTGCCGCAGATCATGAAGCAGACCGGTGTCGATTTTTTCTACACCACCAAGCTCTCGTGGAGCGCGGTGTCGAGCTTCCCGCACACCAGCTTCATCTGGCGCGGCCACGACGGCAGCGAAGTCCTCACGCACCTGGGTTGCCGCCTCGGCTACAACCAGACCGCCGAGGCCGCGCAGCTCGACACCAACGCACGCGAACACCGCCAGAGCGATGTGCACCCCGAGTTCCTCGCGCCCACCGGCTATGGCGATGGCGGCGGCGGCACGACCGAAGAAATGTGCGAACGCGCCCGCCGCTTCGCCGACCTGGCCGGATTGCCACGCACCGGCTGGGGCAACATCGAAGCCTTCTTCGACCGCCTGCAGACACGCCGCAAGGGGCTGCCCGCGTACCAGGGTGAGCTCTACCTCGAATACCACCGCGGCACCTACACCACCCACGCCGATATCAAGCTCGGCATGCGCAGCGCCGAACGGGCCTTGCAGGTGCTGGAGGCGGTGCGGTGTGCTCAAGGTGGCGCACCGATCGACGAAGTGTTGTGGCGTCGCGTGGTGTTCGCGCAGTTCCACGATTACATCCCGGGCAGCTCGATCCACGAGGTGTATGACGAAGCGCGTGTGGAATTGGCGGGCATCGCGCACCGCGCGATGGACACAGCGCGCGACGAACTCGGTGCGGCCGGCACAACACCCGCCTTGTTCAATTCGCTGCCGCGTGCGCGCGTTCACCACATTGGCGCAGACCCACAAGGCCGTGTCGAATCGGTGTTGCTGCCGCCGCTCGGTGGTGGCAACGTGGCCTCGCTGCCGCGCGTTGCTTCCATCGCGCCGGCACAAGGCAGCCTCGCGCCGCACGCGCAGTTGTCCAACGAACGCATTCAGGCGCACTTCGACGGCATGGGCCGCGTGGCCGCACTCCGCATCGACGGCATCGACATGGCCCTGCGCGCGCCGCTCTGCGATCTGGTGATCCACCCCGACCAGCCGCATCTGTTCGAAGCCTGGGACATCGATCGCCAGACCTTGTCGCTCGGCGCCGCAGTGCAGAGCCCTGCCACGGCGATGCTCGGGCAAAGCGATACGGGCTCGGCGACGCTCAGCTTCACACGCTCGCTCGGCGATGCCGGCGAGGCGACCATGCACTACACGCTCGATGCGGGCGCTGCCTGGCTGCGCCTCGAGATCGATCTGGATTGGCGCCAACCCGAGCAACTGCTCAAGCTCGCTTTCCCGACCGCCTACGCCGCGCGGCAAGCGCGCTACGCCGCGCCCTTCGGCAGCGTGCTGCGCAGCCAGGTGCCCGGCGAATCGGCCGACGAAGCGAAGTGGGAAGTGCCCGCGAGCCGCTGGGCCGCGGTGGCCGATGAGACGGAGCACGAAGGCCTGTTCATCGTCACCGAAGCGAAGTACGGTTTCTCCTGCCGCGACGGTGAGTTGGGGCTGAGCCTGGTGCGCAGCGCGGCGGTCACCTGCGGCAGCGCGGTGGCCGGTGGCACGCCGCCTTCCCACCCGCAGGCGATGCGGCGCAACCCCGGCGAGCCGTACTCCGACATCGGCGCGCACCGCATCGCCCTGGCCTTCGGCCGCTACAGCGCCGATGCAGCGCGCGACGAACAACCCGCCGCGCTTGCCGACCTGCTCTACACCGCACCGCTGATCTGCTCGGGCGAGTTGCCGATGGAGAGCGGCTTACTCGGCCTGGACGGCGGTGAAACGCTGCAACCCACCTGGGCGCAGCCGCTGAGCCCGGGCCGCTGGGTGCTGCGCCTGAACGAGACCGTGGGCCGGCGTGGCCAGGTGCGTGTGCGGCTGGCCGAAGGCTGGCGCGCGACCCAGGTCGATTTGCGCGCATTGCCGCTC
Source organism: Rhizobacter sp. (assembly GCA_025361845.1). Taxonomy (GTDB): domain Bacteria; phylum Pseudomonadota; class Gammaproteobacteria; order Burkholderiales; family Burkholderiaceae_C; genus JANYJL01. Next base: position 1,906 of record JANYJL010000316.1, read on the forward strand.
GGTGATGGCCGCGAAGTCAAGCAGCTCGCCTACACGCCCTACGCGCTGCTCAGCCTTTTGATCGAGCGGCGGGTTGATTGACTCCCTCTCCCCTAAGAAGTTATCCGTAAATAGTAAACTATCGTCCTGAGCCGCTCCTTACGCGGCGTTGGGGCGAAGCGATGACGGCCAAGCGAGTTGAATCATGGGTGGTCACGGACGACTTCTGGCGGCGGGTCGAGCCATTGATTC
>JANYJL010000330.1 GCA_025361845.1 Rhizobacter sp.
GGCCTAGTCGCGCACCCATGAAGGCGGCTCGCTGATGTTCATCGATGCCGAGAACTACTCGGAAGACACAGTGCGCGCCGACGCCAGCGTTCCGACTGGCGGCAACGGCCAGCGCGAAGCGACGGCGCATGCGCTGAACCAGAACCGCGGCCTGTCCGAATTCGGCCGCATCACCTCGCCCTACCCGCTCTGGGACGGCACCGACCGCGTGCTCGTCGGCTACCGCACCTGCACCGTCACCGTCAGCGGGGTGATCACGCTGTGCGCAAACCTGACCGCGGATAAGAAGGCGCAACTCGACACCGAGAACATGACCGACGAGCAGATCGCCGGCAACACGGTGAAGGACAACGCACCTGCCGAGTACGCCATCTGGATGTTCGATGCCCGCAAGCAGACCATGGCGGTCGTGGCCACGCCGCCCTCCGGCTACATGTACACCGACCCGATTGCCTTGCAGGCGCGCGACGAACCGAATTCCATCCCCGCGCCGCTGGCCGACGAAGACACGGCGGGTGCCGCGGATCGCATCCGGCGCGGCATGGGCCTGATCGAAGTGCGCAGCGTCTACGACACCGACGGCCTGGGCCGCATGGGCGAAAGCATGCTCGTCGCCTCCGACAAGGAGGGCTGCGCCCTGGGCATCGCGCTGACTGACCCGCCCGCGGCGCTGAAGGACACCCGCGCCAAGGTGGCCGACCTCGTGAAGATGAAGGACCCGGCCGATGCCGCCTACGGCTGCTCGCCCGCCCGCTTCGTGCGTGCGATCCGCGCCGTGGCGCCACCCTCCAGCGGCATGGGCGTGCGTTCGGCGATCGGCGAGACCGAGTTCGAACAACAGCAGATCCTCGGTTATGCCCCGATCGAACCGGACGGTTCTTTCAAGCTCGAAGTGCCGGCCGATACACCGATCGGCCTGGCCGTCGTCGACGCCAAGGGCCGTGGCATCCAGACCCACCTGAACTGGATCCAGGTGCGCCCGGGCGAGAAGCGCACCTGCGACGGTTGCCACAGCCCGCGGCGCGGCGCCTCGCTCAACTCCGGCACGATCGCCGACGCGGCGCCCGTTTCCTGGAACGCTGCGCTCGCCAGCCTTCGTGGCCTGAAGGAGACGATGGCCGCCACGCGTGTCAAGGCGAACCCGACCGTGCTCACACTGAACCCCGACATGGTCTTCACCGACCAGTGGGCCGATGCCGCCAAAGGCGGCGTGCCGCGGGCACCGATCACGATCAAGTACAAAGACAACGCAAATTCTGCGGACGATCTGACCACCGACGAACCCGCACCGGTGCGTGGCCTGATCAACTACCCGACGCACATCCAGCCGATCTGGGACCGCGTGCGCGGCACCGGCGGCGTCGACACCTGCACCAGCTGCCACACCGACCCGGCCAAGCTCGACCTGCGCGGCACCATCAGCGGCGCCGGCCGGCTCACCTCGTACCAAGAACTGCTGATCGGTGACCCGGTGATCGACCCTGCCACCAACCTGCCGAAGTTCCAGATCCGCGACGGCGTGCCGGAAGTCGTGCGCGGCGCGGCACTCGTCGAGACCATGGCCGGCAATGCAACGGGCATGGCACGCAGCAGCCGTCTGGGCGAGATCATGTTCGGCGAAACGCTGAAGGCCGGCGCCGACGCGACGACCACGCACCCGACGCCGGTCGCATCGACCTCGCCCTACGTGCCAGACCACTCGCGCCTGCTGAACCTGGCCGAGAAGCGCCTGATCGCCGAATGGATGGACCTGGGCGGCCAGTACTACAACAACCCCTTCGACGCAGCCGGCGTACGCACGCAGAACACCCTGAGCGAAACCGTGTTCGTGCGGGACGTGCAACCGATCCTGCGCAGCACCTGCGCCACCAGTTGCCACCAGGCCACCGGCGCCGACAAGGCGAGCAGCTTCAACCGCAACCGCTTCGTGCTGACCGGCTCGGCCGAGGGCGACTTCGGCGTCACCTTGTCGATGATCTCGAATGCCTGCGACGCTTCGTCGAACTACCTCTTGTCCAAGCCGTCCACCGTGCCGCACCCCGCGGGCAGCGTGACCCAGACGACGGCGCGCTTGCCAGTGGGCGGCACGAACTACAACAAGATCAGGGACTGGATCGCGAGCGGCTGCACCTCATGAAGAAGAGGATGTTGCGTTCCTGGGCAGTTGCCTCCGCAGTGCTGATCGCCGGCTGCGGTGGCTCGGGCAACCCGCTCGACAACCCGGCGAACATCGACAACCCGACCGGCAGCGTCTCCGGGCAGAAGCTGTCGTTCGCCTACTTCCAGTACTGCGTCCAGCCGATCCTGGTGAAGGACTTGCCGATCAACATCAACGGCACGATCTCGACCAACAAGTGCGCCTCGTCGGGCTGCCACGACAGCGTCACCGGCACGGGCGGCGCGTTTCGCCTCAACGCCGGCGTGACCGATGTGGCAGTCACCGCCACCACCGAAGCCGACAAGGATTTGTTGCGCGCCACGGCCATGTACCGCAACTACTATTCAGCGCGCGCGTCGGCCGTGGTCGGTTCGGTCACGCAGTCCAACCTGCTGAACAAGCCGCGCGTGCTCGGCGTGCTGCACGGCGGCGGCCTGATCTTCCTCGACGGAACCGACCTGAACCTCAAGCTGATGGAATACTGGATCACCCACCCGATGCCCAAGTCCGGCGACGAGTTCAGCGACAGCAGCGGCATGTTCACCACCGGCGTGCCCGGCCCGACCGCGTGCCGGAACGTATGAGAAAGCCCGCACGATGAGCCGCCTGCGAGGGTGTTTGCTGGCGCTCGGCTGCGCGGCGCTCGGCCTGCTCGGCAGCCCCTTGGCGCGCGCCGACGATGAACCCCTCGAACGGGTGCAGGTCGCCGATCCCTACATCGAGCTGCACACCGGGCCGGGCCGCGGCTACCCGGTGTTCTTCGTCGCCGAGAAGCAGGAGTGGATCGAGATCGAACTGCGCCACACCGACTGGTACCGCGTGCGCACGGCCGGCGGCAAGGAAGGCTGGGTGCAACGTTCGCAGCTCGAACGCACGCTCACCGAAGCCGGCAGTGCCAAGACTTTTCGCGACGTGCTGGTCGACGATTACCTGAAGCGCCGCGTCGAGCTCGGCGCGTCCTGGGGCCACTTCAAGTCCGAGCCGATGCTCAAGTTCTGGGGCAGCTACAAGCTCTCGGAATCGATCGACATGGAAGCCACTCTGGGCCAAGTGCAAGGCATCTACTCGGGCACCGACTTCTGGCACGTGAACCTCGGCATGGAGCCCTGGTCGGACCAGCGCCTGTCGCCGTTTTTCGGCGTGGGTGTGGGCAAGTTCCGCAACATCCCGAACACGAGCCTCGTCAGCGCCATCACGACCGATGCGAAACTCGCCCACGCCGAAGTCGGCCTGCGCTACCACCTGAGCGACCGCCTGGTGCTGCGCACTGATTATTCCTTCTACACCGCCTTCCTGTCCGACACCCGCAACGGCGAGTACCGCGCGTTCACGGCCGGGCTCTCGTTCTTCTTCTGACTGCCGACAACAGACCATGCGCCTCACCGCCCTCGCCCTCCCGTCGCTGCTGCTCGCGCTGGCTGCCGCGGCGCTGCCGTCTGCCACCCTCGCGCAAGAGCAGAAGCCCGCGAACGAACAGGTCGTCGTGCCCCAGGTCGACCGGCGCGACGTGAAGCCGCCGAAGTTCCCGTCCAACGACTTCGAGCTCGGCCTGTACACCGGCACCTACGCGACCCAGAACTTCGGCTCCAGTTCGGTGAGCGGCGTGCGGCTCGGTTATCACATCACCGAAGACGTGTTCGTCGAAGGCGTGTTCGGCCGCACCAAGGTCAGCGACGCGCTGCTGCGCGACCTGCTGGGTGCCGGCATCCTGCCGAGCGAGCGCGAAAAGCTGACCTACTACAACATCTCCGCCGGGCTCAACGTGCTGCCCGGCGAGGTCTTCATCGGCCGCAACAACGCCAAGGCCTCGGCCCTGTACATCATCGGCGGCATCGGCAGCACCAACTTCGCGTCGCAACGCCGCCAGACCATCAACTTCGGCCTCGGCCTGCGGGTGCTGATGGTCGACTGGGCCGCGCTCCAGGTCGACATGCGCGACCACATCTACTCGCTCGACCTGCTCGGCAAGCGCCAGAACACCCAGAACCTCGAGCTCACCGCCGGCCTCACCTTCTTCTTCTGACGAGAGTTGACTCACGCCATGACCCGCAGCCCTTCTCGACCCCTGGTCCGTGCCGCTCGCATGCTGGTGGCAGCCACGCTGGCCGCCTGCGCCGGCCTGACCGGCGCCGCCATCGCACCGGCCACGCTCGCACCCGACTTCACGCTGCGCAGCGTGGACGGCCCGAACCTGCGCCTGACCGAACAGCGTGGCCGGGTCGTGCTGGTGAACTTCTGGGCCACCTGGTGCGGGCCATGCCGCCAGGAAATGCCGCACCTGAACCGCCTGTATGAAAAGTACCGCGCCTCGGGTTTCGTGCTGCTCGGCGTGAACGTGGACGACGACACCCGCAACGCCATCGGCGTGGCCACCAAGCTCGGCGTGAAGTTCCCGGTGCTGCTCGACACCGACAAGAAGGTCAGCCAGCTCTACGACCTGAGCGCCATGCCCGCCACCGTGCTGATCGACAAGGACGGCCGTGTGCGCTACCTGCACCGCGGCTACCAGAACGGCTACGAAGAGACCTACGACAAGCAGATCCGGGAGATGTTGAAGGAATGAACATCCCACGCCTCTTTCTTCTTGCCGCATTGGCCTGCTCGGCCGGCCTGTCGGCCTGTGCCGTCGAGCCCTGGGTGAAGCCTTACGAGCGTGAGCGCCTGGCCGATCCGATCATGAAGTTCTCGCGTGATGCGCTCTCCGAGAAGCACCACGAACACATCTACGGCGTGCGCGAAGGCGCGCGCGGCGCGACCGGCGTGCAAGGGGGTGGCTGTGGCTGCAACTGAGCTGCGCTGGCGCGTGCTGCTGGGCCGCATCGCCGGCCTGCTCGGCGGCCTGCTCGCCGCAGGCGGCGCACGCGCCATCGACCTGCCCGAAGACCGCGCCGACGCCATGTTCCATGTGTACGACGGCGGTGGCGTGAAGGCCACCGGCCCGGCCATCCTCGTGCGCAGGAAGCTGGCCGATCGTGTCTCGCTGTCGGGCACCTACTACATCGACAAGGTGAGCAACGCTTCGATCGATGTCGTCACCACCGCGAGCCCCTACAAGGAAAGCCGCAAGGAATACACGCTCGGTGCGGACTACGTCTACCGCGACGCCCAGATCACGCTGACCACCAGCAAGAGCACCGAGCCCGACTACGTCGCCGCCGCCACCAACCTCGACGTGACCCAGGAAGTCTTCGGTGGCCTCACCTCGGTGAGCGTGGGCTTCACACGCGGTGTCGACCAGGTCGGCAAACACAACGACCCGACCTTCGCCGACAACGCGCGGCATTGGGCCTACCGCGCTGGCGTCACGCAGATCCTCACGCCGCGCTGGCTGATGAGCGCGAACTTCGAGGCCCTGTCGGACGACGGTTACCTGGGCAGCCCCTACCGCGCGGCGATCGTGCGCGGTGCGGCCATCCCCGAGCGCAACCCGCGCACCCGTTCGTCACGTGCCATCAAGCTGCGCTCAGTCAACGACCTGGGCTCGCGCAGTTCGCTGCGCACCGAGTACCGCTACTACTACGACACCTGGGACATCCGCGCGCACACGGCCGAACTCGGCTACAGCCGCTACATCGGCGACGCCTGGCTGGCCGACGGCTTCCTGCGCTACCACGCACAGAGCAAGGCGCTGTTCTACAGCGACAACGCGCTGACCGAGACGACGTATGTCTCGCGCAACCGCCAGCTCGGCACCTTCAACGACACCGGCATCGGCGGCAAGGTCGCCTACACCGTGAAGCAGGTGCCCGGCCAGTACGAACTCAAGGCGAATGCCTCGTACGAACTGCTGCGCTTCAACTTCAAGGATTTCACCGACATCCGCACCGGCCAGCCCTACGGCTACAAGGCCCACGTGCTCCAGCTCTTCGTGTCGGCCACGTTTTGAGACCTCACCATTGGACATCGGCGCCATGCTGAATCGAAGCCTTCGACTGTTCCTCTCGGCCCTGCTGCTCGGCGCCAGCCTGGCACCCGCGGCCAGGGCTGAAGACATGCCCGCGGCCCCGGCCGCCGCGGCCAGTGCGCCCGAAGCGGCGGCCTCCGCGGCCGGCCTCGACACGCGCATTCAAGACACCAAGGGCGACGTGATCCGCCTGAACCGCGACCTGCTGGTGCTGGAAGAAGAACTGCTGTTCCCGGCCAACACCCAGCTCGCGCTTTTTGTGTCGATGGACGTGGGCAAGCTCTTCGAGCTCGACTCGGTGCAGATCAAGCTCGACGACAAGGTCGTCACCAGCTACCTCTACACGCCCGCCGAAGTGAAGGCGCTGCACCGCGGCGGCGTTCAGCGTGTCTACGTCGGCAACCTGCGGGCCGGCGAGCACACCCTGGTCGCCTTCTTCACCGGCGGCGGCCCGCACGAGCGCGACTACAAACGTGGCACGACGCTGAAGTTCGACAAGGGCACCGACCCGAAGTACATCGAACTGCGCATCAAGGACTCGACGGCCAAGTTGCAGCCCGAGTTCGACGTCAAGGTCTGGCAGTAAGGGCCGATGGGCATGCCCTTCCCCCTCCGGGTCGGTGTGCTGCGCATGGGCGCGGCCCTGCTGGCCTGCGCCTTCGCGAGCGCTGCTCCGGCCGCCGACATGCCGCCGCACGCGGTGCAAGACCCGCACTACGGCGACGGGCTGTTCCATTTCTACCAGGAGCACTACTTCAGCTCGATCACCACGCTGATGGTGTCGCAGCACTTCGAGCGGGTGCCGCACCATGCGGACGAAGCCGAGCTGCTGCGCGGCGGCATGCTGTTGTCCTACGGCCTGCACCGCGAGGCGGGCGAGATCTTCGCGGCCCTGATCGACAAGGCCGCCACCCCGAGCGTGCGTGACCGCGCCTGGTTCTACCTCGCCAAGATCCGCTACCAGCGCGGCTTCCTGCCCGAATCTGAAGAGGCCCTCGCACGCATCGGCAAGACCCTGCCGAACGACCTCGAAGGCGAACGTGTGCTGCTGCAAGCGCAGCTGCTGATGGCGCGTGGCGACTACGCCGGCGCCGCCGCCGTGCTGGGCACGCAGACCACCAGCGGCGCCGCCGGGCAGTACGCGCGCTACAACCTCGGCGTGGCCCGGGTCAAGAGTGGCCAGGAGAAGGAAGGCCGCGCCCTGCTCGATGCCCTCGGCAGCGCCAAGCTGCCGGCCGAGCCCGCCAAGGACACGAGCGCCCTGCCCGCTGAAGAATTCGCGAGCCTGCGCGACAAGGCCAACCTGGCGCTCGGCTACGAGGCCCTGCAAAACCAGAAGCCTGAAGACGCGCGCCACTACCTGGAGCGTGTGCGCCTGGAAGGCCCGCAGTCCAACAAGGCCCTGCTCGGTTTCGGCTGGGCTGCGGACGCGTTGAAAGACGCGAAGCTCGCGCTCGTGCCCTGGACCGAACTCGCCGGCCGCGACGGTAGCGACGAAGCGGTGCTCGAAGCGCGCATCGCCGTGCCCTACGCCTACGCCGAGTTGCGCGCCTACGGGCAGGCGCTGGACCGCTACAACGACGCCATCGGCGCCTTCGAACGCGAGAGCAGCGACCTCGACGAATCCATCGCCGCCATCCGCTCCGGCAAGCTGCTCGACGCCTTGCTCGGCGGCCAGCCGGCCGACGAGATGGGCTGGTTCTGGTCGCTCGACAAACTACCCGATCTGCCGCACGCCGGGCGTCTGGCGCCGGTGCTGGCCACGCATGAATTCCAGGAGGCGTTCAAGAACTACCGCGACCTGCAATTCCTGGCCACCAACCTGAACCACTGGGCGGAAAAACTCGGTGTCTTCGACGACATGCTCGCCAACCGCAAACAGGCCTATGCCGAACGCCTGCCCAAGCTGCTGGCGCAGGCCGATGCCGCGCGCCTGGGCGGTTTGCAGCAACGCCGCGAAACCCTCGCCGCCGAGCTGACGCAGGCCGAAGAAGCCACCGACACCGCCGCCTTTGCCGACACGCGCCAACGCGAACAACTGGCGCGGCTGGCCGAGGTGCAGGCGAGCTTGCAGCAAGCGCCGGCCGATGCAGACACCGACCTGGCTCGCGAACGCGCGCGCCTGATCGCCGGTGCGCTGACCTGGAACCTCGCGCAGGATTTCTCCGGTCGTTTGTGGGATGCGAAGAAGGCCCTGGTCGCGACCGGTGCCGGGCTGGATGAAGCGCAGCGCCACCAGGCCGCACTGGCTCAGGCGCAGCGCGACGAACCCGCGCGCTTCGATGCCTTCGATGTGCGCATCAAGGCGCTCGGCCCGCGTCTTCAAGCCCTCATCCCGCGTGTCGCCGCGCTCCAGAGCGAACAGCAGAAGGACTTGCAGGAACTCGCCGTCACGCAGTTGCAACGCCAGAAGGAACGCCTGGCCGAATACACCACGCAGGCGCGCTTCGCCGTCGCCCAGCTCTACGACCGTGCCAGCCTCAGCAGCAGTGCCGACCATGCGAACAAGCCCTGAGCTCACGCGCCTGGCCGCGCGCCTGGCCCTCGTCGGCGTCTTCACGGCGTTGCTGGGTGCCTGCGCCGGCACGCGCAAGAACCCGGTCGATGAAGCGCCCACGCTCAAGAGCCTGGCCGGCCGCGAGATCACGGTCACGCCCGAACAAGGCGTGACTTCCGACGAAGCCCAGGCCATCACCGCCTATAAGCGTTTCCTCGACACCGCACCGGCCGCGCCCCAGCGCGCCGAAGCGCTGCGCCGCCTGGGCGACCTGGAAATGGACAGCGCCGACAACCGCATCATGAACGGCACGGCCAACGGCGATGCCGCCGACTACCGCGCCGCCATCACCCGCTACCAGGACTACCTGAGGGCCTACCCGAACGACCCCGGCAACGACCGCGTGCTCTACCAACTGGCACGTGCACACGAACAAGGCGGCGAGCTGGAAGTGGCGCTCAAGACGCTCGATCAACTCGTGCTGGCCTACCCCGGCACGGCCTACCGCGACGAAGCCAACTTCCGCCGCGGCGAACTGCTGTTCACGACGCGCGAATACGCCAAGGCCGAGACGGCTTTCGCGGCCGTGCTGAAGGGCAATTCGGCAAGCGCGTACCACGATCGTTCGCTCTACATGCAGGGCTGGTCGCTGTTCAAGCTGAATCGGTTGGAAGACGCGCTGCACTCCTTCTTCGGTGTGCTCGACCTGAAGATAAATGCACCCGAACGTCGCGGCATGCTTGACGAAGGCCTGACGGACGAAAGCAACCTGCCGCGTGCCGACCGCGAACTCGTCGACGACACCTTCCGCGTGATGAGCCTGTGCCTGCAGAACCTGGCCGGCGCCGAATCGATCCCGGCCTACATCACCACCGGGCAGCGGCGCGCCTACGAGTACCGCGTCTACGAACAGCTCGGCGAGCTGTACATCCGGCAAGAGCGCATCAAGGACGCGGCCGACACCTTCGGCAGCTTCGCGCGACAGTTCCCGCTGCACGCGCAGGCGCCCTTCCTGCAAGCACGCGTGATCGACATCTACGAAGGCGCGGGCTTCGCCACGCTCGCGCTCGACGCGAAGAAGGACTACGTCTCGCGCTACGGCGCCACGAGCGAATTCCGCCGCGCCAACCCGCCCGGCTGGGAACGTGCGCAGCCGCTCGTGAAGACCCACCTCGCCGAGCTGGCGCGCCACTACCACGCGAGCGCGCAGAAGAGCAAGGCGACGGCCGACTACCAGGAGGCGGTGCACTGGTACCGCGCCTACCTGGAGTCCTTCCCACGCGATCCGGATTCGGCGCAGAACAACTTCCTGCTCGCCGAATTGCTGTTCGAGGACGCGCACTTCAGTGAAGCCGCGGCCGAGTACGAAAAGACCGCCTACGACTACCCGCGCCACGCGAAGGACGCCGACGCCGGCTACGCGGCCCTGCTGGCCTACGCCGCGCAGGAAAAGCGCGCTGCGCCCGCCGAGCTGCCCGCTTTGCAACGCACCGGCGTGGCCAGCGCGCTGCACTTCGGCGACACCTTCAAGGGCGACCCGCGGGCCGGCGCCGTGCTGACGAACGCCGCCGAAAAACTCTATGCCCTGCACGACGGCGAGCAGGCCGCGCGTGTGGCGGCTCAGGTGCTGGCGCTCGACCCGCCGGCCGCGCCCGCGCTGCGGCGTGTGGCCTGGACGGTCGCGGCCAACACCGCGTTCGAGCGGAACGATTTCGCTCAGGCCGAACGGGGCTACACCGAAGTGCTGGCCTTGACGCCCGAGAAGGAAGCCGGCCGCAATGATGTGGTCGAGCGCCTCGCCGCCTCGGCCTACAAACAAGGCGAACAGGCGCGCGCGGCGGGCAATGCACGCGAGGCCGTCGGCCACTTCACGCGTGTAGCGACACTCGCACCGCTCTCACCGATCCGTGCGACCGCGCAGTTCGATGCCGCCGCCGCCCTCATCGGTCTGAAGGACTGGGACGGCGCGGCACGCACGCTCGAAGACTTCCGCCAGCGTTACCCGAACCACCCGCTGCAAAGCGAGGTCGGTGGCAAGCTGGCGGTGGCCTATGTCGAGAAGGGCCAGTGGGCACTGGCCGCGGGCGAATACGAACGCGTGGCGAACACCTCGCCAGACCCGAAGCTCGCGCGCGATGCGCTCTGGCAAGCCGCCGAACTGCACGAGAAGGCGGCCGACAAGGGCGCGCCGCGTGCTGCCGCGGCGAAGGCCTACACGCTTTACCTTTCGAAGTACCCGGACCCGTTGGCACCGGCCGTCGAGGCGCGTTATCGCCTCGCCCGCATCGCCAAGGCCGATGGCAACCCGACGCGTGAATTCGCGCTGATGAAAGAGATCTTCCAGGCCGATCAGGCAGGCGGCGCCGCACGCACCGACCGCACCCGCTACCTCGGCGCCACGGCCGCGCTGGCGATGGCCGAGCCGGTGTTCGAGGGCTACCGCAAGGTGGCCTTGATCGAGCCACTGGCCAAGCAGTTGAAGCTGAAGAAGACCAAGCTCGAAGAGACGCTGAAGGCCTATGCCGTGGCGGCCGACTACGGTGTGGCCGATGTCACCACCGCGGCGACCTTCCACACCGCCGCGCTGTACCAGGATTTCGGGCGCGCGCTGCTGGCCTCGCAGCGGCCGAAGAAGCTCTCGAAGACCGAGCTGGAGCAGTACAACGTGCTGCTCGAAGAACAGGCCTTCCCCTTCGAGGAGAAGTCGACCGAGTTGCACGAGGTCAACGCACGCCGAACGGCCGCCGGCATCTACGACCCGTGGGTGCAGAAGAGCTTCGCCGCACTGCGCGAACTGCGGCCGCTGCGCTACGGCAAGACCGAACACAGCGAAGGAGTGGTCGATGCGATCCGCTGACCTCGCACGCATGCAGCGCCTTGCGACCTGCCTGATGCCGCTGATGGCCGCGGCGATGGCGGGCTGCGCGTCCATCGACCTGTCGTGGCCGAAGGCGCTTTCGACGCCTGCGGCGAACGCGCCTGACGTACCGATCGCAGCGGCTGCGCCGGCACCGGCACCGGCACCTGTCGCCGCGCCGGAGCCCGCCGGGCCCACGCTGGCCGAGCGCGCCGCCGCCATCCTGAAGTCCGAAAACGAAGTCGCGCCCGCCGTGCAACGCGCCTTCGACGAGGCCCGCAAGGCCCTGCGCACGGGCCATGTCGAAGAGGCCGAACGCGGCTTTCGCTCGCTTGCCAAGGAGCACCCGGAACTCGGCGGGCCGCAGGCCAACCTCGGGCTGATCTATCGCCAGGCCGGCAAGCTGCCCGAATCTGCCGCCGCGCTCGAGAAGTCCGTGCAATTGAGCCCGCGCCAAGCTGCCTACTTCAACCAACTCGGCATCACCTACCGCCAGCAAGGCCAGTTCACGAAGGCGCGTGATGCATACCAGACGGCCATCGACATCGATGCCGACTACGCCTCCGCCGTGCTGAACCTCGGCATCCTGAATGACCTGTACCTGTGGGACACCAAGCAGGCGCAGACGCTCTACGAGCGCTACCTGGCGCTGATGCCGAGCGGCGACGCGGTGGTTACCAAATGGATCGCCGACCTCAAGAACCGCAAGCCGCAACCGATCACGGTAAGCCGGAAGGAACAACCATGAAGACGCTGCCCTGTGCGTTGCTGTTGACGTTGGCCACGCTGGCGAGTGGGGTCCATGCGCAGGACCGCGCCGACATCGACCGCACCCAGATCATCGGCAACCGCGAGCTGCCCAAGGTGCTGTACATCGTGCCGTGGAAGAAGCCGCTGCCCGGCGAGCTCTCGGGCCGGCCCGGTGCGAGCGTGCTGGACGAAGCCCTCGCGCCGCTCGACCGCGATGTGTTCCGCCGCCAGATGCGCTACGACGCGCAGGCCAAGGAAGCCGCCGCTGCCACACCCCCCGCGCGGCCCTGAGCCGCCACCGATTTCAAGTTCACCGATTTTTCAGGAGCCAAGAGATGAATGCGTTCACCACTGCGTTGAAGTTCTTCCAGGATTGCGGTCTGTTCATCTACCCCAGCATCCTGATCATGGCGCTCGGCGTGTCGATCGCCGTCGAGCGTTTCATCTTCCTCAACAAGGCGCGTGCGCAGAACCGCAAGGTCTGGGCGCAGGTGCTGCCGATGTTGCAGAACGGCCAGTTCAAGGAAGTGCAGAGCGCGACCGCGAAGTCCGAAGCAGCGATCGGCAAGATCGTCAACTACGGCCTGACGCGCATGCAGAGCCCGGGCCGCCGTGAAGACTTCGACGCGGCGATGGAAGAAGGCATGATGGAAATCGTGCCGCGCCTGGAAAAGCGCACCCATTACATCGCGACCTTCGCGAACGTCATCACCCTGGTCGGCCTGCTGGGCACCATCATCGGCCTGATCAAGGGCTTCACGGCGGTGGCGCAGGTCAACCCGGCCGAGAAGGCCGAGCTGCTGTCGGCATCCATCTCGATCGCGATGAACAACACCGCCTTCGCGCTGATGGTGGCCATTCCCTTCCTGCTGATCCATGCCTTCCTGCAAGCCAAGACGAGCGAGATCGTCGACGGGCTCGAAGCCGCCAAGGTCAGCTTCCTGAACCTCGTTCAGCGCCTCAAAGCCGAGCAGTCCGTCGGAGCCCGATGATGCGAGTTAGACGGCTGCGCAAAGAGCAGGCCCACCTCGAAATCACCGCGTTCATCAACCTGATCGTGGTCTTGGTACCGTTCCTGCTGTCGGTGGCCGTGTTCTCGCGCCTGTCGGTGATCGACCTCACGCTGCCCGCGCAATCATCCGGCGTCGAGAAGGTGAAGGACGGCAACCTGCTGCTCGAAGTCATCATTCGGCCCGAGACGCTGGAGGTAAATGACCGCATCGGCGGCGCGCTCGTCGCGCCGATCCCGAACACGGCCAAGGGCCCGGACGTGAAGGCGCTCGCCGCCGTGATCTACCAGCTGAAGGTGAAGTTCCCCGACAAGCTGGACGCGACCATCCTCGCGCAGCCCGACACACCGTACGACACGCTCGTGCAGGTGATGGACGCGGTGCGCATCACCAACACCGCACGCGAGGGCAAGGTGGTGAAGGCCGAGCTGTTCCCCAACATCTCGATCGGCGACGCGCCGATCAAACAACGCTGAAACGGGGCCGCCATGAAGCTCACCCCGCTGCAAAAACGCGCCGAGCGCAAAGGGCGCAACCAGACCGGGCTCGATATGAACCTGGTCTCGCTGATCGATGTGTTCACGATCCTGATCTTCTTCCTACTCTCCAACTCCACCGGTGTCGAAACCCTGCCGAGCCCGAAGGCGGTGCAGTTGCCGATGTCCTCGGCCGACAAGGAGCCGCGCGATACCTTGGTCGTCATCATCAGCGGCAGCGACATCCTGGTCGGTGGCCGCAAGGTCGCGACCGTCGCCGAGGCGATGGCCGCGACCGACGACGTGATCGTGCCGCTGAAGGCCGAACTCGAATTCATGGCGGGCCGCCAGGTCATCCGCGCCGAGAACAAGGCGCAAGGCCAGCGCGTCACCATCATGGGCGACAAGGACATTCCGTACCGCCTGCTGAAGAAGGTGATGGTCACCGCTTCGCGTGCGAACTTCAGCGATGTGTCGTTCGCGGTGCGGCAGAGGGACGCGTCATG
>JANYJL010000340.1 GCA_025361845.1 Rhizobacter sp.
CGAAGGCTCGCAAGCACGTGAAGTACAAGGAAACGAAGTTGAAGTGACGCGCTGACGCTAAAACGACAGCGGGGTCGCTTTGCGACCCCTTCTCTTTTGGGGCCCGCATCGCGGGCCCTTTTCATTGGGTGCTTCTAGCGAGAACGCTTCAAGCCTTCGCAGCGCGCAGCTTCAGCGCGAACTCTTGCAGCGCAGCGATGCCGCTTTCTTCAGCCGCCTTGCACCAGGCCTGCAGGTCCACCACGGCCTGCTCGGCCGACACATTGGTGCGGGTCCAGAGCTGGCGCAACTCTTCGCGCATGGCCACAAGCTTGGCCAGACGCGGGCTGTGCTCGACGGCGAGCGCCACTTGCGCCTTCACGTCCTGCGGGATCTTCTCTTCGTCGCGGTGCAGCCAACGCTGTGCGAGCTTCATGTTGGCAAGCTTGGCGGTTCCCGCTGCGCCTTCCGCCTTCAAGTGCAGCAGTTCGGCGGCACAGGCGTGGCGCAGATGACGTGCGTACTTGGCCATCACTTCATAGCGGTTGGCGATGATGGCTTCAAGCGTCTTGTCGTCGGCCACCGGGCGCACGGCGCCGAGCTTCAGCATCGGCGGGGTCTTGCGCACCTTGGCGAGACCGACCATTTCGAGCAGGCGGATATAGGCCCAGCCGATGTCGAACTCATAGGGCTTGACCGACAGTTTGGCCGAGGTCGGGTAGGTGTGGTGGTTGTTGTGCAACTCCTCACCGCCGATGATGATTCCCCAGGGCGAGATGTTGGTCGAGGCGTCCACCGCCTCGAAGTTGCGGTAACCCCACCAGTGGCCGATACCGTTGATGATGCCGGCCGCGGTGATCGGTATCCACATCATCTGCACCGCCCACACGGTCGCGCCGAGGGCACCGAACAGCAACACGTTGACGACGAGCATCAGGCCCACACCCTGCCAGCTGTAGGGCGTGTAGAGGTGGCGTTCGATCCAGTCGTCCGGCGTGTTGTGGCCGTATTTGTCGAGCGTTTCCTGGACCTTCGATTCAGCGCGGTACAACTCGCTGCCGGTCAGGAGCACGGTCTTGATGCCGCGGGTTTGCGGGCTGTGCGGGTCATCGACTGTTTCGCATTTGGCGTGGTGCTTGCGGTGGATGGCGACCCATTCCTTGGTCACCATGCCGGTTGTCAGCCACAGCCAGAGGCGGAAAAAATGCGAGGGAATGGCGTGCAGATCGAGCGCACGGTGCGCCTGGGCGCGGTGCAGGAAGATCGTGACCGCTGCGATGGTGATGTGGGTGAACACCAGGGCGACGGCGACCACTTCCCAGGTGTTGAACCCGAGCAGGCCATGGGCCAGCAGATCGACCAGGGAGTCCCACACCGTTGAGAATGAATTCATCAATAAGCCTTCGACCGCGCACCAAAAAGCGCGTGACCTATTGTAAGCGAGGGCCCCGTACAAACCCCTCTGATTTGACCGGATTCACACGCCATATCGACAGTATCTGGGCGCCGGTTTCTCAGGATCAACGGTAAAGAAGCGAAATCAGCGGCGTTCCCACACCGCGGCAAAGAAGCCGTCGGTGCCATGGCGGTGCGGCCACAGGCGCAGGAAATCACCGCGCACCAGCCCGTCGGCATCGCTCACGTGGGCGCGGGTCAGTACTTCGGCCGCAGGCATCGGTGCGAACGCGCTTGCGTTGGCTTCCGTGAAGGCCAGCGCAATGGCTTCGTTTTCTGCTTCCAGCAGGCTGCACGTGGCATAGACGAGCCGCCCGCCCGGCTTGAGCAAACGCGCAGCGCTGGCCAGGATCGCAGCCTGCTTGACGACGAGTTCGGCCACCGACTCCGGCGACTGGCGCCATTTCAGATCCGGGTTGCGGCGCAGCGTGCCGAGGCCCGAACACGGCGAGTCGACCAGCACGCGGTCGATCTTGCCGGCCAGGCGCTTGATGCGGTCGTCGCGCTCATGCGCGATCTGCACCGGGTGCACGTTCGACAAACCACTGCGCGCCAGCCGCGGCTTGAGCGAGGCCAGCCGGTGGCCCGATGTGTCGAAGGCATACAGCCGCCCGGTGTTGCGCATTGACGCGCCGAGCGCGAGTGTCTTGCCCCCGGCACCGGCGCAAAAATCGACCACCATCTCGCCGCGCTTGGCATCGACCATCAGCGCGAGCAATTGGCTGCCTTCGTCCTGCACTTCAACGTCGCCACGCATGAACACATCGAGCTTGTGCAGCGCAGGTTTGCTGTTGATGCGCAGGCCGAGCGGTGAATACGGCGTCGGAACGGCCTCGATGCCTTCGGCCTTGAAAGCGGCCACGACGGCATCGCGCTTGGCCTTGAAGTCGTTGACTCGCAGGTCGAGCGGCGCGCCGGCATTCATGCACTCGACGAAGGGCCAGAACTCATCGCCCAGTTCGATCTTCAGGGGCGTGGCGAGCCATTCGGGCAGGTTGTGGCGCAGCAGCTCGGGCAGAGCGCTGCGATCGACCGTGCTCACTTGCGCGAGCCACTGTTGCTCGGTCTCGTTCAGCGCTGCGCGCAGAAAGCCTTCGTTGCCTTGCCAGCCGAGGATCGCCAGGCGCCGCTCCATCTCGCCCTTGCCCGACTGCGCCAGGTGGCGGAACAGCGCGCGCTGGCGCAGCACCGTGTACGTCGTCTCCGCCAGCGAATGGCGCTCGCGGATGCCGAGCGTGCGGTGCTCGCGAAAGAAGTCCGAGACCACGCCATCGGCGGGGTGCTGCAACTGAAGCACGCGGTGCAGCAGTTCGGTGGCGAGTTCGAGCAAGGCGTTGGGGTGCATCGCGGGATTATCCTTGCGCGCCATGAATGAACCTGCACTGACCCCGCTGCCCGCCACGCCACTCGGTCGCTACCGTCACTACAAAGGCGGCGAATACGAAGTGATCGGCGTCGCGCGCCACAGCGAAACGCAGGAGCCCTTGGTGGTCTACCGGCCGCTCTACAACGCCAGCGGCCTGTGGGTTCGGCCGCATGCGATGTTCTTGGAGCCCGGCGAATTCGAAGGTCGCTGGCAGCCGCGTTTCAGCTTCATCGGCACCTGATGCACCCCGTCGCCCATCATCTGCGCGCACGGCCGAGGATGTTGTTCTCGGTGCTCGTCGGCGTGCTCGCCGCGTTCGTCGTGCCGGATGTCGGAAGCAGCGTGACACGCGCCTTGCTCGGCTGGAACATCGGCGTGTGGCTGTACCTCGGCTTGATCTTCGCCTTCATGCTGAGTGCCGACCACGGCCGCTTGCGCAAGGTGGCGCTGGCGCATGCCGAAGGCTCGGTCGTGGTGTCGGCGGTGGTCGCCGCAGCGTCGCTGACGAGCCTGGTCGCCATCGTGCTGGAACTCGCCGCGGCGAAGGCCGGCGCGCGCCATGCCGTGCCGCATGCATTGATCGCGCTCGTCACCGTGATGGGTTCTTGGCTGCTGCTGCCGACCCTGTTCACGCTCAACTACGCGAGTCAGTACTACCGGGTCGAGAAAGGCGAAGGCATGCTGTTCCCCGGCGCCACCGAGCACTTCAAGCCCGGCTACCTCGACTTCGCTTACTTCTCGTTCACGATCGCCGTGGCGCTGCAAACCTCGGACGTGGCGGTCACGACACCGGTGATGCGTCGCATGGTGCTGGTGCAGTCGCTGCTGGCCTTCGTGTTCAACACGACCATCCTCGCGTTCACGATCAACATCGCGGCGAGCTTGTTCTAGAGCACGAGCTGCGATTCGCCTTCGGTGTGCGTGACCACGCCTGCGACCACGCGCAACTGCCCGTGCACCAGCCAGCCCACCGCCCGTGGGTAGATGCGGTGCTCCTGCACCAGCACGCGCGCCGAGAGGCCGTCTGCCGTGTCACCCGGCAGCACGGGCACCACGGCCTGCGCGATGATCGGCCCGTGGTCCAGCTCGGCGGTCACGAAGTGCACCGTCGCGCCGGCCAGCTTGCAGCCCGCATCGATGGCACGCTGATGCGTGTGCAGACCGGTGAAGGCCGGCAGCAGCGAGGGGTGCACGTTGACCAGCCGCCCCTCGAAGTGCTGCACGAACTGCGGCGTGAGGATGCGCATGAAGCCGGCCAGCGCCAGCGCGTCGGGCTTGAAACCATCGACAACGCGGGCCAGCTCGGCATCAAACGCCTCGCGTGATTCGAACGCGCGGTGATCGACCACGGCCGTCGCGATGCCCTGCTCCGCTGCATAGACCAAGCCTTGCGCATCGGCCTTGTTGCTGATGACGGCCGCAACCCGCGCGTCCCAACCCTCGGCCGCACACGCACGCACGATCGACTGCATGTTCGAGCCGCGGCCCGAGATCAGGATGACGATGTTCTTCATGCCGCGTTCAGTGCGGCAATGAGTGCGGCCAAGGCCTGCGCCACATCGCCTTCCTTCACGCCGTCACCGAAGCTCACCGGCGCTTGCGCCACCGCCGCCACGCCCTCGGTCTTCAGCCGCGCGATCCATTGACCGGCATCTCGCCCTTGCTCGAAGCCCTGGCTTTGCAGCAGCACACGCCCGTCGGTGGCCGTCAGCTTGAAATAGAACTTGCCGTCCGACTCGCGGTACTGCTTGAACAGCGGCAGCGCGGCCTTGCCCTTGGTCGTGGTGGCAACTGCCGGCGCTGCCACCGCCACCATGCGCCGCAGGCCCACGGCTTCGCGCAGCGTGGCCAGCAGCGGTGCGGCCTGCATGCGTGCCTTGCGCGCGCCTTCGAGCAAGGTCTCCTCGATCTTCTCCGGGTGCGCCATCAGCGCCTCGTACCGCGCGCGCATCGGCGCCAGGTCGCGCTCAAGTCGCTGAGCGACACGCTGTTTGGCCTCGCCCCAACCCAGACCAGCTTTCAGGTCAGCGCGGAAGGTGGCGCGCTCAACCGCATCGGCAAAGGCCTCGTAGATCGTCACCAGCTGCGCGCCGTCTGGCTCCTTCGCTTCGCCCGGCAAACGCGAGTCGGTGACGATGCGCGCCACCGCGTCCTTCA
>JANYJL010000349.1 GCA_025361845.1 Rhizobacter sp.
GCGATCCGCCTGATCGCCAAGATGCCGACGCTTGTGGCCATGGCCTACAAGTACACCATCGGCCAGCCCTACATCTACCCGAAGAACGACCTCACCTACGCCGGCAACTTCATGCGCATGATGTTCGCCACGCCGTGCGAGGAGTACGTGCCCAACGACGTGCTGGTGCGCGCGATGGACCGCATCTTCATCCTGCACGCCGACCACGAGCAGAACGCCTCCACCTCGACGGTGCGGCTGTGCGGCTCGTCCGGCACCAACCCCTTCGCGGCGATCGCGGCCGGTGTGGCGTGCCTCTGGGGCCCGGCGCACGGTGGTGCCAACGAGGCGGCGCTGAACATGCTCGAAGACGTTCAGAAGATGGGTGGCGTCGAGAAGATCGGTGAGTTCATCCGCCAGGTGAAGGACAAGAACTCGAACGTCAAGCTGATGGGCTTCGGCCACCGTGTCTACAAGAACTACGACCCGCGTGCCAAGCTGATGCGCGAGACCTGCCACGAGGTGCTGAACGCGCTCGGCCTGCACGACGACCCGCTGTTCAAGCTGGCGATGGCACTCGAGAAGATCGCCCTGGAAGACGACTACTTCGTCTCGCGCAAGCTCTACCCGAACGTCGATTTCTATTCCGGCATCGTGCAGCGCGCGATCGGCATTCCGGTCAGCCTGTTCACTGCCGTGTTCGCTCTCGCGCGCACGGTCGGCTGGATCGCCCAGTTGAACGAGATGATCGGCGACCCGGAATACAAGATCGGCCGCCCGCGCCAGTTGTTCAACGGCTCGGTGCCGCGCAACGTCACGCCGCTCGCGCAACGCGGTTGAGAGAAGGGCAGGGCGTGTCGCGTCGCGACCGCCTTGTGTTGCATTTCCTGCGCTTGGCGCTGTTCGGCGCTTGCACGCTCGTGCAGGCCGAACCCTACGCCTACATCACCAACCAGGGCAGCCATGATGTCTCGGTGATCGACTTGGCGACGCAGCGTGTTGTCGCCACGGTGCCCGTCGGCCGCTCGCCGGCCGGCGTGGTGGCCGCGAGTGCGGTTGGCAAGGTCTTCGTCTCTAACCCCGACAGCAAGACCATCTCGGTGATCGACATGCGCACGCAGCGTGTGATCGCAACGCTGCCGGCGGGTGAGGGGCCGGTCGGCATCGATGCGTCGCCGGACGGCCGCCGGCTCTACGCGGCCGATTGGTATGCGAACCGCCTGCTCGTGTTCGACACCACCACGCTCGCGCCCTACACCGCCATCCCGGTCGGCCACGCGCCGGCGGGCGTGGCGGTACATGCGGACGGCAAGACGGTGTTTGTTGCCGAGCGCGACGACGACAGCATCGCCGTCATCGACGTGGCCACGGCCCGCGTGCGTGCGCGTGTGCAGGTCGGCTCGCACCCCTTCGCGTTGCTGGTCGACGCGGCCCGCGAGCGCCTCTACGCACTCAATGTGCAGAGCGACGATGTCTCGGTGATCGACACACACACGCTGGCCGTGATCGCCACCGTGAAGGTCGGCAAGGCGCCGTATGGCGCGGCGCTGGCGGCCGGCGGCACGCTGCTCTACGTGACGAACCAGCATGAAGACAGCGTGAGCGTGATCGACGCCGACACGCTGAAGGTGCAGCGCACGCTCGAAGGTTTCGGCTACCCGGAAGGCATCGCCGCGCATGGCGAACAGGTCTATGTCGTGAACTGGATGGATGACAAGCTGAGCGTGCTCGACGCGAAGACGGGGCGGCTGCAAGGGTCGATTGCGACCGGGCAGAATAGCCGCGGCTTCGGTGCCTTCATCGGCATACCGCCGCGCTGAAGACCACACGACAAGAACCGATCCGGAGACAAGACCATGCTGCAAAAACTGTGGGCTGCGGCCCTGAAGCCCGCGCTCGCGCTGGCCCTGCTCGCGGGCCTGGCCGCCCCCACGCTCGCCCACGGGCCGACACGCCAGAAGGTGGTCGAGAAGATCACCATCGATGCTCCCGCCGCGGCGGTGTGGGCACGCGTCAAGAACTTCGATGCGCTGAAAGACTGGCACCCCGCCATCGCCGAAAGCCCGGCCGACAAGGGCAACGAGCTCGGCTCGGTGCGCCAGCTCAAGCTCAAGGGCGGCGGTGAACTGACCGAGAGCCTGGAAGGTTTCAGCGACGAGCAGATGAAGTACAGCTACCGCGCCAAGGACGGCGGTGCGCTGCCGGTCACAAACTACACCTCGACGATCCAGGTGACGGCCGATGGCGCGAAGGCCATCGTCGAATGGCGCGGCGCCTTCTACCGCGCCTACCCGAACAACGATCCGCCGCCGGACAAGAACGACGAAGCGGCGATTGCAGCGATCACCGGTGTCTACAAAAGTGGGCTAGACAACTTGAAGAAGTTGGCTGAGGCGAAGTAACACGGAGCGGCTGAAGTGGCGCCGGCGCGGGATCATGGATAAATTCTTGCTGCAGCAGCAGGTGCTGGAACGGCTCGCCGAAGATCTGCTGCAAGCCGAACAGGCAATGCGGGCGGCCCATGAAACGGCGACTCACGAAGAAAACATCGCCGAAAACAAGTACGACACCTTGGGACTCGAAGCCGCCTACCTGGCCACCGGCCAAGCTCGTCGCGCCAAAGCCATCCGCCAGGCGATGACCCATTGGCGCCAATTCCGCCCGCGCCCCTACGACGCCAGCAAAGGCATACAGCTCGGCGCGCTGGTCTGCCTGGTCGATTCCGACGACAAGCAGCATCAGCTCTTTCTCGGCCCGGATGGAGGCAGCATGAAGTTGGTCAGTGGCGCTGAGCTCGTTCAGGTCATCAGCAGCGAAGCCCCTTTGGGCAGGGCCATGCTGGGTAAATGCGAGGGTGATGAGGTGTCGATACAGGTCGCTCCGATCCGACAGCAGTTTGAGGTGCTGCG
>JANYJL010000382.1 GCA_025361845.1 Rhizobacter sp.
CCCGGGCGCCGTGCGTGTCAACAAGGCCGGTTGCCTGGACCGCTGTGCCGGTGGCCCGGTGGCCGTGGTCTACCCGGAAGCCGTCTGGTACACCTTCGTGGACCAGGCCGACATCGACGAAATCGTCGACTCGCACCTGAAGAACGGCCAGATCGTCGAACGCCTGCTGCTGCCGGCCGACGTGGGCCGCTGAGCCGCGATGAACGCGCACACCCAGCGCCTGAACATCGCCGGGCCGGCCGGCGCGCTCGAATGCGCGATCGACAACCCGGCCGAGGCGCCGATCGGCATCGCCGTCGTCTGCCACCCGCACCCGCAGGGCGGCGGCACGCTGGACAACAAGGTGGCGCAGACCCTGGCGCGCGCCTACGTGCAGCTCGGCTACCGCTGCGTGCGCTTCAACTTCCGCGGGGTTGGCGCGTCGGAAGGTGTGTGGGACGAAGGTGTTGGCGAGATCGATGACGCGCTCGCTGTCATCAAGCACTTCCGCCCTGCAGCCGACGTGGCCGCGCTGCCCTTCATGCTGGCCGGCTTTTCCTTCGGCGCTTACGTCGCGTCACAAGCCGCTGTGCGGCTGGCCGATGATGCGAAGCCGCAGCGGCTGGTGCTGGTCGGCCCGTCGACGCAGAAGCAGGTGATGCCGGCGGTGCCCGCCGACAGCATCGTCATCCACGGCGAGGCGGACGACGTGGTGCCGCTCTCTGCCACGCTCGGCTGGGCGCGGCCGCAGGCCTTGCCCGTCATCGTGTTCCCGGGTGTCGGGCACTTCTTTCACGGGCAGCTCGCGCTGCTGCGCAACGTCGTCGTCCAGCAGTTGCAGCGGCCGCGGGCCTGAGCCCATTCTCTTCGTCGCAGCGGCGCTGCGATGTTCACTTCTTCACTGGTTCTTCGATGAAACGATCGTTCTCCTTCCTGCTTCCGTTCTTCTTGTCCTTCGCGCTGGCCGGCGCCGCGCTCGCCCAGGCGCCGCAAGCGCCCGAGGTGGCGGCCAAGAGCTTCCTGCTGCTCGACATGTCGAGCAACCAGGTGCTGGCCGAACGCGAGGCCGATGCGAGCGCCGATCCGGCCTCGCTGACCAAGCTGATGACGGCCTATGTCGTCTTCACCGCGCTGAAGGACAAGAAGCTCACGCTCGAGCAGACCCTGCCGGTCTCCAAGCGCGCCTGGGAAGAGCGCAAGGGTGGCGGCTCGCTGATGTTCATCGACACGACGATGACGCCGAAGGTCGACGAACTGCTGCGCGGCATGATCGTGCAGAGCGGCAACGATGCCTCGGTGGCCTTGGCCGAAGGTGTGGCCGGCAGCGTGGATGCCTTCGTCGCGATGATGAACCGTCAGGCGCAGGCCTTCGGGCTGAAGAACACCACGTTCAAGAACGTCACCGGCCTGACCGAGGCGGGCCACAAGAGCACGGCGCGCGACCTGTCGGTGATCGCCACCCACATCATTCGCGACTTCCCCGATTTCTACGCCTACGACTCGATCAAGGAATACCGCTACAACAACATCACCCAGCCCAACCGCAACCTGCTGCTGCGTCGCGACCCGACGGTCGACGGCATGAAGACCGGCTACACCGAAGCAGCAGGCTATTGCATGATCGCGAGCGCCCAGCGCGACTTTCCGAACCTCGGCACGGCCAGCGCGCCGACCGGCAAGCGCCGCCTGCTCAGCGTGGTGCTCAACACCACCTCGCTCGAAGCGCGCGCCAACGAAAGCCAGAAGCTGCTGAACTGGGGTTACCTGTCCTTCGACACAGTGCGATTGTTCGAAGACGGCAAGCCGATCGCCACGCCCGTGATCTGGAAGGGCAAAGCCCCCACCGTGCGCCTCGGCGCCGAGGGCGGTGTGTTCGTCAGCGTGCCCAAGGGCTCGGGCGCGACGCTGCAAACCAAGCTCGAACGCACCGACCCGCTGGTCGCGCCGCTCACCAAGGGCCAGCGTGTGGGCACGCTGAAGGTGACGACCGCCACCGGCGCACCGGTGATCGAGCTGCCCCTGGTCGCGCTCGACGCGGTCGAGGAAGCCGGGATCTTCGGGCGCGCCTGGGATGCCTTGCGCCTGTGGATCAAGTAAGCTGATTCGGCCGTCAGCCAGTCGACCGACAGCGAAAGGCCCGCCATGCACACCTTGCCCGACACCCTGTGCTACCTCAACGGTGAGTACGGTCCGCTGCACGAGGCCAAGGTGTCGGTGCTGGACCGCGGCTTCGTCTTCGGCGACGGTATCTACGAGGTGATCCCGGTCTACGGCGGCAAGCTGTTCCGTTTTGACGAGCACATGGCGCGGCTGGCGCGCAGCCTGGCCAAGGTGCGCATTCCCAACCCGCACAGCGAGGCGGAGTGGCTGGAGCGTTGCCGCAAGCTCGTCGGCGCGCTGGTCGAGCGGGGTTCGCCGGACAAGTTGGTCTATCTGCAGGTGACGCGGGGTGTGGCGGTGCGCGACCACGTGATGCCGCAGAACCTCACGCCCACCGTGTTCATGATGACGAGCGTGATGAAGCCGCCCACCGCCGAGCAGCGCCACCACGGCGTGGCCTGCGTGAGCGCGCGGGACTTTCGCTGGGAGCGTGGTGACATCAAGAGCATTTCGCTGCTGGGCAACGTGCTGGCGCGGCAGATGTCGGCCGACCATGGCGCGGTCGAGACGATCCTGTTCCGCGACGGCTTCCTCACCGAGGCGGCCGCCTGCAATGTCTGGGTCGTGCACGAAGGTGCGCTGCTCGGCCCGCCGAAGAGCGAGCATGTGCTCGAAGGCATCCGCTACGAGCTGCTGCGCGAGTTGTGCGAGGAAGAGGGCATCGCCTTCAACCTGCGGCCGATCCCCGAGGCGGATGTGGTGTCGGCCGACGAGGTGCTGCTCAGTTCGGCGACCAAGGAAGTGCTGCCCGTGACCACGCTCGATGGCCAGGCGGTCGGCCACGGCGCGTTGCGTGGCAAGCCGGGGCCGGTGTATGCGCGGCTGTTCGCGGCCTACCAGCGCGCCAAACTCGCGCAAACGATTTGAACGGAGACCTGCCCGTGGCCGACACGCCCGAACCAGCTAAGTCCCTGATCGAGTTTCCGACGCGCTTTCCGATCAAGGTCATGGGCGCGAACGTCGATGGCTTCGTGCATGCCGTCGTCAGCGTGGCGCGGCAGTTCGATGCGGCCTTCGATGCGGCCAGCGTCGAGCTGCGGCCGAGCAAGGGCAACAAGTACCTCGGTGTCACCGTGAGCGTGTGGGTCACCAGCCGCGAACAGCTCGACGAGCTGTACCGCACGCTCTCGACCCACCCGATGGTGAAGGTGGTGCTGTGATGGCGGAGGCGGCCGCGCCGGTGCGGGTGGCGTTGCGCTCGTTGGGCCGCGTCGACTACGCGCCGACGCTCGAGGCGATGCGGGCCTTCACCGAGGCCCGCGCCGCCGATACGCCGGACGAGATCTGGCTGTGCGAGCACCCGTCGGTCTACACCCAGGGCCTGTCGGGCAAGGCCGAACACGTGCTCAACCCGCAGGGCATCCCGATCGTGCAGACCAACCGCGGCGGCCAGGTCACGTACCACGGGCCGGGGCAGGTGGTGGCGTATCCGTTGATCGACTTGCAGCGTCTGTCGATCTATGTCAAGGAATACGTCTTCCGGCTTGAGCAGGCGGTCATCAAGACGCTGGAGAAGTTCGGCGTCACCGGCCACCGCGTGCGCAGCGCGCCGGGCATCTATGTGCGGCTGGACGATCCGTTCTGCCACGCCGCGCTGGCGCCGGTGGCCGAAGGCGCCGACCCGTTCCGCGGCCTCGGCAAGATTGCCGCGCTGGGCATCAAGGTGACGCGCCACTGCACCTACCACGGTGTCGCCCTGAATGTCGCGATGGACCTTCGGCCCTACGCCGGCATCAACCCCTGCGGCTACGCGGGGCTCCAGACGGTGGACCTTTCTACAATCGGGGTCCAGGCCTCGTGGGACGAGGTGGCCGAGACCCTCGGCACCAAGCTCGCCACCTACCTGAGCCCTTGAGGCGGACAGAACCCGAAAGACCCCATGACGACCGACAGCCCCGCTTCCACCACCGCGCCGACCGCCGCGCCCGCCTACGACGCCACCGTCAAGCAGAAGGCGCAAGCCAAGACGGCGCGCATCCCGATCAAGATCGTGCCGGCCGAGGTGCTGAAGAAGCCGGACTGGATCCGCGTGAAAGCGGGCTCCCCATCGAGCCGCTTCTACGAGATCAAGGCCATCCTGCGCGAAAACAAGCTGAACACGGTGTGCGAGGAAGCCTCGTGTCCGAACATCGGCGAGTGTTTCGGCAAGGGCACGGCCACCTTCATGATCATGGGCGACAAGTGCACCCGGCGTTGCCCCTTCTGCGACGTCGGCCACGGCCGCCCCGACCCGCTGGACGCGGACGAACCGCTGAACCTGGCCAAGACGATTGCGGCGCTGAAGCTCAAGTACGTCGTCATCACCAGCGTGGATCGTGACGATCTGCGGGACGGCGGCGCGGCGCACTTCGTCGAGTGCATCGCGAAGACCCGCGAGCTGTCGCCGGCCACGCGGATCGAGATCCTCACGCCCGACTTCCGTGGCCGCATGGACCGCGCGCTGGACATCCTGAAAGCCGCGCCGCCCGACGTGATGAACCACAACCTCGAAACCGCCCCGCGCCTCTACAAGGAAGCGCGCCCCGGCTCCGACTACGCCTACAGCCTGAACCTGCTGAAGCGCTTCAAGGAATTCGCCCCCGGCGTGCCGACCAAGAGCGGTGTGATGGTCGGCCTGGGCGAGACCGACGAGGAAATCCTGCAAGTCATGCGCGACATGCGCGAACACCAGATCGACATGCTGACGATCGGCCAGTACCTCGCCCCGAGCGGCCACCATCTGCCGGTGCGCCGCTACGTGCACCCGGACACCTTCAAGATGTTCGAGCGCGAGGCGGTTGCGATGGGTTTCACGCATGCCGCGGTAGGCGCACTCGTGCGTTCGAGTTACCACGCGGACCAGCAGGCGCATGGCGCCGGTGTGGCCAACGCGGTCTGAGCATGACGATGCAACGCCGAGCCTTCACATTCGCGCTGGCTGCGCCAGCCGGCCTGTGGCTGCCCGAGGCTCACGCGGCAAGCCTCAGCGAGACCGACGCCGCCACCGGCATCCGCAGCTTGCTCGAACGTGGCGCGATGTCGGCCATCGGCCTGCTCGGCAAGAACGACGGCTTCCTGGGCAACCCGCTGGTGCGCATCCCGATGCCGGGCTACCTGAACGATGCGGCGAAGCTGCTCAAGACCTTCGGCCAGCAGAAGCGTGTGGATGCGCTCGTGCTCGCGATGAACCGCGCTGCCGAAGCCGCGATGCCCGAGGCGAAGACCCTGCTCGTTGGTGCGGTCAAGTCGATGAGCGTGGAAGACGCCTTGCAGGTCGTGCGCGGCGGCGACAACTCGGTTACCGAGTTCTTCTCGGGCAAGACGCGCGAGCCGCTCGGCACCACCTTCCTGCCGATCGTGACGAAAGCGACCGAGAAGGTCTCGCTCGCCGACAAGTACAACTCGCTGGCAGGCAAGGCCGCCTCGTTCGGTTTCGTGAAGCCGGAAGACGCCAACATCCAGCAGTACGTGACCACCAAGGCGCTCGACGGCCTGTTCCTGATGATCGGCGAAGAGGAACGCAAGATCCGCAAGGACCCGGTGGCCACCGGCAGCGCGATCCTGAAGAAGGTGTTCGGCGCGCTGAAGTGAGCGCGCCGCTCGGAAGGCTAGAGGCCTTTCGACAACTCGAACATCAGCGCCGAGGGCAGTGAGCTGGCGATCACGTCACGCCCGACACGCGCCATCGTCGAGCCGCTGAAGCCCGACATCTCGAAGGCGCCGCCTTCTTCGATGATCTCGATGAACACGAAGTCGGGCACTTCGTTGGTGATCTCGTCGCGGAAGTGCGCGAAACGCTCGCCGCTCTGGATCGATTCGATCACGATGGCGTGCGGCAGGCCGTCGCGGCAGAAGTCGATCGCCTCGTCGACCGAGTTCACGAAGTCGACGATCAGGCCCATGTTGCGCAGTGCGTCGCGGATCTGAACGCGCATTTCGCGCCGCGAGGCGATCACCAGCACATGGCTGCCGGCGAGCGGCTTGGAGTTGGTGGACGGCGCAAAACCATCGTCCAGTTCCATCGTGCTCACACCTTCGATCTCGTCGCTCGCGGTGCGCGGGAATTCGATCGTCAGAGTGCTGAGGCTGGTGTCGTCCTTGCGTTCCAATGGCAGGCCCATGGTCCAGGCGGTTTGCTCCAGCAGGCGCCAGTGCAGCGAGTCCAGGCCGGCCGTGTGGGACTCGGGTTCGGCCTCGGCGCCCGCCTCGTCGGCCGGCCGGTGCGCGAAGCTGCAGGTCAGCCGCGCGTGCGCCGGCCAGGTCTTGATGTCGACCTTGAATTCGATGTGCGAACGGGCGTTCAGCAAGGCCCAGTCGAGCGTGGTGTTGAGCAGGCTGAACAGCAGCGAGGCGTCGACGATCACCTCGGCGGGCTTGAGAACCGGCTTGAGCACGATGCCGCGCGCCTGCGTCTCGCGGGTGCGGTGGGCCAGCACGCCCTTGAGCGTGTCGGCGAGTTGCATGCGCTCGTGGGTCTGGCGCAGCCGGCCGGAGGCAAAGCGGGTGAGCTGCTGGCAGATCATGCCGATCTGGCGCGCTTGCTCGACCTCTTCGCGCAGCGCGCGCAGGCTGCCGCGGTCGATGCGGCCGGTGGTCGTGAGCTCGTGGATGCGTGCCAGCGCGGCGGTCAGCGGGGTGGCGATCTCGGCGCCGATTTCTGCGACCAGGGCATGCCAGCGCTCGTTGTCGGTGGTGTCGCTGACCGGCACGGGGGTGGTGCGGGGCACCGCTGAAACAGCGGCGCCGCGTTTGACTTCAGACATGTCCATGGCGCTTTCTTTGTGAGTCGGCACGCGCAAACCCGGCAGAGCGGGGTGGTGTGGCGGTGCGGACTCGACCAGTATGGTGGTGCCGCGTCGAATTCGCTACGGTCGACGGCGTGTCATCCCGCATGAGAGGGGGTGCAATTGTCACGTTTGAGGCTCACGGAATCGCGAGCAGGAGATCGACCAGGGCCTGCGGCGCGCTCACCATCGCGTCATGGCCGGTGGCGATTTCGGCCAGCGACCAACCGGGCTCGGCTCGCACCCGTGTGCGCATCAGCGCAATGGTGGCGAGTGCCGGCGCGGTGCAGTCGATGAAGGTGCGCGGCAGGGCGGCGACGCTTGCGGCGTCGAAGTGCAACGGGGCGTCGTAGACGCCGCCTGGCTGGGGCGTCTGGCGGCGCGCCACCCAGGCGCGGTCTGCACCGCTCAGGCCAAAGACTTCGGGGTCAGGCGGCGCGAGCACGCCGCTCTCGGCAATGGCCTTGCGGCGTGCGGCCTGCGTCTCGGGGCTGTGGCCGCTCGACCAGCTTTCGCCGGGCAGCGGGACCACGGCGTCCAGATAGACGAGGTGGCGCAGGCGCGCCGAGAGCCGATCGGCCACCCCGGTGATCACCATGCCGCCGTAGCTGTGGCCGACCAGCACGGCGTCGAGCAACTCTTCCGCTTCGATCACACTGGCGACGTCGGCGATGTGGGTGTCGAGCGTGACGTGTTTCGACAGCAGGTGGGCCCGTTCGCCCACGCCGGTGAGCGTGACCGCAAACGCGCGGTGACCGGCGGCCCACAAGGGCGGCAGGACGCGATTCCAGCACCAGGCACCATGCCAGGCACCGTGAACGAGGACGAAATCAGCCATGGTGGGGTAAGTTCATCCGCCGCCGTTGGGCGCACGGCCGTGCGGCAATCGGGCGATGGGGGAGAACAGGTTTTGCATGCCGTCCATTGTGTCGCAGCGCCGATAATCGTTCTATGCAGTACCGCCGGATCTTGTCGCTCGCCCTGGTCGCGGCAACGGGCCTGAGTGCCTGTTCGCCGGCCCTGGATTGGCGTGAATTCGAACCCGAAGGCAGCGGGATCATCGCCACCTTCCCCTGCCGCACCGACCGCCATGCACGCCAGGTGACGGTGGCCGGCGCCGCCACGCGGATGGACATGCTGGTGTGCACGGCCGGTGGCGTCACCTACGCGCTCGCGTTCACCGACGCGGCCGCTCCGGAGGGCGTGACGGCCGCACTGGCCGACTTGCGCGCTGTGGCGGCGCGCAACCTGGGCGCCGCCACGCCGGTGGCCAGCCCGGTTCAGGTGCGCGGAATGACCCCGAACCCGATGGCGACGAGGCTGCGGCTCAGCGGGCTGCGACCCGACGGCACGGCCGTCCAGGAGCAGGCGGCGCTGTTCGCCAAGGGCCTGCGTGTCTACCAGGCCAGCGTGGTCGGGCCGAGCCTCGACGACGAGGCGGTCGACACGTTTTTCAGTGGGTTGAAGCTTTCATCGTGACGATGCGCTGGTCGTGTTGGCCCCCGAGTGGCCGTGTCGATGGAGGCCATCGTGTCGGCGAACGCCCGTGCCCGCGCGTTGTTGTCAGGCTGCGGTACGTGGGCACATGTGTGTTTTTTGTGCCGCGCTGCCTGGGCTTCCCTTCCCGCCGTGTGGCAGCCGGCCCGAACTGCCGATAATTCGAGAACATGCTCGGTTTCATCATCATTGCGCACGCTCCCCTCGCTTCGGCGCTCAAGGCCGTGGCGGCACACGCATTCCCCGAATGTGTGCAGACGCTGGAGGTGCTCGATGTGCCGGCGGACATGCCCCCCGAGGAGATCGAAGCGCGCATGCGCGAATTGATCGAGCGGGTGGCGCGGCCCGATGCGCTCATCTTCACCGACGTGTTCGGCGCGACGCCGTCGAACGTCGCCCAACGCGTGGCCGACGGGCAGCACGTCAAGCTGCTCGCCGGCGTGAACGTGCCGATGTTGTTCCGCTCGCTACGGCACGCGCACGAACCGCTCGACGCGGTGTTGACGCGCGCCATGTCTGGCGCGACGCAAGGCGTGATGCAGGTGACGACATCACGCCCCCAGAACCAGACTTTCAAGCCGGGTGGAAATGGTCAAGACTCGAATCACGATCAGTAACAAGCTGGGCTTGCACGCTCGCGCATCCGCCAAGCTGACCAAGCTGGCTGGTGGTTTTCAGAGCGACATCTTCATGTCGCGCAACGATCGGCGGGTGAACGCCAAGAGCATCATGGGCGTGATGATGCTGGCGGCTGGCCTGGGCACCGAGGTCGAGGTCGAGACCGACGGCGTCGATGAACAGGCGGCCATGGCCGCGCTGCTGGCCTTGATCGACGGCAAGTTCGGCGAAGGCCAGTAGCGGCTTCCCCGCGTCCGTGCCGATGGTCGCGCACACGGCTGGCTACATCACTTCCTGCATGGGAAATTCCGGTGCGTTGCAGCGCAGGTCGCTGCTAGCATCGAACGCATGAGCTTCCAGGTTTTCGGGTTGCCCGTGTCTCGCGGCGTCGCGATCGGCCGTGCCGTGCTGGTCGCATCGAGCCGCGTCGATGTGGCCCACTATTTCATCGAAGAATCCCGCGCCGACGAGGAGATTGCGCGGCTGCGTGCCGCGCGCGATGTCGTCGCCAGTGAGTTGACAGCCCTGCAACGCGATCTGCCGGAAGATGCGCCGGCCGAGCTCTCGGCCTTGCTCGACGTGCACCTGATGCTCTTGCACGACGACACGCTGACGGGCGCGACCAAACACTGGATCCAGGAGCGCCACTACAACGCCGAATGGGCCTTGTCCGCGCAGCTCGAAGTGATTGCCCGGCAGTTCGACGAAATGGAGGACGAGTACCTGCGCGACCGCAAGGCCGATCTGGAACAGGTGGTCGAACGGCTGCTCAGGGCGATGGCGCGTGGCACCGCCTCGCCGTTTGCGCCGGCGCCTGGTGCCAGCCCGCGCGACTTCGGCGGCGAGGATCCATTGGTCATGGTCGCCAACGACGTCGCCCCGGCCGACATGCTGCAATTCAAGCGCAGCGTGTTCACCGGCTTCATCACCGATGTGGGTGGCAAGACCTCGCACACCGCCATCGTGGCTCGCAGCATGGACATCCCGGCCGTCGTGGGTGCGCGCGAAGCCAGCCGCATCATCCGGCAGGACGACTGGGTGATCATCGATGGCGATGCCGGCATCGTGATCGTCGACCCTTCGCCCATCGTTCTCGAAGAGTACCGATTTCGTCAGCGTCAGAGCGATCTGGAACGCGAGAGCCTCTCGCGCCTTCGCCATACGCCTGCGGTGACGATGGATGGCGAGCGCGTCGAACTGCTCGCCAACATCGAGATGCCTGTCGACGCCGTGGCAGCGCTGGATGCAGGTGCCGTCGGCGTCGGCTTGTTTCGAAGCGAGTTCCTGTTCATGAATCGGGAGGGCGAACTGCCCGGCGAGGACGAGCAGTTCGAGGCCTACCGCGCCGCAGTCATCGCAATGAACGGGCTGCCGGTGACGATACGCACCGTCGACATCGGAGCGGACAAGCCGCTCGACCGGATGTCCGTCAACGAGCTGAGGCACGAACACGCGCTCAACCCCGCACTGGGCTTGCGCGCGATACGCTGGAGCCTGTCGGAGCCCGGCATGTTCCGCCAGCAGCTTCGCGCCATCTTGCGGGCCAGCGCCTATGGCAAGGTGAAGCTGCTGATTCCCATGGTGGCCCACCTGAGCGAGGTCCGACTCACGCTGGATGCCCTGGCACGGGCCAAGCTACAGCTTGCGGACGCTTCGCGGCCATTCACCGATGTCGCGGTCGGGGCCATGATCGAAATCCCTGCTGCAGCCCTGTTGTTGCCTGCTTTGCTGCGTTACTTCGACTTCGTCTCGATCGGGACCAACGACCTGATTCAGTACACCTTGGCGATCGACCGCGCCGATGAAGCCGTGGCGCACCTCTACGACCCGTGGCACCCGGCGGTGCTTCAGCTCATCTCGCAAACGATCCGGCTGGCGCGCAGCGCGGGCAAGGAAGTCAGCGTCTGCGGAGAGATGGCGGGCGACCCGGCGTTCACCGAGCTGCTGCTCGCCATGGGGCTGCGCAGCTTTTCCATGCACCCCTCGCAGATCGCTTCCATCAAGCAGCGGGTGCTGCGCACGGACGTGCGGCGCTGGGCCGGGCGCCTCGCGGCTGTGCTCGAGTCCGACGATCCCGAAGCGCGCTTCAAGGAAGCGATGCGGGCTTGACGCCCGGCAAGGTGGTCGCGGCACAGCAGATTCACAGAAGTTTTTGCGAAGCCGCTTGCGCACTCGAAAAAGTCTGTGCTACAGTCTAAGGCTGCGCTGAACACGGCGTTACCGAGAAATCAAAGCGGTAGCGGCAAGTAAGGCAAAGAGAATAAGAAGACCGAGTATTTGACAGGGGTATAGAAAACATGTCAGAATCGCTCTCTTCGCTGAATACGGAGACGTAAACAGCAAATGCCGCAAGGCAAGCTCTTTAAAAACTAACAGCCGATAAGCGTGGGCGTTTGAAGGCGAGTGCCAAGAGTCGCAAGACTCAAGGTCTCATGGACCTTAAACGCTCACTGAAAATAGAATTTCATGCAAGTGAAGTTTCTATCAATTCTTTGAGTAATTTATCAAGATCGAACTGAAGAGTTTGATCCTGGCTCAGATTGAACGCTGGCGGCATGCCTTACACATGCAAGTCGAACGGC
>JANYJL010000003.1 GCA_025361845.1 Rhizobacter sp.
CGCGATCCGCGCTCGGCCACCGCGAACACGGCCAGCCCGCAGCACGTCTCCAGCCCGGCCCTGGGCGACCTGACTCAGAAGGACCCATCCAACCGGCCGTTCTTCCCGTCGCTCTTCATCACGAACATCACGGCGAATCCAGCCAGCACGGCCGGGGACTTCCAGAATGGTGGAAGCCCGGTCACGCACGTCGATGACGTGTTCGGGACCTGGACCACCGCGACGATTGCAGGCGGCACCTATACGGCCACCCTGCCACCGGCCAAGAACAACTGGAACCTTGGCCCCGGAGCGGACACCCCGCCCGCGGGCACAACCGCGTTCGACGAGGGCTACGGCTCCGAGGTGCGCTGGAACGCGAGCAACCTGGGGCTCCAGCCCGGTAGCACGTACCGCCTCCAGATCATTGTTCACGACGGTGACCAGAACAAGAGCGGCGGCGACGCCGGCGAGTACTGCGTCAACCTGACCATCCCGGGCACGCCCCTCCATGCGAAGAAGGTCGTCGACAAGACCACCGCACTGCCGGGCGAAATCCTGACCTACACGATCACCGTCCAGAACGCCAATCCCACCGACGCAACCGGCGTCGACATCTCGGACGACATCAGCGCAGTGGTTCCGGGCCATGGCACCCTGACCGGCAGCAACCCGTCGGCCACGGTCACGGGCGGCAACCAGCTGTCCTGGGCCAACCAGACCATCCTTGCCAACACCACCGCCACCTACAAGTACATGATCACGCTGGCGAGCACGGGCTGGCCGGCGGGGACAACCAACCTGCCCAATGTCGTCGTCGTGACCAAGACGAACTGCGTCCAGGGCAGCAACGACCCGGACTGCAATACGACCACCACCGTCACCCCCCAGCCGCACGTCAAGGTCGTCAAGACCCCGGACGCGCAGACGGTCGTGGCGGGCACTGACGTCGGCTTCACGATCACCGTCACCAGCGACGGCGACAACACGGCCAACGGCGTCACCCTCAGCGACGCTCTGCCGACGCTCGCCAACGCGGGGATCGACTGGTCCATCAGCCCGGCATACGCCGGACCGGGTAGCTGCTCCATCACCGGCAACCCGCCGGCCGAAACGCTCAACTGCAACTTTGCCAACATGGCCAAGGGCGCCACGGCCACGGTCCACGTCTCCAGCCACACCACCGCCCCTGCGGGCGGGGGCGCGCTTGCGCCATGCGCAATCAGCGTTGTCAACTACGCGACCAACCTCGACAACACGGTCAACGTGGCGAGCAGCAATGCCGGCGGCGGCTCGGCCGTCACGGGTATCTGCGTCACCGGCCAGCCGCACGTCACGGTCACCAAGACGCCTGACGCGCAGACGGTCGTGGCCGGCAACCCGGTTGGCTTCACGATCATGGCTACATGATCATGGACTCGCGCAACGCCGGCAACCGCTACGACCTCGTCATCGCGGGCATGATCATCATCGGCCTGATCGGCCTGCTGCTCGATGGCGCCACACGCCTGCTGGAGCGGCTGAAGACCGTGCGATGGCGCTATGTCCGCTGACAAGATCGTCGTCGACCAGGTCACCAAGGCCTTCGTCTCGGACAAGGGCCCGCTGCCGGTCATCGCCGGTGTCAGCTTCAGCGTGGCCGACGGTGAATTCGTCGCCATCGTGGGGCCCTCGGGCTGCGGCAAATCGACCCTGATGAACATCGTCGCCGGTTTCGAGCGCGCCGGCAGCGGCAGTGTGCGTGTCGACGGTGCCGAACTCACCGGCCCCAGCCCGAAGGGCATCGTGATCTCCCAGCAGGGCTCGGTGTTCCCCTGGCTCACGGTGCAGCAGAACCTGATGTTCGGCTTGAATGGGGTGGGGCGCACCGACGAGCAAGGCGGCATCCCGAAAGAGCGCGCCGCGTTGGCCGATCACTACGCCGCGATGGTCGGTTTGAAGGGCTTCGAGTCCAGCTACCCCCACGAGTTGTCGGGCGGCATGCTCAAGCGTGTCGAGCTGGCGCGTGCCTTCGTCGTGAAGCCGGAAATCCTCTACATGGATGAACCGTTCTCGGCACTCGACGCGCTGATGAACCTGCGCATGCGCACCGAGCTGCTGCGCATCCTGGAAGAAGAGCGCCACACCGTGCTGCTCATCACGCACGATGTCGAAGAAGCGATCTACATGGCCGATCGCATCTTGGTGCTCTCGCCCCGGCCGGCGACGATTCAGGCCAGCTTTCAGGTGACGCTGCCACATCCGCGCAAGTTGTCCAGCCCGCAGGCGCAGACACTGCGGGAGGCGATCCTCAAGGAGTTGGGGCTCTGAGGTTCAGGGCTTCGTCTTCCCCGGATCGCGCACCATCGGAATCGTCTCGATCTCCTGATTCCACAACTGTCCGTTGATGCGCTCGACCTTGCGGATGTAGACGTTGTGCACCACGTCGCGCGTGGCGGGGTCGATCTGCAGCGGGCCGCGCGGGCTCTCGAAACTCTGGGCCTTCATCGCGGCGAGCAGGGCCTCTCCGCCCGCGCCGCCGGTGGCCTTGGCGGCCTCGTAGATCACGCGCATGCCGTCCCAGGCGCCCACCGCCATGAAGTTCGGGCGGCGCCCGCCGTTCGCTGCGCCGAAGGCTTCGACGAAGGCCTTGTTCGCCGCCGAGTTGTGCGCCGCCGAGTAATGGTGCGCGGTGACGACGCCGAGCGCCACATCGCCCATGCTGTCGAGGATGTCATCGTCCGTCACGCTGCCTTCGGCGATCAGCCGGATGCCCGACTTGTCGAGCCCGCGTTCGGTGAACTGCTTCATCAGCGCCGAGCCCACGCCGGCCGGCACGAAGGCGAACAGCGCTTCGGGCTTGGCGTCGCTCACCTTTTGCAGGAAGGGTGCGAAGTCCGGGTTGCGCAGCGGCACGCGGATCGCTTCGACTATCGTGCCGCCGCGCGAGACGAAACGTTCGTTGAAATACTTCTCGGAATCGATGCCCGGCGCGTAGTCGCTGACCAGGCTGACGACGCGCTTGATGCCGTTCTTCGCGGCCCAATCGGCCAGCGCGGTGACGACCTGGGCGACGGTGAAGCTGGTGCGCACGATCCAGGGCGAGGATTCGGTGATGGTCGAGGTGGCCGCGGCCATCACCACCATCGGCGTCTTGCCTTGTGTTGCGACGGGTGCGGTCGCAAAGGCCAGCGGAGTCAGGCCGAAGCCGGCGAGCACCTGTACCTTGTCGCCGGTGACGAGTTCCTGCGCGAGGCGCTTCGTCACGTCCGCAGTGCCGGCGTCGTCCTTCACGATCAGCTCGACCTTCTTGCCGGCGATCGTGTTGCCGTTCTTCGCGATGTAGAGGCGCGCGGCGGTTTCGAGCTGCTTGCCGGTCGATGCGAACGGGCCGGTCAGCGGCGCGATCAGGCCGATGCGGAAGGTGTCGGCCGTCTGCGCGCGGGCGAGGCCGCAGGCGGCCAGCGTGGCCGCGGCGCTGGCCGCGAGGAGCGTGCGTCGGGTGGCGGGTAAGGGCATGGTCTGCGCTCCATCGTGATCGATCGTCTGGGATTGCAAGCCTAGGCCTTGCGCCGACCCGTGCCCATGACATTGGCTCGGCAAGCTATGCGCGCGGCTTATCCCCCGGGGCAAACACCGAGCTCGTCCGATCGTGTGCGGGCATCGGCCGTGCCTAAGCTATGCGTTGCCACCCTGACCCGTTTCCCATCCCCGTGCCTGCCGAAACACCTTTGATCGCGTTGCGCGAATTGCCTGGCGCCGGCGAGCGCCTGAAGCTGCTGCGCTGTGCGGCAGCCGTCGCGCGCCATGGCAGCGCGATGCGTGCGGCCGAGGCCATCCACCTCTCCCAGCCGGCGGTCACGCGCGGTGTGCTCGAACTGGAACGTTTCTGCGGCCTGCCGCTGTTCGAGCGCAGCGCCCGCGGCATGCTCGCCACGCCGCCGGGCCTGCGTGTCGCGCAACGCGCCGATGCCTTGTTCGCGCAACTCGCGCTCGGTGCCGCGCAGGCCGCTGCACTGGCCGAAGGGCGTGCGCGGCGCACCGAGCGGCCCGAACGTTTTGCCGCGGCTGTCACGCCTGCGAGCCTGAAGGCCTTGCTCGCCGTCGCCGCCACGGCGAGCGAGGCGAAGGCCGCCGTGGCGCTGGGCATCAGCCAGCCCGCGGTGCACCGCTCGCTGCGCGCCCTCGAACACCTGGCCGGCGGCGTGGTGTTCCAGCGCTCGGTGCGCGGCACGCGGCTCACCGATGCCGGCGAGGCGCTGCTGCTGCACGTCAAACTCGCCTATGGCGAAGCCCGTGCGATCGACAGCGAGATCGCCGCCTGGCGCGGCGAGATCCGCGGCCGTGTGCTGATCGGCGCGCTGCCGCTGTCGGTCTCGCTGCTGCTGCCTCGTGCGGTAGACGAGGTGCTGCGCGCGCATCCGGACATCGAGGTGACCATCATCGATGGCACCTACGACAACCTGATGCGCCAGCTGCGCGCCGCCGACATCGATCTCGTGATCGGCGCACTGCGCGAGGCGCCGTCCGGCGTTCGGCAGGAATCCCTGGTCGAGGAGCCGCTGGCCGTGGTCGCGCGCGCGGGCCATCCCTGCCTTCGGCGGCGTGGCCTCACGCTGGCCGATCTGCGCGCCTGGGATTGGGTCGTGCCGCTGCCTGGCACGCCGGCCAGTGCGGCGCTGCAACGCGTGTTCGCCGCGGCCGGCCTGGAACCGCCGCCGGGCGCGTTGCAGGCGAGCAGCGCGATGTTCACGCGCGCCATCGTGGCCAGCACCGACCGGCTCGCGCTGAGCTCGCACGGCCAGGCGGTAGAAGACGAACGTGGCGGCGCGTTACGGCGGCTCCCGATCGAACTGCCACTGACCGTGCGCGCGGTGGGCATCGCGGTGCGCGAGTCCGGCGAGCCTTCGCCCGACCTGCGGGTCGTGCTGGAAGCGTTGCGCCGCGCGGCCGCCAACGAGATCGACAAGGCGGGTCGATAAGCAGAACGAATACCTCGTCCGGCCTTCGTGATGAGCGCGACAGTGCAGGCGGTGCAAAGCTCGCATCCCATGACGATGCTCGTTCTGCTGCCGGGGCTCTTGTGCGACGACGCGGTGTGGGCGCATCAACGCGCCGTGCTGCCCGCCGATGACTGTGTCGTGCCTGTGTTCGGCGCCATCGATTCGATCGGTGCGATGGCCGAGCAGGTGCTCGCGTCGGTCGCCGCGCCTCGCTTCTCCCTGGTCGGGCATTCGATGGGTGGGCGCGTCGCGCTGGAGGTCCTGCGGCGCGCGCCAGAGCGTGTCGAACGCCTCGCGCTGCTCGACACCGGCATCGACCCGATCGCCCCCGGTGCAGACGGTGAGCGCGAACGCGAAGGGCGCATGAAGCTGCTCGCGACGGCGCGGCGTGACGGCATGCGCGCGATGGGCCGCGACTGGGCGCGCGGCATGGTGCACCCGTCGCGGCTGGGCTCGCCGGTGTTCGAGCAGATTCTCGACATGATCGAGCGCCGCACACCGGACATCTTCGCTGCCCAGATCCATGCTTTGCTCGCCCGCCCCGATGCGCGCGAGGTGCTGCGCGGCCTGCACTGCGACACCCTGCTGCTGTGCGGCCGCGACGACGTGTGGAGCCCGCTGGCGCGCCACGAACAGATGCACGCGATGTTGCCCACGTCGCGCCTGGCCGTGATCGATCATTGCGGCCACATGTCGACGATGGAGCAGCCCGAGGCGGTGAGCGAGGTGCTGGTGCAGTGGCTGCGTCGCCCGCTGGTGGCTGCACACTGAGGTCACGATGGACGAATTGAAATCTCTGCTGATCGAACGCGCCTGCAGCCGGCTCGTGCTGCTGGCAGCCGAACACGCCGACCAGCAGCGCCCGGCCGAGTTCGCGGCCTTGTTCGCGCCCGATGCGGTGCTGAGCCGGCCGAACGCCGAGCCGCTGCGTGGGCGCGAGGCGATTCACG
Source organism: Rhizobacter sp. (assembly GCA_025361845.1). Taxonomy (GTDB): domain Bacteria; phylum Pseudomonadota; class Gammaproteobacteria; order Burkholderiales; family Burkholderiaceae_C; genus JANYJL01. The sequence continues at coordinate 5,912 of JANYJL010000003.1, forward strand.
CTGCCTACGCGCAGCGCCCCGCCAGCCGCATCACCCGCCATGTGGTGACGAACATCCGCGTCGAGCTGCTGTCGGCCACGGACGCGCGGGCCACCAGCACCGTGCTGCTGTGGGCCGGCTCGACAGACGACGAGCCCGGCCCAAACGGCCGGCCCGCCCGCGCGGGCCAGGTGCTGGGCGAGTTCGACGATCGTTTCACGCTCACGCCCGAAGGCTGGCGCATCGCCGCCCGTCAGGCGAGCTTTTTGCTGCACGGCTGATCGCTCGTCGCGCCGATACCATCGCGCATGCTCACTCGCAATACCACCGACACCAACTTGCAGCTCGGGCCAGCACGTCACACGGTCGCCAGCCGCTTTCTCCTGCACACCGACCCGACCGTCGAATGGGCGCGACGCCTGGCGATGATCCGCGAAGCGCGCCACTTCGTGCACCTCGTCACCTACTACGTCGGCCACGACCGCTGGGCGCTCGAACTCATCGATGCGCTGGCCGCGGCGCAGCGCCGGGGCGTCGCGGTGATGCTCGGCATCGACGCCTTCGGGCAGCGCCTGGGCACCCGCCTGCTGAGCGAAGCCCAGCGCGCGGACCTGGCGCTGCGCCTGGCCGCGCTCGGGCCCGCCGTGCGCTACTACCGCCCGCCCTCGCGGCTGCAGCGGGTGCTGGGAGCCGGGCAGCACATCAAGATCCAGCTCAGCGAGGCAGGCGAAGCGCTGCACGGCTCGTCGAACATCTCGCAGCGGTCCTTCGATCCGGCGCAGTGGAAGGAGGTTTCCTTCTCGCTGTGGGGGCCGGCCGCCCTGGCCGCGCTCGACACCATCGCGACGCTCTTTCCCGGCGCGGTGACGGACGCGCACCGTGTGCTGACCGCGGCCACGGCCGGCGAGGGCGGTGCGCTTGCGCTCGAATACTGGTGGCACGATCCGAACCGACCGCCGGCGCCGCTGGCACCGGTGGCGGGGGTGCAGAACCCGCTCACACAACGCTTGATCGAGGCGATCGACGGGGCCAGCGCATCGATCCGCGCCACCAGCTTCTACTTCAAGCCATGTGCCGCGCTGGCGGCGGCATTCGTGCGTGCCGCACAGCGTGGCGTGGCGGTGGAGATCTTCCACTCGCACCGCGACGCGCTGGTGGAAAGCGTGCTGCCCTGGATGGCCGCAGCCGCGGACTATCGGCGCTGGCACGGCGCCGGCGTGACGATCTTCGAGAGCGTGCGCGGCGAGCACTCCAAGCTGCTGCTCGTCGACGACGCGGAACTCGCGATCGGCAGCTACAACTTCGAGCACGCCGCGCATGATCGCCTCGCCGAGCTGATGGTGTTCGTGCGCGACGCGCAGGTGCTGGCGCAAACGCGCGCGCTGTTCAAGGCCTTGCGCGTGGACCCCGACAACCGCGTGGTGGACGCAACCGCGTTCGCACGTGCGCCCTTGTCGCTGCGCGCGCGCACGGCGCTGTTCTCGCCCTTGCGCCGCTGGATTTGAGCCCGACGGGACCGGCGCGCCCAGACGCGGGCAAAATCGCAGGGTCGAATTCATTCAAGCGGGGTGGCGCATGCGGGCGATCTTCGGTGTGGTGTCTCTGCTGGTCGTGTTGGCCATCGTCGGTCTGCTGGTCTCGCGCCAGCTCAAGGCGGTGAGTTCGTCGGTGTCGTCGGCGGCCGCGCAGATG
>JANYJL010000008.1 GCA_025361845.1 Rhizobacter sp.
CGCTCGATCAGGATGCGCGAAACCGCGGCGCTCTTGAGCTTGGCCTTCAGGTACTCACGAACCTTCAGGTCTTCGGCGAGCATGGTCGCGAAGTTCTGGTTGTTCGCGTACCAGCGTGAAGCCCAGTTGCGCGTGACCGGCAGACGGAAACCGGTCGGGTGAATCTTTTGTCCCATGGTGTTCCTTGTGCCTCAGTTGCCGACGGTGATGTAGATGTGCGCGGTCGGCTTGCTGATGCGGTTGCCGCGGCCCTTGGCCCGTGCGGAGAAACGCTTCAGCGTGGCACCTTGCTCCACGTAGATCGTCGTGATCTTGAGCTCGTCGATGTCGGCGCCGTCGTTGTGCTCGGCGTTCGCGATCGCGGACTCCAGGCACTTCTTGATGATGCCGGCGGCCTTCTTGGGCGTGAACGTCAGGATGTTGAGCGCCTGGTCGACCTTCTTGCCGCGGACCATGTCGGCCACCAGCCGACCCTTGTCGGCGGACAGGCGGACGCCGCGAACGATAGCTTTGGTTTCCATCGTCGTCATCCTTATTTCTTGTTGGCCTTCTTGTCGGCCGGATGCCCCTTGAACGTGCGCGTCAGCGCAAATTCACCGAGCTTGTGGCCGACCATCTGGTCCGACACGTACACAGGCACGTGCTGCTTGCCGTTGTGCACAGCGACCGTCAGGCCGATGAACTCGGGCAGGATGGTGCTGCGGCGCGACCAGGTCTTGATCGGCTTCTTGTCCTTGATGGCGGCGGCCTTTTCGACCTTGGCCATCAGGTGGTGGTCCACGAAGGGACCTTTCTTGAGCGAACGCGTCATGTCGGCGGCCCCTTACTTCTTGCGACGCGCGACGATCATCGTCTGCGTGCGCTTGTTGTTGCGAGTGCGGTAGCCCTTGGTCAGCGTGTTCCACGGCGACACCGGAACCTGGCCTTCGCCCGTGCGACCTTCACCACCGCCGTGCGGGTGGTCCACCGGGTTCATGGCGACGCCACGAACCGTCGGGCGGATGCCCTTCCAGCGACGCGCACCGGCCTTGCCGTACTGGCGCAGGTTGTGCTCTTCGTTCGACACTTCGCCGATCGTGGCGCGGCAGTCGATGTGGATCTTGCGAACCTCACCCGAGCGCAGGCGAACCTGAGCGTAGACACCTTCACGCGCCAGCAGCGTGACGCCGGCACCGGCCGAACGCGCAATCTGCGCGCCCTTGCCGGGCAGCATCTCGACGCAATGGATCGTCGAGCCCACCGGGATGTTCTTGATCGGCAGCGTGTTGCCGGCCTTGATCGGGGCCTCGGCACCGCTCAAGAGCGTGGCACCCACTTCGAGACCGCGCGGGGCGATCACGTAGCGGCGCTCGCCATCGGCGTAGCAGACCAGCGCGATGTGCGCCGTGCGGTTCGGGTCGTACTCGATGCGCTCGACCTTCGCCGGAATGCCGTCCTTGTTGCGCACGAAGTCGACGACACGGTAGTGGTGCTTGTGACCACCGCCCTTGTGGCGAATCGTGATGTGACCGTTGTTGTTGCGGCCCGCGTTCTGAATTTGCGGCTCGAGCAGCGATGCTTCGGGCTTGCCTTTGTGCAGGTGCGGGTGCACCACCTTCACGACGGCGCGGCGGCCGGGCGAGGTCGGTTTGACTTTGATGACGGGCATTACGCGCCCTCCCCGGAGAAGTTGAGCTCCTGGCCCGCCTTCAACGACACATACGCCTTCTTGACGTGGTCGCGGCGGCCGATGGACTTGCCGAAACGCTTGACCTTGCCCTTTTGCGTGACGGTCGAAACCGACTCGACTTCCACCTTGAACATCAGTTCGACGGCAGCCTTGATCTCGGGCTTGGTGGCGTCCTGCAACACCTTGAAGAGCACCTGGTTGTGCTTCTCGGACACGGACGTGGCCTTCTCGGACACGATCGGTGCGACCAGCACATTCGCCAGGCGGCCGGCGTTGAACGTCGGCGCCCGCGGTTTGGTGATTACTTTGGAGGTACTCATCCCAGCATCTCCTTGAGTTGTTCCATCGCGCTCTTGGTCACGAGCACTTTCTTGAAGTGCACCAACGACAGCGGATCCGCGTAACGCGGCTCGACCACCAGCACGTTGGCCAGGTTGCGCGAGGCCATCAGCAGGTTGTCATCGAGCTGGTCGGTGATGACCAGCACCGAGTCCAGGCCCATGGCCTTGAACTTGGCAGCCAGCAGCTTGGTCTTGGGCGAATCGACAGTGATCGAATCGACCACGGCCAGACGGCCTTCGCGAGCCAGCTGCGAGAAGATCGCGGCCATACCGGCGCGGTACATCTTCTTGTTGACCTTGTGCGAAAAGTTCTCGTCGGGCGAGTTCGGGAAAATCCGACCGCCTCCGCGCCACAGCGGCGAAGACGTCATACCGGCGCGCGCGCGGCCGGTGCCCTTCTGGCGCCAAGGCTTCTTGGTCGAGTGCTTGACCTGCGCGCGGTCGAGTTGGGCACGGGTGCCTTGGCGGGCGTTGGCCTGGAAGGCCACGACCACCTGGTGCACCAGGGCTTCGTTGTAATCGCGGGCGAACACGGTGTCGGGCGCGTCGACCTTGGAGGTCGCCTGGCCTTGATCGTTGAGAAGCTCGAGCTGCATCAGTTGGCTCCCTTCTTGGCCGGCATCGCCACGCCGCCCTTGGCGACACGGACCTTGATGGCGTGGCTGACCACCACGTGGCCGTTCTTCGCACCCGGCACCGCGCCGCGCACGAGCAGCAGTTGGCGCGCTTCGTCGACGCGGATCACGTCGAGGTTCTGGACGCTCTTGGTCACGTTGCCGCGCTGGCCAGACATCTTCTTGCCCGGGAACACACGGCCCGGGTCCTGCGCCATCGAGATCGAGCCCGGCACGTTGTGCGAACGGCTGTTGCCGTGCGAGGCGCGCTGCGACTTGAAGTTGTGGCGCTTGATGGTGCCCGTGAAGCCCTTGCCGATGGAGGTGCCCTGCACGTCCACCAACTGGCCGACCGCGAACAGACTCACCGGGAGCGTGGCGCCCGGCTTGTGCTCGGCGGCCACTTCCGCGGTGACACGGAATTCTTGGAGGATTTGGCCGGCTTCGGCACCCGCTTTCGCGAAGTGGCCCGCTTCGGGCTTCGACACGCGAGACGCCTTGCGCTCGCCAAACGCCACTTGAATGGCGGTGTAGCCGTCGGTTTGTTCGGTCTTGACCTGGGTGACGCGGTTGTTGGACACGTCGAGCACGGTCACGGGAACGGCATCGCCGTCGTCCGTGAAGATGCGCATCATGCCCACCTTGCGGCCCAGCAATCCGAGACGGTTGCTAAGACTCATGGTTTTTCTCCAGCCCTCGAAAGGACCTTTGTTTCACATGCCCGGCATCGATTGGCCGGGCTGACTGGGGCGGTCACGTTGCCTGAGCAGCATGCCGCGAAAAGCCTGCGATCATAGCAGAGGTCGGCGAAGCGACAAGCGCCACGCCGACCTCGTTTGCTCTACTGCAGCTTGATTTCCACGTCCACGCCAGCCGGCAGGTCGAGCTTCATCAGCGCATCGACCGTCTTGTCGGTCGGGTCGATGATGTCCATCAGACGCTGGTGCGTGCGGATTTCGAACTGGTCGCGCGAGGTCTTGTTCACGTGCGGCGAACGCAGGATGTCGAAACGCTGCATGCGTGTCGGCAGGGGCACCGGGCCCTTGACGATGGCGCCGGTGCGCTTGGCGGTATCGACGATTTCAAGAGCGGATTGGTCGATCAACTTGTAGTCGAAAGCCTTCAGGCGGATGCGGATCTTTTGCTTGGACATGGTCGTTCCTTATTCCATGATCTTTGCAACGACCCCGGCACCGACGGTGCGGCCGCCTTCGCG
>JANYJL010000026.1 GCA_025361845.1 Rhizobacter sp.
CACCTGATTGACGCCGGGCAGGTTGATTTCCGCCGGGTCTTCGACCGTGCAGATGTTGACCCCGGGTTGATTCAGGATGTTCAGGCAGGTGTAGAGCGACACCGTCTTGCCGCTACCGGTCGGGCCGGTGACGAGCACCATGCCGTACGGCCGCTGGATGATCTTCAGCAGCCGGTCCTTTTCGATCTTCTCGTAACCCAGGGCTTCGATGCCGACCTTGGCGCTGGATGGGTCGAGAATCCGCACCACGATCTTCTCGCCGAACATCGTCGGCAAGGTGCTGACCCGGAAGTCGATCGCCTTGTTACCGAACTTGAGCTTCATGCGCCCGTCTTGCGGAACTCGCTTTTCGGCGATGTCGAGCCGTGAAATGACCTTGATGCGCGAGGACAGCTTGTCCTTGATCGCAATCGGCGGCTGGGTGATCTCGCGCAGTTCACCGTCGATGCGAAAGCGCACGCGATAGTGGTATTCGTAAGGCTCGAAATGCAGGTCGGAGGCGCGCGCGTTGATGGCGTCGATCAGCATCTTCTGCAGGAAGCGCACCACCGGGGCGTCTTCAACGTCGGGCGTCGCCTCGGACTCCTGCGGCGAGGTGACGTCGTCCGTCACGTCGAATTCGAAGTCGCCCGATGACATCGACTCGAGCGTCTCGGAGGCCGAAATGCCGCTGCTTTCCAGCATGCGCGACAGCTTGTCGTGCTCGACGATGACCCATTCAGGGGAGAGCTGCGTGGCGAACTTGATGCGCTCGACCGCTTCCTGATCGGTGGGATCGGCTCCGCCGATGAACAGGCGGTTGCCGCGCTTGCCGAGCACGACGACCTGGTACTGCGCCGTCAGCTTGCCATCGATGACATTGCGCGGCAGCCGCTGCGGGTCGATCGAAGCCAGGTCCAGCAGAGGCAACGCCAATGCGGCGGACAGTGTGTGGGCCAAGTCCGAAGGCGACACAGCACCCGCGGCAATGACCGACGCGATGAAGCTGCTGCGCTTGTCTTTCGCGCTTCGAACGAGGTCTTCGGCCGTCTTGGCGTTCAGCTTGCCCGCGTGGACGAGAACCCGCGCAACCCCCGAGAGGGCTGATTGTGGAGCTTCGGCCAATGTGTCCACAGTTCGATGGCTCAGTTCATGTCGTGAAAAACCAAAGAATCATCGCCGATTCCCATGGCACTGTAAACGCGCAGGGTACCTGCCCGCGTCAACAATTCACGCCAGCGCGGATGCAACGATGAAACAAAACGCACAGCAACGACTGCAATGTGCCATCGAGACCGAAACGTGGAAATTCCAGAATTGGTCGGGGTGAGAGGATTCGAACCTCCGGCCTCTACGTCCCGAACGTAGCGCTCTACCAGGCTAAGCTACACCCCGATCTGAAGCCCCGAGCGAACGCCGGGGCGGCATGCCGAGCACTACGAAGAGCGCTCAACTGACCGAACGCACAATTCTAGCAGAGCATCACGTTGCTCCGAAGCGGGCAGCAGATCGAGACTGCGTCGGGCCTTGTTTGCCTCGGCCCGGGCCGCGTCGCGCGTGGCCGCAATAGCGCCGGTGTGACGCACGATTTCGACGATCTCGGACAGGCGCGCGATCTCGCCGTGCTCGATGGCGTGCCGAATCAAATCACGCTCGGCCGCGGTGCCTCGTTCCATCGCGAGCAACAGGGGCAGCGTGGGTTTGCCTTCGCGCAGATCGTCGCCGACGTTTTTGCCGAGCTGCGACGTGGCGCCTTCGTAGTCCAGCAGGTCGTCCACCAGCTGAAATGCGGTGCCGAGCGAGCGGCCGTAGTCCGCACAAGATTCCTCGACCGTGCGGTCGGCATTGGCGAGCACTGCGCCCAGGCGGGCGCTGGCTTCGAACAGCTTGGCGGTCTTGAAGCGGATGACGCGCAGGTAGTCTTCGACCTGCAGGTCGGGGTCGTGCATGTTCATCAACTGAAGCACTTCGCCTTCGGCGATCACGTTGGTGGCGTCGGCCAGCACGTCGAGCACGCGCATGCGGTTCACTGACACCATCATCTGAAAGGCGCGCGAGTAGACGAAGTCGCCCACCAGCACGCTGGCCGCATTGCCGAACAGGGCGTTCGCCGTCTGGCGCCCGCGCCGCAGTGCCGATTCATCGACCACGTCGTCGTGCAGCAAGGTGGCGGTGTGGATGAACTCCACCGTCGCTGCCAGTTCATGCCGCTCCGGCCCTGTGAACCCCAGCGCCTTCGAAAACAGCAGCACCAGCATCGGGCGTATGCGCTTGCCACCGGCACTGATGATGTAGTTGGCGATCTGGTTGATCATCGCCACGTCGGAGGCCAGGCGGCGCTGGATCACGCTATCGACTTGCAGCATGTCGGGCGCCATCAACTCAGCCAGGCTGCGGGCGGCGACGGGAAGAGGAGAGAGTTGCTGCACGCTGGTTTGCCCGAAATGGTGACCGATTATAGAAAGCGCGGGGCCAGCGCGGGCGCCCTTCACCCCTTGCCGAGGTTCCCTGCCGTCGCGGGTGCATCAGCGGCAGTCACCGAGATGCTCACGTGGTACAATCAAAGGCTCTGCGGATATCGCAGGGCTGTTGGTCAGCGCCTCTTTTGCAGGTGCCCAGCAGATTCACTGAAAGGGCTGATATGTACGCGGTCATAAAAACCGGTGGCAAACAATACAAGGTTGCTGCAGGCGAAAAGATCAAAATAGAACAGATTGCTGCGGATGTTGGCCAAGAGATCACGATCGACCAGATTCTGGCTGTCGGCAACGGCGCGGATCTGAAAGTCGGGACTCCCTTGGTAGCGGGCGCAAGCGTGGTGGCCACCGTGGTGGCTCATGGCAGGCATGACAAGGTGCGCATCTTCAAGATGCGTCGTCGCAAGCACTATCAAAAGCGGCAAGGTCATCGCCAGAACTTCACCGAAATCCAGATCGGTGCAGTGAACGCGTAAGGCGTGCTGTAACCCCCTCAAGGAGCGACTTCCATGGCACAGAAAAAAGGCGGCGGTTCCACCCGGAACGGCCGCGATTCGCAACCCAAGATGCTCGGCGTGAAGGTGTTCGGCGGGCAGGTGATTCCTGCCGGTTCGATCATCGTTCGCCAGCGCGGCACCCGGTTCCACGCTGGCGCCAATGTCGGCATCGGCAAGGACCACACGCTGTTCGCGTTGGTCGATGGCACGGTCAGCTACGCCGTCAAGGGCCCGCTGAACCGCCAGACGGTCACCGTCACGGGCGCCTGAGTTCCCGGCCGCGCAAGCGGCCCGGATCGCAACGAAGCCCCGGCGTGCCGGGGCTTCGTTTTTTCCACCGCTGAACTACCATCTTCGGCTCTACCCACTGACAGGCACAGGCCCGCATGAAATTCGTTGACGAAGCCACCATCGATGTGGTGGCCGGCGATGGCGGCAATGGCTGCATGAGCTTTCGCCGCGAAAAGTTCATCCCCTTCGGCGGGCCGAACGGCGGCGATGGCGGGCGCGGCGGCAGCGTGTTCGCCGTGGGCGACCGCAACCTCAACACGCTGATCGACTTCCGCTACGCGCGCCGCCACGAAGCGCGCAACGGCGAAGCCGGCCGCGGCTCTGATCAATACGGCGCGGCCGCCACCGACATCGTGCTGCGCATGCCGATGGGCACGATCATCAAGGACGCTGAAACCGATGAGGTGCTCGCCGAACTGCTGGTGCCCGATGAAAAGGTGCAACTCGCCAAGGGCGGCGACGGCGGCTTCGGCAACCTGCATTTCAAGACCAGCACCAACCGAGCGCCGCGCCAGAAGACGCCCGGCTGGCCAGGTGAGCAAAAGAAGCTCAAGCTTGAACTGCGTGTGCTCGCCGACGTGGGCTTGCTCGGCATGCCCAATGCCGGGAAGTCCACCTTGATCACGGCCATTTCGAATGCGCGGCCGAAGATCGCCGACTATCCGTTCACGACCTTGCACCCGAACCTCGGTGTGGTGCGTGTCGCGCCGGAGCAGAGTTTCGTCGTGGCCGACATTCCCGGCCTGATCGAAGGTGCGTCCGAAGGCGCCGGCCTCGGCCACCTGTTCCTGCGCCATCTGCAACGCACGCACCTGCTGCTGCACGTCGTGGACTTCGCGCCGTTCGATGAAGCGGTCGATCCGGTTACGCAAGCGAAGGCGATCGTGGCCGAACTGAAAAAGTACGATCCGGGTCTGCACGACAAGCCGCGCTGGTTGGTACTCAACAAGCTCGACATGGTGCCGGCCGAAGAACGCGAAAAGCGCGTCAAGGACTTCGTCAAGCGCTTCAAGTGGAAGGGTCCGGTGTTCCAGATTTCGGCGCTCACGCGCGAAGGCTGCGAACCGCTGATCCGCGCCATCTACAAGCACGTTGCTCATTTGAAGAACCCGGTGCCCGACGATCCGGATCCGCGTTTCGACGCGCCGGCCGAGGCCAGCCCCACGCCATGAGCGAGGCGCTGGCGCGCGCGCGCCGCATCGTCGTCAAAGTGGGGTCCAGCCTCGTGACGAACGAAGGCCGTGGTGTCGACGCGCAAGCCGTCGGCAACTGGTGTCGCCAGATGGCGGTGCTGGCGAGCCAGGGCCGCGAGGTCGTGATGGTTTCCAGCGGCGCCATCGCCGAGGGCATGAAGCGCCTCGGATGGTCGGTGCGGCCGAAGGAAATCCATGAACTCCAGGCCGCCGCCGCCGTCGGGCAGATGGGCCTGGCGCAAATCTACGAGTCCAAGCTGCGCGAGCACGGCATGGGCAGCGCGCAGGTGCTGCTCACGCATGCCGATCTGGCAGACCGCGAGCGTTACCTGAATGCGCGCTCGACCTTGCTGACATTGCTCGGCCTGAAGGTGATTCCGGTGATCAACGAAAACGACACCGTGGTCAACGACGAGATCAAGTTCGGTGACAACGACACGCTCGGCGCGCTGGTGGCGAATTTGGTGGACGCCGATGCGCTGGTGATCCTCACCGACCAGAAGGGCCTGTACTCGGCCGACCCGCGCAAAGACGCGAACGCGCGCTTCATCGACGAAGGGCAAGCCGGTGACCCCGAACTCGAGCGCATGGCGGGTGGAGCCGGGTCGAGCATCGGCCGCGGCGGCATGCTGACGAAGATCCTCGCCGCCAAGCGTGCGGCCAGCAGCGGCACCAGCACCGTCATCGCCTGGGGCCGCGAGCCCGACGTGCTGGTCCGGCTCGCCGCTGGTGAAGCGATCGGCACGGCCCTGATCGCCTCGACGCAGAAGCTCGCCGCGCGCAAACAATGGATGGTCGATCACCTTCAGTTGCGCGGAACGGTCGTCGTCGACGCCGGCGCGGCGGTCAAGGTTCGCGATGAAGGCAAGAGCTTGCTGCCCATCGGCGTCGTCGATGTGCAAGGTGAATTCCATCGCGGCGACGTGATCGCGGTGCGCGGCGTCGATGGCGCCGAAGTCGCGCGCGGCCTCGCCAACTACAGCAGCAGCGAGGCCCGCCTGATCGCGCGCAAGCCCTCCAGCGAATTCGAGCGGCTGCTCGGCTACACCGCAGAGCCGGAACTGATCCACCGCGACAACCTCGTGCTCGCCTGAACGAGCACGGGGGTCAGCCGTTCGGGTCTTTCAGCGCCGGAGGCAGCGGCGCTATTTCCTCTTGAGCCGCATCGAAGCCCGGCTCCACATGCTGCCGGTCGAAGTCGTCATCGCGGTGGTGGGGGCGCATCCCCGAACGAAGGTAGCGGTTGTGATGCGTTCCCCGCGGCAGGAAGCGCGCCAGTTCCGTCAACGCCATCTGGTACACGTCCCGCTTGAACTCGATCACCACTTCGAGCGGGATCCAGTACTCGTTCCAGCGCCAGGCATCGAACTCGGGGTGGTCGGTGGCGCGCAGGTTCATGTCGGTGTCGCGGCCCATCAGCTGCAAAAGGAACCAGATCTGCTTTTGCCCGCGGTAGTGGCCTCGCGCATCACGCCGGATGAAGTGGTCGGGGACTTCATAGCGAAGCCAGTCGCGCGTACGCGCCACGATGCGCACATGGTCAGGCAGCAGCCCCACTTCTTCGTGGAGTTCGCGGAACATCGCCTGCTCGGGCGTCTCGCCGTATTTGATGCCCCCTTGCGGGAACTGCCAGGAGTGGGTGCGTATGCGCTTGCCCCAGAACACCTGGTTTCTTTGGTTGAGCAGGACGATGCCGACGTTGGGTCTGAACCCATCACGGTCGAGCATAATCAACCTCAATTCTTTCGTTGATTTGATTATTGCACCGGCGTGACGGGAATCAAACCCTCGGGTTTTCCGCCTCCGCGCCCAGCGTGCACACCTGCCTCAGCGCACCCCCATGAAAGCTTCGCAGTTCTTCATTTCCACACTCAAGGAAGCTCCCGCCGACGCCGAGGTCATGAGCCACAAGCTGATGATGCGGGCCGGCTTCATCAAGCGCCTGGGCGCCGGCATCTACAGCTACATGCCGATGGCCTTGCGCGTGATCCGCAAGATCGAGGGAATCATTCGCGAAGAGATGAACCGCGCCGGCGGCATCGAGTTGCTGATGCCGGTGGTGCAACCCGCCGAGCTCTGGCAGGAGACCGGCCGCTTCGACAAGATGGGCCCCGAGTTGCTGCGCGTGAAAGACCGCCACGACCGCGACTACATCATCCAGCCGACGAGTGAAGAGGTCATCACCGACATCGCGCGCCAGGAGCTGCGCAGCTACCGCGCGCTGCCGAAAAATTTCTATCACATCCAGACCAAGTTCCGGGATGAGCGCCGGCCGCGTTTCGGCGTGATGCGTGGGCGAGAGTTCACGATGAAGGACGCCTACAGCTTCGACCGCGATGTCGAAGCCGCGGGCAAGAGCTACGCGCAGATGTACGCGGCCTACACGCGCATCTTCGAGCGCATGGGCCTCGCGTTTCGTGCCGTCGCGGCCGACACCGGCGCGATCGGCGGCGACCGCTCGCACGAGTTCCAGGTGATCGCCGACACGGGTGAAGACGCGATCGTCTATTGCCCCGATTCGGACTACGCAGCGAACATGGAGTTGGCCGAAGCGGTGGCGCCCGCCGCGGCGCGTGCGGCACCGACGCAGGCGCTGACGAAGACACCAACACCGGGCAAGAGCACCTGCGAAGACGTGGCGGCGCTGCTCGGCGTGCCGCTGCAAAACACAGTGAAGTCACTGGTACTCGCCACCGACGAGAAGAGTGAATCAGGTGATGTCGTGAAGACCATGATCTGGCTGCTGCTCGTGCGTGGCGACCACTCGTTGAATGAAGTCAAGGCCAACAAGGTGCCCGGCCTCAAGGACGGCTTTCGCTTCGCGACCGGCGCCGAGATCGACACTCACTTCGGTTGCAAGCCCGGCTATCTCGGCCCGGTCGGGTTGAAGCAAGCGGTCAAGGTCGTCGCCGACCGCACGGTCGCCGCGATGAGCGATTTCATCAGTGGCGCCAATGAAGCCGACTTCCACTACACCGGTTTGAACTGGGGCCGCGATCTGCCCGAGCCCGACCTGGTGGCCGACATCCGCAACGTGCTCGAAGGTGACCCCTCGCCCGATGGCAAGGGCGTGCTCGCGATCCAGCGTGGCATCGAGGTGGGCCATGTGTTCTACCTCGGCACCAAATACAGCGCGGCGATGAATGCCACCTTCCTGGACGAAAACGGCAAGCCGAAGCTGATGGAAATGGGCTGCTACGGCATCGGCGTCACGCGCCTGCTGGGTGCGGCGATCGAACAGAACTTCGATGCGCGCGGCATCATCTGGCCGACTGCGATCGCGCCCTTCGGCGTGGTGCTGTGCCCGATCGGCTACGACCGCAATGCCGAGGTCAAGGCCGCCGCCGACCAGTTGCACGATGAACTGCAAACGCTCGGCATCGATGTGATGCTCGACGACCGCGGTGAGCGTCCCGGCGCGATGTTCGCTGACTGGGAATTGATCGGCGTGCCGCACCGCGTGGTCTTGTCCGACCGCGGCTTGAAAGAAGGCAAGGTCGAGTACCAAGGTCGCCGCGACCCGGAAGCCACCGCGATGGCGCTCACCGACGTACTGCCTTTCGTGAAGGCCAAGCTCGCCACATGAGCTTGCGCCGTCGCGCGCTGCTCGTTTCCGCGCTGGGTGGCGCCGCGTGGTCGGACGCACGTGCCGGCGGGCAAGTCGAAGAACCGCTGGCCGATGCGGTACGTGGTGCGCTCGCCGCGTCCATCGCCAACAGCGCACCGCCGAAACCCAACTTTGCGAGCACCGACGCGCGCCTGGCCTACCTGCGCTGGCTCGGTGAACTCAGCACCCGACTGAAGAAGCGCAAGGCCGACCACGTGACGCGGGTCGAGTTCCTGGAGACCGCCTGGTACGAGAGCAAACGCGCCGGGCTGGAGCCTTCGCTCGTGCTCGGCCTGGTGCAGGTCGAGAGTGCGTTTCGCAAGTACGCCGTCAGCCCGGTCGGCGCGCGCGGCTACATGCAGGTGATGCCGTTCTGGGCTCGGCTGATCGGGGACGGCGATGCGAGCCGCCTCTTCCACATGCAGACCAACCTGCGTTTCGGCTGTGTCATCTTGCGCCATTACCTCGACCGCGAGAGCGGCGATCTGTACATGGCGCTCGGCCGCTACAACGGCAGCCGCGGGCGGCCGGAGTATCCGAATGCGGTGTTCGCGGCGCGCAAGAACTGGGAATACCAACCGACCGCTTGAGCGATCGGAGGGAAGCCGCTACAGGCCGCTCCAGGCCTTCGGTGCCGCGCTCTCCACGCCGATCAGCGCGAGCACCCGCTCGACGGTGTCGTCGATGAGTTCATCGATCGTCTGCGGCCGATGATAGAAGGCTGGCAGCGGCGGGAAGATCACGCCGCCCATCTCGGTCACCGCGGTCATGTTGCGCAGATGTGCGAGGTTCAGCGGTGTTTCGCGCACCATCAGCACGAGGCGGCGGCGCTCTTTCAGCGTCACGTCGGCGGCGCGCGTCAGAAGGTTGTCCGAGAGGCCGTTCGCCACTGACGCGAGTGTCTTCATCGAGCACGGTGCGACGATCATCGCGTCGGTCGCGAATGAACCGCTGGCAATCGCGGCGCCCACATCTGCCGGGTTGTAGGCCACGTCGGCCAGCGCTTCGAGCGCCTTGCGGTCCAGGCCCAGTTCGTGGTGCGCGTTCAGCACACCGGCCGGGCTGACGACGAGGTGGGTTTCGCGGCCGGCGGCCTTGAGCCTTTGCAGCAGCCGCAGCGCGTAGACCGCGCCGGTCGCGCCGGTGATGCCGACGACCACCCGCGCGCGGCCGACACTCACAGGCTCAGGCCTTGACGCCGAGCGCTTGTTGCAGCTCGCCGGCCTCGTACATCTCGGCCATGATGTCCGAGGGGCGCGCGTAGTCCCAGCCGCCGGCGCCTCCGAGTCGGCGGGCCAGCTCGGCGATGATCGCCCAGTCCGCGCGCGCCTCACCCGGGCTCGGCACGGCGGCGCGGACGCGCTGCACCTTGCGCTCGGTGTTGGTGAAGGTGCCGTCCTTCT
>JANYJL010000053.1 GCA_025361845.1 Rhizobacter sp.
CAGGTGCAGCGCGCCGCCGAGGTGCTGCAGATCACCCACCTGCTCGACCGCACGCCCAAGGCGCTGTCGGGCGGCCAGCGCCAGCGCGTGGCGATCGGCCGCGCCATCGTGCGCAAGCCCGATGTGTTCCTGTTCGACGAGCCGCTGTCCAACCTCGACGCCGGCCTGCGCGTGCAGATGCGCGTGGAGCTGACCAAGCTGCACAAGGAACTGGGCAGCACGATGATCTACGTGACGCACGACCAGGTCGAGGCGATGACGATGGGCGACCGCATTGCGGTGTTCAACGCCGGGCGCATCGAGCAGGTCGGCACGCCGCTCGAGCTTTACCAGTCACCGGCGAATGTGTTCGTCGCGCAGTTCCTCGGCAGCCCGCGCATGACCGTGCTGCAAGCCACCGCGCTATTGGCCAATGGCGGCGTGCGCATCGCGGGCAGCGGGGCCGGCTTCGTGTTGCCGACGACGGGCGCGGCGCCCGCCACGCTGGCGCGTTTGGCCGAGGTGGTGCAGGTCGGCATTCGCCCCGAGTCCTTGACCTTGTCGTCCAGCGCATCGGCCGAGCCGGGCTGGCAAGCGCGCATCGACCTCACCGAACATCTAGGCGACACCGTACTGGCCTATGCCAGCATCGCCGGGGTGGATCAGACGGTGAGCCTGAAGCTGGCGGCTGAGGACGCGGCCCCATGGCAGGCGGGCATGGCGGTGAACCTGCATCCGAAGCCTGGCGCCTTGCACCTCTTCGACGCCAAAGGCCAGCGCATCGGCGCGCTCTGATCGATTTCAGTCGGCCGGGCGCGCGACCGAATGGCGCGCCACCAGTGGGCATGGCAGCAGAGTCCGGCCACCGGGCAATGGCTTGCCACTGAGCAGGGCCTGCACGCCCCAACGGCCCATCTCGTAGTGCGGCAGTTGCATGGTCGTGAGCATCGGCCGCAGATGCGCGGAGATCATTTCCTGGTTGTCGAAGCCGATGATCGACAGGTCTTCGGGCACACGAAGCCCGAGCGACTGCGCCGCCGCATAGGCACCCATTGCCGCGCGGTCGTTGAGACAGAAAAGGGCCGTCGGCCGCTGCGGCCTGTGCAACAACTGCATCGCACCGTCGAAGCCGGCCTCTTGCCAGCCGTCGACGTGCACGACCCAAGCCGGGTCGGCCTCCAAGCCTGCCTCTTGCATCGCCTGGCGGTGGCCTTGCAGGCGCAACGGTGCCGCCACCGAGGTGGCGAGGTTGTCGATGACGCCTATGCGGCGGTGGCCGAACGCGATGAGATGCGCCACGGCGTCGTGGCCCCCACGCACTTCGTCGGGTAACACCGCACTGACCCGTTCGTCGCGGCTGTAGGCATTGACCAATACGACCGGAAAGCCGTCGAGCAGCGGCGGTACGACGACTTCCTTGTGCGCCATCGCCACCAGCACGATCGCGCCGACCTGGTGCTGCAGCAGTGTGCCGATCGCTTCTTGCTCCAGATCACTCTGGTGGTCGGTGTTGACCAGCGCAAGGATGTGTCGGTGCTGCCACGCCACGTCCTGCGCACCCCGCACGATCATGCCGGCAAACGGCGTGGTGGCGATCTCGTCGGTGACGAATCCCAGCAGGCTCGAGTTGCCCTGCCGCAAGGCCCGCGCCATCGCATTGGGCCGGTAGCCGAGCCGTGCGACGGCGGCCCAGATGCGCGCGCGTGTCTCCTGCGGGATGTTGGCGTCGGCACGCGCGTTGAGCACGAAGGACACCGCCGTCTGCGAGACCCGCGCGGCGCGCGCCACATCCTGCATGGTCACCCGCGGCGCGCGTTCCTTCGTTGGGGGTTCGGTTCGGTTGGCGCTCAAGGTGTTTCGATTATTGCCGTGTCGCGCGCGCACACCGCAAAAAAAGGCGGCCCGAAGGCCGCCTTGCGGAGAAGCAGCGTCTGCCCCTTATTCCGCGTTCTCGCCAGCAGCCGTGGCCGCATCGACCTGCGCCATCTGCACCGCTGCCAGCTCCTCAGCTTCTTGCAGCGCGATCGAACGGCGCTCGGCGTCGTCCATCGCTTCCTTCGCCTTGCGGGCGTCGTGGAAGGCCATGCCGGTACCGGCCGGAATCAAACGACCGACGATGACGTTTTCCTTCAGGCCACGCAGCTCGTCGCGCTTGCCCATGATGGCCGCCTCGGTGAGCACCCGCGTGGTTTCCTGGAAGGACGCCGCCGAGATGAAGCTGTCGGTCGACAGCGACGCCTTCGTGATGCCAAGCAACACGTCGGCGTGCGTCGCCGGCAGCTTGCCTTCG
>JANYJL010000116.1 GCA_025361845.1 Rhizobacter sp.
CCCGGCTCCACGCGCGCTGCGCCGCCCGGCCACACCGGCCGCGCCAGCATCGTGTGGCCACGCCGGTGATACAGCCGCAGCGCGTGCACGGTGCTGCGCAGCATGTCGCGCTCGTAGCCCAGCACGTCGGCGTCGTTCGGCGCCAGTTCGTGCACGCGCGCCCGGGCGGTGACCAGGGCCTCGTGCAGGCGCGTCAGCTCCAACATGTCGGTCTCGCGGCGCGAGGCTTGCGGCGCGTTGCGCTGGCCGGCGGCGTCGTCGATCAGCGCGTCCAGCATCGCTGCGATGGCCGCTGCGCGCGAGCCGGCGGGTAGAGCAACGGGGCGCCGCACCTCGCGGTGCATCTCGCGCATGGCTTCGGTCTCGCGGCGCAGTGCCGCCACGCTGGCGATGTCGCGTTGCAGGTCGGCTCGGCGTTCTTCGAGCGTGGCGTTCGGGCCGGGCGCGTCGCGTTGGCGCGCTTCGTCGGCGTCGACATGGCGGGCGACACGGCCGAGCATGTCGCTCAGCGCGGCGGCGCGGGCCGGGTCCATGCCGGCCTTCTCGGTCTCGAGCTGGCGGCGCAACTCAGCCAGCATCTGCGAATGCGAGAGCTCGGGCGGCGCCGCCTCGGGCGCTGGCGAGGCCGGCGTCGGCCGCGCTGCGGCGGGCACGGCCGCTGCCATGCGTGCGGCCTGCGCCATTTGCAGCAGCGCTTGCAGGATGGCCTGCTGCTGCGCCAGCGCACCATCCTGCGGCGAACGTTCACCGCTGCTGATGCGCGCTTGCAGGTAGGCCATGCGGTCTTCGTAGCTGTCGCCCCAGGCGCCGGAGTCGTCGCGCTGCTGCAACTGGCCGATCTGCCACTGCACCTGCATTGCCAGCGTGTCCAGGTGGCCGCCCAGCTCCAGGCGGCCGCGCGCGTCGAGCGCTTGCAGGGTGGCCGTGAAGCGCTGCTGGACGATCGCCGGCGGCAGCTGCGCCCAGGGCGTCACGAGGGCCGTCACCTGCTCCAGCGTCAGGCCGTGCGCCGGCAACGACTCGGGCGCGACGGCACGAAAACGCCCTTCGCGCAGGCCGTCGAGGTTGGCGCCGATCCATTGCAGCGCGGCCTGCACCTGCGGATGGCCTTCGCTCGCCATCAGCATGCCCATGCTGGCACGAAAGCCCATCAGCGCCGGGCCTGACAGGGCTTGCAGGTACTCGGCGAGCTGGTCGCGTGCGGTCTGCATATCGGGCGTCTGCAAGGCCGCGCGCAGCACCTCGACATGGCGCTGGTGGGCGCCGCCCATGCCCCGCAGGGTCTCGAAGAAGCCGGCCATGAAAGCCTCCCGCGTCGAACCGAAGCCACAGCCCGGATGCTGCCAGCCCGCAGCGGCGCCGACCAGTCTTCATTCTTGGGGCACGGCGGCGGCGGCCTGCCCCACAATGGCCGCGAAGTGCCGGGCGGGTGCGCTTCTTGCGAACGTCGCCGGTGCCTGGGCGGGAGGCCATCCGGGCCGCATTTCAGCAGACACGAGGACAGACCATGGCAAAGATTCCCCCCGGCGTCGGCCCGCGTTTCCCGCAGGTGGTGGTGCTCTTCGGCGCCACCGGCGACCTGGCCAAGCGCAAGCTGCTGCCGGGCCTCTTTCACCTGTCCTCGGTCGGCTTCATCCCGGGCTGCCGGATCATCGGCGTCTCGCTCGACGACATCGACCTCGAAGGCTTCCGCAAGATCGCCCGCAGTGCGCTCGACGAGTTCTCGTCGCGCAAGATGAGCGATGCCGATTGGGACGCCTTCGCCGCCATCCTCGACTACGTGCCCCTGTCCGCCGGCCCGGCCGCGCTGAAGGCGGCGGTCGAGAAGGCCGAAGCCAGCCTCGGCGTCGAGAACCGCCGCCTGCACTACCTGAGTGTGCCGCCGAGCGCGGCGCTGCCGGCGGTGCGCATGCTGGGCGAGGCCGGGCTCGTGGAGCGCTCGCGCATCATCATGGAAAAGCCCTTCGGCACCGACCTGGCAAGCGCCGTGGTGCTGAACTCGAAGCTGCACGAGGTGTTCGACGAAGAGCAGATCTTCCGCATCGACCACTTCCTGGGCAAGGAGCCGGCGCAGAACATCCTCGCGTTCCGCTTCGCCAACGGCCTGTTCGAGCCGATCTGGAACCGCAACTTCATCGACCACGTGCAGATCGACGTGCCCGAAACATTGGGCCTGGGCAAACGCGCCGGCTTCTACGAGCAGACCGGCGCCTACCGCGACATGGTCGTCACGCACCTGTTCCAGATCCTCGGTTTCATGGCGATGGAGCCGCCCACCTCGCTGGAGCCGGCCCCCATCAGCGAAGAGAAGAACAAGGTCTTCCGCAGCATGCTGCCGATCGAGCCGCACGACGTGGTGCGCGGCCAGTACACCGGCTACCGCGCCGAGGAGGGCGTGGGCCCGGAGTCGGACACCGAGACCTTCATCGCCTTGAAGTGCTCGATCGACAACTGGCGCTGGGCCGGCGTGCCCTTCTACCTGCGCACCGGCAAGCGCTTGGGCGAGGGGCAGCGCATCATTTCGATCGCCTTCCGCGAGCCGCCGAAGAGCATGTTCCCGGCCGGCTCGGGCATCGGCTCGCAGGGGCCGGATCACCTGACCTTCGACCTCGCGGATGCGTCGAAGATGTCGCTCTCGTTCTACGGCAAACGCCCCGGCCCGGGCATGCGACTCGACAAACTGAGCCTGCAGTTCGCGATGCGCGACACCGGCCTGATCGGCGATGTGCTGGAAGCGTACGAACGCCTGATCCTCGACGCGATGCGCGGCGACCGCACGCTCTTCACTACGGCCGAGGGCATCGAGCGGCTGTGGCAGGTGTCCACGCCGCTGCTCGATGCGCCGCCGCCGGTGCGCTTCTACGCGCCGGGCTCGTGGGGGCCGAATGCGATCCACCAGCTCGTCGCGCCACATGCGTGGCGGCTGCCGTTCGAGCGCGCGTGGCGCAGCAAGATCTGAGCTACGCCGGAGCGTCGGCCGAGCTGGTCCGCCACAGCCACCGAAGCGAGTCGGCGAACACGGCCCCACCGTGTCGGAGGCTGTGGCCACCTTCACCGAAGACGAACTTCACGTCGTTGCCGGCGAAGCGCAGTGCAGACGCGA
>JANYJL010000118.1 GCA_025361845.1 Rhizobacter sp.
CGAGGCTCGACGCGAGGCCGAACGCGCCCATGCCGTAGATCAGGCCGAAGTTGATGGTCTTGGCGTAGCGGCGCTGCTCGCTCGTCACCTCGGCCGGCGCGATGTTGAACACCTCGCTGGCCGTCGCGCGGTGCACGTCCATGCCTTCGGCGAAGGCTTTCAAGAGGCCCGGGTCTTCGCTCATGTGCGCCATGATGCGCAGCTCGATCTGCGAGTAGTCGGCGCTGACGATCACATGGCCGGGCGGCGCGATGAAGGCCTCGCGCACCCGCCGGCCCTCGGCCGTGCGGATGGGAATGTTCTGCAGGTTCGGGTCGTTGCTCGCGAGCCGCCCGGTCACCGCCACCGCCTGCGCGTAGTTGGTGTGCACGCGGCCGGTGGCCGGGTTCACCATCAGCGGCAGTTTGTCGGTGTAGGTGCCCTTGAGCTTGGCGAGGCTGCGGTGTTCAAGCAGCTTGGCGGGCAGCGGGTAGTCGGCGGCCAGTTCGGTCAGCACCTCTTCGTCGGTGGACGGCGTGCCGCTCGCGGTCTTCTTCTTCACCGGCAGGCCGAGCTTGCCGAACAGGATCTCGCCGATCTGCTTCGGGCTCGCCATGTTGAAGGGCTGGCCCGCGAGCTCATAGGCTTCGCCTTCGAGCACGACCATGCGCTCGGCGAGTTGCTGGCTTTGCGCGGCGAGCTTGGCGCTGTCGATCAGCACGCCGTTGCGTTCGATGCGACCGAGCACACGCGAGGTGGGCATCTCGATGCGCTGGTACACGTCCAGCATGCCGGCGTGCGCCTGCAATTGCGGCCAGAGTGTGTCGTGCACATGCAGCGTCATGTCGCTGTCTTCGCTGGAGTATTCGGCGGCCTTTTGCACCTCGACTTGTGCAAAAGAAATCTGATGCGCGCCCTTGCCACACACGTCTTCATAACTCAGCCCGCTGCGGCCGACGTGGCGCGAGGCCAGGCTCTCCAGGCTGTGGGTCTTGTGCGCTTCGAGCACATAACTTTGCAGCATGGTGTCATGGGCGTAGCCGCGCACGCTGATGCCGGCGTTCGCGAACACATGCGTGTCGTACTTGATGTTCTGGCCGAGCTTGGCCGCGGCCGGGTCTTCGAGCCAGGGTTTGAGGCGCGCGAGCACGGTGTCGAAATCGAGCTGATCCGGTGCATCGGCGTAGTTGTGGCGCAGCGGGATGTAGGCAGCCTCGTAAGGCCGCACCGAGAACGAGATGCCGACGATCTGCGCGCGCATGCCGTCAAGCGAATCGGTTTCGGTGTCGACGGCGGTGAGCGGCGCGGCCCGGATCTTCGCGATCCAGGCGTCGAGCGCTTCGAGCGTGAGCACGGTGTCGTAGCGCTTCGCGACTTCGGCTTGCGGGGCGGGGGCGGCCACGGGCGCAGCTTGCGCGGGATCGGCCGCGGCGCTTGCCGAGAGCGCGGTCTCCAGTTCCTTGAGCCAGGTCTTGAAGCCGTAGCGCGAGTAGAAATCACGCAGCGCCGGCTCATCGACCGGCTTCAAGGCCAGGGCTTCCAGCGCCGGCCAATCGGCGATGTGGCCGGCGAGATCGCAATCGGTCACCACCGTCACCAGGCGCTTGCCTTGCGGCAGCCAGTCGAGCGCCTTGCGCAGGTTCTCGCCAGCCGCGCCCTTCATGCCCGCCGCAGCCGCCATCACCCCTTCGAGCGAACCGTATTCGGCGATCCACTTCGCGGCGGTCTTGGGGCCGACCTTGTCGACGCCGGGCACGTTGTCGACCGTGTCGCCCATCAAGGTCAGGTAATCGATGATGCGTTCGGGCGGCACGCCGAATTTTTCGCTCACGCCGGCCGGATCGAGCCGCTCGTTGCTCATCGTGTTGATCAGCGTCACGTTCTCGTTGACGAGCTGCGCGAGGTCCTTGTCGCCGGTGGAAATGACCACCTTGTGCCCGCTCTGCGCAGCGAGTTTTGCCAGCGTGCCGATCGCATCGTCGGCCTCGATGCCGGGCACCATCAGCACCGGCCAGCCGAGCAGACGCACGGCTTCGTGGATCGGCTCGATCTGCGCCACCAGCGCCTCGGGCATCGGCGAGCGCTGCGCCTTGTACTCGGGGTACCACGCGTCGCGGAAGGTCGGGCCCTTGGCATCGAACACACACGCCGCGTGCTCGGCGGGGAATTGTTTGCGCAGCAGCTTCATCATCGCCACCACGCCGTGCAGTGCGCCGGTGGGCACGCCTCCCGGGCCACGCAGGTCGGGCAGGGCGTGAAAGGCACGGTAGAGGTAGCTGGAACCGTCCACCAGCAGCAGGGTCTTGTCTGTCATGGCGGCATTGTGCGGGACGGGCACAGACAGGCAAGTGCGCGCACGCCGCCTAAAATGCAGACATGAACCGACTCTGCCTGCTCGCCCTCGCCTGCCTGGCCCTGCCCTGCGTGGCCCAGACGGCGCCCCCGCCCGCGGGCGAGCCCGAGGTGCAGCGCACCGTGATCGAAGACAGCGGCACCCGCATCGAGGAGTTGCGCGTGCGCGGCCAGGTGCAGCGCATCACCGTCGCGCCCAAGTTCGGCGGCAAGGCACGCTATGAAATCATCACCGGCAGCGGCTACACCGAGGTACCCGGCGGCGTGAACAGCGGGCGCGGCAGCGTCGGCACGGCGGGCAAGAGCGCCTGGAACATCCTGGCCTTCTGATTCACCTTCATGGCCGTTTTCACCGAACTGTCGTTCGACGAGGCGAGCGTTTTCGTTTCCGCCTTGTCGATCGGCGAGCTGACAGCGTTGAAGGGCATCGCCTCGGGCATCGAGAACACCAACTACTTTGCCGACACCACGCAGGGCCGCTACGTGCTCACGGTGTTCGAGCGGCTGACGTTCGAACAACTGCCCTTCTACCTGCAGCTGATGAAGCACCTGGCCGGCCGCGGCATCCCGGTGCCGGGGCCGAAGGCGGATGCGAGCGGCGCGATCCTGCACACGCTGAAGGGTAAACCCGCCGCCGTGGTCGACCGCCTGCCCGGTGCGCACCACCTGGCGCCGGACGGCGACGATTGCGCCGCCCTGGGCGAGATGCTCGCCCGCATGCACCTGGCCGGCCAGGATTTCCCGCTGCACCAGCCCAACCTGCGCGGCCTCGCGTGGTGGAACGAGACGGTGCCGGAGGTGGCTCCCTTCCTCACGCCGCCGCAACGCGGCTTGATCGAAGCCGAGCTGGCCCATGCGCAACAAGTCGCGTCGTCACCAGCGCACGCAGCGCTGCCGCGCGGCGCGATCCACGCCGACCTGTTCCGCGACAACGTGATGTTCGACGGCGGCCGACTCACCGGCCTGTTCGATTTCTATTTCGCCGGTGTCGACAGCTATTTGTTCGACATCGCGGTGTGCATCAACGATTGGTGCATCGATCTCGACTCCGGCCGCCTCGCCGAAGAGCGCGCCGCCGCACTGGTGGCCGCCTACGACGCCGTGCGGCCGCTCGCCGGCGTCGAGCTGCGCCTGATGCCGGCGATGCTGCGCGCCGCGGCGCTGCGCTTCTGGATCTCGCGCCTGTGGGACGTGCACCTGCCGCGCGATGCGAGCCTGCTGACCGCGCACGACCCGACCCACTTCGAACGTGTGCTGCGCTGTCGGGTCGACGACCCCTGGCATTTCACCCGGGCATGATCCGCCTTCCACACCCACGAATCCGACCATGAACAAAATCGCCCTCGTCACCGGCGCCGGCAGCGGCATCGGCCGCGCCAGCGCCCTCGCCCTGCTGGCCGCCGGCTACCACGTCGTGCTGGCCGGCCGCCGTGTCGATGCACTGAAGGAAACTGCCAGCCTGGCGGGGGACGCCAGTGCACGCGCGCTGCCCGTGCCGACCGACCTGACCCAGCCCGCCGAAGTGGCGGCCCTGTTCGAGACCGTGCGCACGACCCACGGCCGCCTCGACGTGCTGTTCAACAACGCCGGCATGGGCGCGCCCGCGGTGCCCATGGACGAGTTGACCTGGGAGCAGTGGAAAGCGGTCGTCGATGTGAACCTGAACGCCGTCTTCCTGTGCACCCAGCAGGCTTTCAAGCTGATGCGCCACCAGTCGCCGCGCGGCGGCCGCATCATCAACAACGGCTCGATCTCGGCACACGTGCCGCGGCCGTTCTCGGGCCCCTACACGGCGACCAAACACGCGATCACCGGCCTGACCCGCGCGACCTCGCTCGACGGCCGCGCCTGGGACATCGCCTGCGGCCAGATCGACATCGGCAACGCCGCCACCGACATGACCGAGCGCATGACCAAGGGCGTGCTGCAGCCGAATGGCGAACTGATCCCCGAACCGCGCATGGACGTGCGCCATGTGGCCGATGCAGTGGTGCACATGGCCAGCCTGCCGCTCTCGGCCAACATCCAGTTCATGACGGTGATGGCGACGAACATGCCCTTCATCGGGCGCGGTTGAGCTACCCGCACACGATGAAGCTTCAGGTGGTCAAGGCCGGGCACGGCCTCTCGTGGGTGCGCCGGGCCTTCGCGCTGTTCTTCAAGCGGCCGATGGCCTTCGTTGGCCTGTTCGGCGGCTGCATCTTTGCAGCACTGGTGCTGAACCTGCTGCCCTTCATCGGCCCGCTGGTGCTGCTGGCCGCGCTGCCGCTGGGCTCGCTCGCTTTCATGATCGCCACGCGCCGGGTGCAGGAGGGCGGCACGCCGATGCCCGGCACCCTGGGCGAAACCCTGCGCGGCCCGCGCGCGCGGCGCATCGCCCTGCTGCAACTCGGCGTGGTCTACGCGGTGGCCACGGTGGCAATCATGTTCCTGGCCGACTGGGCGGACGACGGGGCGCTGGAAGCGCTGTTGCAGACCCTCGGCGGCAGCGCCACGCCCGACAAGGTGGCCGAGGCGCTGGGCGACCCGAAGCTGGAGGTCGGCATGCTGGTGCGCTTCGGCTTGGCCGGCTTGTTGTCGGTGCCGTTCTGGCACGCGCCGGCGCTTGTGCACTGGGGCGAGCAGAGCGCAGCGAAGGCGCTGTTCTTCAGCACCGTGGCCTGCTGGCGCAACAAGGCGGCCTTCTCGGCCTACAGCCTGGCCTGGGTGGCCGTGATCTTGCTATTTGCCGTGTTGGTCAACCTGGTATTCGCCTTGCTCGGGCAGGTGCAACTGGTCGCCCTGGTCACGCTGCCGGCCACGCTGATCTTTTCGGCGGTGTTCTACGTGTCGCTGTATTTCACTTTCGCAGACTGTTTCGTGGTGGCGCCGGCCGAACCGGCCGCCGTGGCCGAGTAGGCTTCAGCCTCCCCTCTCATTCCCTCCATCCAAGAAGAGCTTCAACATGGCAAACATCCATTTCATCGGCGGCGAAAAGGGCGGCGTCGGCAAGTCCCTCGTCTCGCGCGTGCTGGCGCAATACCTGATCGACCACAACCTGCCGTTCCTGGGCTTCGACACCGACCGCTCGCACGGCGCGCTGATGCGCTTCTACGCCGCCTACGCCTCGCCGGTGCTGGTGGACCGCTACGAGAACCTCGACAGCATCATGGAAGCCGCGGCCGAGATTCCCGAGCGCCGCATCCTCGTCGATCTGGCCGCGCAGACGCACGATCCGCTCGTGAAGTGGATGGACGAATCCGGCGTGCTGGGCCTGGCGCAGGAAATGGACTTCGCGATCTACTACTGGCACGTGATGGACGCGGGCCGCGATTCGGTCGACCTGCTCAAGCGCCTGCTCGACCGCTTCGGCGGGCGGCTGCGCTACGTGCTGGTGCGCAACCAGATCCGCGGCGACGACTTCTCCATGCTCGAACAATCGGGCGAAGAAGCGCGCGCCGTCGGCCTGGGCGCACGCGTGATCACGATCAAGCACCTGCACGACAGCGTCATCAACAAGATCGACGCGACCAGCAGCAGCTTCTGGGCGGCGACCAATTCGTCCGAGAAGGAAAGCACGGGCTTGGGGCTGATGGACCGGCAGCGCGCCAAGATGTGGCTGCGCGATGCGTATCAGGGCATCGACGCCGTCGGGGTGTGAGTTCCGACCCCCTTGGCGAAGCTCCCCCCTGACCGCGGCAGCACACGCCGCGGCGTTCTGATGCATCATGGTTCCGTTGGCAACGAAACGGAGCCTGGATCATGCAAACGCTGCTCTCGAAGGGGTTCATCGGCCTGGTCTTGATCTGGGGCCTGGCCTTAGGGCCAGCCCGGGCAGCACCCGTCTCCGCGGCTGATGCCAAGGCGGCGCAAACCGTCATCCAATCCCAGCTGAACGCCTTCGCGGCGGACGACGCGAAGCGCGCCTTCTCGTACGCCGCACCCTCGATCCGCACGCAGTTCGGCACCGCCGATCACTTCCTGCTGATGGTGCGTCAGGGTTACCCGATGGTCTATCGGCCGGCCAACGTGAGCTTCGCCAAGCCCGAGCTGATCTCGGGCAAACTGGTGCAAACCGTGCAGTTCTCCGACCTCGAAGGCGCCGAGTGGGTGGCCACCTACCACCTCGAACGCCAGCGCAACAAGGCCTGGCGCATCAGTGCCTGCGTGGTGGAACCGCGATCGGGCAGTTCAGCCTGATTGACCGACGGCCCCAAGACTCCTGCGGAGTCGCCCCCCAAGGGGATCTCAGGCCACCAGGGGCGGCCCGTCGCTGGCCTGAGGCTCCTTCAGCGCACGCCACCCACCGCGGCCTGCCCGATCTTGAAGAACACGTCAGTGTTGTCCATCACGCCGGTGAAGGCTGCTGAACCGCGGCCCATGGCCGACAGCGGCACATCGGTCGCGGTGTGCACGGCCGCATCGCCCGGCACCTGGCCGGTGATCAGGAAGCCGGTGGTGGCATTGCGCAAGGCCGGGTTGCCCGGCGCCGCATTCAAGGGCGGCTGGCCGACGAAGGGTTGCTGCGAGTCCTGCGTCGGCGTCACGTTCGCGAGCCAGGTTTCGTAGCGGTCCGAGTTGGCGCCATAGCCGATCAGCATCTTGTAGTCGACGTCGGTGGTCTGCGGGTAGCCGTCGGCGGCGATCGTGTACTTCGGGAACTTCGAGGCCTGGTAGACGCCGACGATGCCGTCGCGCAGCGTCGCCGCGCTCGGGTTCGCGGTCGCCTGCTGGATCGTGCTGATCGGCTTGGTCGAGGCACCGATGATCGCGGCGCCCGAACATTCATGGTCGGCCGTCACGATCACCAGCGTGTCCGGGTTCTTCAAGGCGAAGTCTTTGGCCACCTGCACCGCGCGGTCGAACTCCAGCATCTCGAGCAGCCAGCGGTCGGTGTCCATCAGGTGCGACTGCTTGTCGATCGAGGCGCCTTCGATCATCGCGACGAAGCCCTTCTTGTTTTTCGACAGCACCTTCAGCGCCGCCGCGGCCATCTCGTCGAGCATCGGCTGGTCGGGGAAACCGTAGTCGTCGACGATGGTCGAGTTGCCGCGCCGCTTGCCGATCTTGTCGAAGGCGACGTTCATGTTCGAGTACGCGAACAGGCCGAGCAGTTTGTCGGCGCCCGCGGCGGCATCGAGCCCGGCCTTGTCGGGTGCGTAGGCAAAGCCGGCGGTCTGGAAGTCGGCGATCAGGTCGCGCGCCGCATCCTTCGCGCCCTTCGCCGCGCCCCAGCCGGCAACGATGTCGGCCGGCAACACGTAGTCGGTGCGGCTGTCGCGCTGCGAGCCATTCATCGGCTGGCCGTTGCGCGCGCCA
The DNA here is from genome assembly GCA_025361845.1 of Rhizobacter sp. Taxonomy (GTDB): domain Bacteria; phylum Pseudomonadota; class Gammaproteobacteria; order Burkholderiales; family Burkholderiaceae_C; genus JANYJL01. Next base: position 7,630 of record JANYJL010000118.1, read on the forward strand.
TCGGGCTTCAGCTCATCGGTGTTCGGCAGGAACCACTTGCGACCGCCACCCATCAGCACGGCCAGGCCGGTGAGGCCGCGGTCGTCGAGGAACTGATCGACGATGCCCGTGCCGTTGCCGCGGTTCGAGGTGTGCACGCCCATTGAGGCCGGCGTCGCATCGAACACGTCGGCAGTGGTGACGACCCCCAGCGCCTTGCCCTGGGTGCGGTGCAGGTACTCGGCCAGGTACTCGGCGCGCGGGTTGTCGAAGGCGTCCGACGTGTCGTCGGGCCACACCCCTTCCTGGTTGTTCGCGGCCTTGTTGCCGGTGACGTAGTTGGACATGCCGGGCGCCGAATCGGTGACGATGCCGTCGAGCGACGAGGTCATCACCATGCCGGTGACCGGGAAGGTGTCCATCGCCAGCGGGCTGCCCGCCTTGCCCTGCGCATAACCGTGGCCGATGATGCGCGCCGCGGTGCGGTGGGTCGAGCCCATGCCGTCGCCGAGCAGGATGATGATGTTCTTCACCTTGCGGCCACCACTGGCGATCTTCACGACCTCGAAGTTGCCGGTGGCCGTGACGACCTGGCCGTCGCTTTGCGTGGCCTTCAGGCTCAGCAGGTGCACACCCGGTTTGCTGCTGGAGAAGGCACGCTGCGAGACCACGGCGGCGTTCGTCCCGGCCGGCAGGCTCAGGCCCGTGGTGACGATGCTGGTGGTGGCCGGCGCGGGCTTGAGCGCTACGCCATCGACCGCGAACTGGAAGTCGGTGAGCGTGGCGCCCGCATCGAGCCGCACGGTCGCCTGCAAGTCGAAACGCTGGCCGGGCAGGAAACGCGCGATGTAGGGCGGGGACGGGTTGTTCGATGCGAACAGCTCGCTCGGCGGCGTGAGGCGCGAGACGGTCGGGGCGCCAAACGCACCGACGGCAAACGCCAGGCCGAGCAGCGCAAGCGCGTGTGCTGCGCGCGGCCGAAGCGGGCGGAGTGAATCAGCGAGTCGGTTCATTCAATCTCTCCAGGAATGCGGAAAAGGAAGGTCGGTTGGCCGACGCGGGCGGCTCGAACTCGCGCGACACCGTGTCATCCAGCAGCAGGCGCACCATCGAGCGGCGGCCGTCCGGCTCGGCCGCAGCGCCGAGTTGCAAGGTGCCGGTCAAGGCCATCAGGCCGGGCATGTGGGGCAGGCGCTGCGCCCTTTGCGCCTCGACCAGGTGCACGTAGATGGCGCTGGCAGGCAGATCGTCGGCAAAGCTCTCGTCCTCTTCGCCCATCGTCACGGGCAGCGGCGCCAGCACCAGCAGGCCCGTCACGCCGAGGGTGCTGTCCTGCCGCACCATGTAGCCGACGATGCGCACATGTTGGCCGTCGAGCGAGCGCAGCAGCGCGGTGGGTTCCAGCCCGCGCGGGCCGATCGGGCGTTTGAAAAAGTCGCCGAACTTGAGGTCGGTGGTGTCGGCCCGCGGTGGCAACTCGCCGCGCACCTGCAAGGCCATCGGAACCGGCCGCACAGCGTTCGGCTGCGCCGGGTTGTGAGCCACGGCGGGTAACGCGGCGACGGCCAGGCACAGCACTGCAAGGTGCAGCAGGCCTGCTCGCACGCGCAAGACAAGATCGTTCATGAATCGACTCCCAGGCGGGCACGCCGCCGTCAGCCGCCGATCATGTGGCAATCCCGTGACAAAACCGTGACCCCGGGGCCGCGCCCGGGCAATCGATCAGTCGACCGGTGTGAGCTTGGCCACCGACAAGGCCAGCCACTTCATGCCATGCCGCCCGAAGTTCACTTGCGCGCGTGCGTCGTCGCCGCTGCCTTCCATCGTCACGATCACACCTTCACCGAACTTGGTGTGAAACACGCTTTGGCCGGAGCGCAGGCCGTGGCTGGCCTGCTTCGGCCCGGCGCCGAAGGCGGGTGCCGCCGGTCTGCCAGCGACATTGCCCGCACCGACGATCGAGTTCAAACCCGAGCCCCGCTGCCAGGCGTTCTGGTACTCCCGCGCGAAGCCCGAGCCGAAGCCCTGGTTGCGCGGCGTGATCCATTTCAAGGCCGACTCGGGCAACTCGTCGAAGAAGCGGCTCTTGATGTTGTAGCGCGTCTGGCCGTGCAGCATGCGCGTCTGGCTGAAGCTCAGGTACAGGCGCTTGCGGGCGCGGGTGATGGCGACATACATCAGCCGACGCTCCTCTTCCAACCCGTCCAGATCGGAGGCCGAGTTCTCGTGCGGGAACAGGCCTTCTTCGAGGCCGGTGATGAACACACAATCGAACTCCAGGCCTTTGGAGGAATGCACGGTCATCAGCTGGATCGCGTCCTGCCCGGCCTGCGCCTGGTTGTCGCCGGCTTCGAGCGAGGCGTGCGTGAGGAAGGCGGCGAGCGGCGACATGATCTCGCCGGTTTCGGCATCGGGTGCTTGTTCGGCAGCGGCCGCGTGTTCGTCCACCGGCAGCGCCACCGCTTCCTTGCCGAAGCCTTCCTGCGTGACGAAACCTTCGGCCGCGTTGACCAGTTCCTCCAGATTTTCGAGCCGGTCCTGCCCTTCCTTGTCGGTCTTGTAGAAGGCGACGAGGCCGGACTCGTGCAGCATGTGCTCGATGATCTCGCGCAGCGTCAGGCCCATGGTGGCCGCCCGCATCGCATCGATCATCGCAACGAAGCCCTGCAGGTTCGAGCCGGCCTTGCCCGAGACGGCGCCGACACTTTGGTAGAGGCTGCGAGCACTCGTTCGCGCACTGTCCTGCAACTGCTCGATGCTGCGCGCGCCGATGCCGCGGGTCGGGAAATTGACGACGCGCAGGAAGCTCGTGTCGTCGTTCGCGTTCTCGATCAGGCGCAGGTACGACAGCGCGTGTTTGACCTCGGCGCGCTCGAAGAAGCGCAAGCCGCCGTAGACCTTGTACGGCACACCCGAATTGAAGAGCGCACTTTCCATCACGCGGCTCTGCGCATTGCTGCGATAGAGCAGCGCGATGTCCTTGCGCGGTGTGCCTTCGCGGTGCAGGGTCTGCGCTTCTTCGACGAACCACTGTGCCTCGGCAAAATCGCTCGGCGACTCGCGCACCCGAACCGGCTCGCCCGGCCCGGCCTCGGTACGCAGGTTCTTGCCCAGGCGCCGTGTGTTGTGCGCGATCAGGTCGTTCGCCGCATCGAGAATGTTGCCGTAGCTGCGGTAGTTGCGCTCGAGCTTGATGACCTGCTGGACGCGGAACTCGCGCTCGAACGAGGCCATGTTGCCGACCTGCGCACCGCGAAAGGCGTAGATGCTCTGGTCGTCGTCGCCCACGGCGAACACCGCGCAGCCGTTGTCGCCGACCGGACCGGCGAACATCTTCAGCCACGCATACTGCAGCTTGTTGGTGTCCTGGAACTCGTCGACCAGGATGTGGCGGAAGCGCCTTTGATAGTGCTCGCGCAGCGACTGGTTGTCGCGCATCAATTCATAAGTGCGCAGCAGCAGCTCGGCAAAATCCACCACGCCTTCGCGCTGACATTGTTCTTCGTAGGTCTGGTAGATGCTCACCATCACGCGCGATTGTTCGTCGCGCACCTCCACGTCCTTCGGGCGCAGGCCGTCTTCCTTCTGCGCGGCGATGAACCACGACACCTGTTTCGGCACGAAGCGCTCTTCGTCGAGGTTCATCGCCTTCACGATGCGCTTCACGGCCGACAGTTGATCGGCGGTGTCGAGAATCTGGAAGCCTTGCGGCAAGGCCGCGAGCTTCCAGTGCGCGCGCAGGAAGCGGTTGCACAGGCCGTGGAAGGTACCGATCCACATGCCACGCACCGGCAGCGGCAGCATGGCCGACAGGCGCGTCAGCATTTCCTTGGCGGCCTTGTTGGTGAAGGTCACCGCCATCACGCCGCCGGGCGAGAGTTGGCCGGTCTGGATGAGCCAGGCGATGCGTGTCGTCAGAACCCGCGTCTTGCCGGAGCCCGCTCCGGCGAGGATCAGTGCCGGGCGCGCCGGCAGCGTGACTGCGGCGAGTTGCTCGGGGTTCAGGCCCTTCAGCAGCCCTTGCGGTTCCACTTGCAAGCCCGCGAACGGCGGGGGTGCCGCGGCCTCATCCTCTTCGAACAGGGGAATCGCAGAGTCGTCGGGCGGCCCCGCGTCGGAGCCTTCGGTGTGCGCGGTCATGGGCCGATTCTAGGAGGCCGGCATCCAGCGAGAGGCACGCGTAGAATTCACCACCGGGCCCAAATTTTGGCGCTCGGTTTTTTGTTTGTGCTCCGCCCCCGCTGGCGGCTTCCGCGCAAACGAAGCCGGGCATCCAGGTCAAGCGCTCTTCTTCAATCGGTACGGGAGCCTCGCCATGGAAATCTTCGACTACGACAACGTTCTTCTGCTGCCACGCAAATGCCGCGTGGACAGCCGCAGTGAATGCGACCCTTCGGCCGAACTCGGCGGGCGCAGCTTCAAGCTGCCGGTGGTCGCGGCCAACATGAAGACCGTGATCGACGAACCGATCAGCGAGTGGCTCGCCGCGAACGGCTACTTCTACGTGATGCACCGCTTCGACCTCGACAACGTGGCCTACGCCAAGCGCATGCGCGACAAGGGCCTGTTCGTCTCGGTCAGCTCGGGTGTGAAGGCACCCGACTACGCGGTGATCGACCAGCTCGCGGCCGACGGCGTGGGCGCCGACTACATCACCATCGACATCGCGCACGGCCACGCCGACAGCGTGCACAAGATGATCGAGCACATCAAGAAGAAGCTGCCGAAGGCGTTCGTGATCGCCGGCAATGTGGCCACGCCCGAAGCGGTGATCGACCTGGAGAACTGGGGTGCGGACGCCACCAAGGTGGGCGTCGGCCCGGGCAAGGTCTGCATCACGAAACTGAAGACGGGCTTCGGCACCGGTGGCTGGCAACTCAGCGCGCTGAAATGGTGTGCGCGGGTGGCCACCAAACCGATCATTGCCGACGGCGGCATCCGCGACCATGGCGACATCGCCCAGAGCATTCGCTTCGGCGCGGCGATGGTGATGATCGGCTCGCTGTTCGCCGGCCATGAAGAGTCGCCGGGCAAGACGGTGGAAGTCGACGGCAAGCTGTTCAAGGAGTACTACGGCAGCGCGTCGGACTTCAACAAGGGCGAGTACAAACACGTCGAGGGCAAGCGCATCCTGGAGCCGATCAAGGGCAAGCTCGCGGACACGCTGCGCGAGATGCAGGAAGACGTGCAGAGCTCGATCTCGTATGCCGGCGGCACGAAGCTGGCCGACATCCGCAAGGTGAACTACGTGATCCTGGGCGGGGACAACGCGGGTGAACATCTGTTGATGTAGCTTCCCCCTCGTCCTTGCAGGCGCGACGGCCGCTGAGTGCGGCGGCTCAATCCGCCCACATGCCCTGGCGCTCACCCGGCTCGGTGCTGCGCGGGCGCACAGCACGCGTGGCGGACAAGGCCCGCGCCTGCCCCACCGGCCCGGCCGCCACCGGGCAGCTACCGGTTTGCAGGTAGCCCACGGCGGCGGCGGTGAGCTTCTCGGTGGCCAGGCCGAGTTCACCGTTGAAGTCGTCGGCGGCGGCACAGGTGGCGGCGATGCCATCGTAATAACGCCCCTGGTCGTTGGCGTTCAAGGACTCGAAGTTGACCGCGCTGTAGGTGCTGGCGCAGTTCGCCTGCGGAAGGAAGCCGACCGGCTTGCCGCAGGTGGTGCCGCCGATCGTCACCACGGTGGCATAGGGCTTCAGGCCGTTGACGATCAGCTCGCTGGCCGAGCAGGTGCGTGAGCCGGTCAACACCACGACGCGGCTGTAGCCGGGCCCGGTCTTAGCAGTCGCTCCGGCGAAGGGATAAGTGGTGTCGTAACGCGGCGCCTGCTGCGTGTTAAAGCGCAGCTTCACGAAATCGCGGCCACTGCGGCTGACACCCGCCACCAGCGAGGCCAGCCAGGCCGACGTGGACACGCGCCCGCCGCCGTTGTAGCGCAGGTCGATGATCAGCTCGGTGGCACCAGCGCTCGCGAAGTCCGTGAAGGCCGCGGCCAGTGGTGCTTCGGCCTGGGTGATGAAGTCCTTCAGCACCAGGTAGCCAGCCTTGTTGCCGTTCGGCAGGTTGAGCGTCCGCACGGCGGTGACGGGGGTCAGGCTGTAGGTGGCGGCCGTCAGCACCACCGGAACCGGCCCGGCGCCGCGGTCGACGACGAGGTTCAGCGTCTCGCCGTTGTGGGTCGGCGTGAGCGCGGTGTAGTCGTCGGCGGCGATGAACGCGGCCGCGCTCGTGCCATTGATCGAGATGATCGTGTCGCCACGCGCCAGTTGGCCGGCCGCGGGCGACGCCGCCTCAACGAAGCGCAGTTTCAGCGGGGTGAGCGGCTGCCCGGCATCGAACAAGGCCTTCAGCTCCACACCGTTGACGAAGAGGCCGTAGCCGAGCGTCACGCCCTCGCCGAACAACTGGTTGTAGGCGGCCGTGTCGGAGATGTAGCTGAAGCGCAAGGCCGGGTTGCTGCGGCCCTCACCGGGCAACAGCAGGGCCGTGAAGTAGTCGGCCACGCTGGCGTAGGGGCCGGGTGCCGGGTTGGGCGAGCTGCCGCTCCAGAAGTACCAGTCGCGCATGTAGCCGCGCAGCCAGTCCTTCTGTTGTGCCACGCTGCAACCGGTGTTGGCGTTGTCGATCTGCGGGTCCGAACCGCCGCAGGCCGCGAGCCCGGCCGCGATCGCCACGGCACCCACCAGGCGCTTCATGGCACGGCCTGCGTGTTGGTTCATTTTCATGTTCGCTCCCGGGTCGGTTCGACTGCCTGTGCACACCTTAGCAGCAGCACCCGGCCACCTACAATCGAGCCCTCCCCGTTTTTGCACCTCTTGCCGCGAGCGCTTCACGCACCGCCACGTCAAGCAGCCGCTTTCCCCATGACCGAACTTGCCAAATCCTTCGAGCCCGCCGCCATCGAGGCCCATTGGGGCCCGCTGTGGGAAACCAGCGGCGTCTACGCACCGACACTCGACACCGCCAAGCCCTCGTTCAGCATTCAGTTGCCACCGCCGAACGTGACCGGCACGCTGCACATGGGCCACGCGTTCAACCAGTCGATCATGGATGCGCTGACGCGCTACCACCGCATGCGCGGCGACAACACGCTGTGGGTGCCGGGCACCGACCATGCGGGCATCGCCACGCAGATCGTGGTGGAAAGGCAGTTGAAGGACCAAGGCGTATCGCGTCACGACATCGGCCGCAAGAACTTCGTCGCCAAGGTCTGGGAGTGGAAGGAAGAATCGGGCTCGACCATCACGCGCCAGATGCGCCGCATGGGCGACAGCGTGAGCTGGCAGCACGAGTACTTCACGATGGACGAGAAGCTCTCGGCCGTCGTCACCGAAACCTTCGTGCGCCTGCATGAAGAGGGTTTGATCTACCGCGGCAAGCGCCTCGTGAACTGGGACCCGGTGCTCAAGTCGGCCGTGTCCGACCTCGAGGTCGAAAGCGAAGAGGAAGACGGTTCGCTCTGGCACATCCGCTACCCGCTCGCGGACGGCACAGGCACGCTGGTCGTCGCGACCACAAGGCCGGAAACGATGCTCGGCGACGTGGCGGTGATGGTGCATCCGGAAGACGAACGTTACGCCGCCCTGATCGGGAAAATGGTGCGCTTGCCGCTGTGCGAGCGCGACATCCCGGTGATCGCCGACGACTACGTGGATCGCGCCTTCGGCACCGGCGTCGTCAAGGTCACGCCGGCGCACGACACGAACGACTATGCGGTCGGCCAGCGCCACGGCCTGCCGATCATCGGCGTGCTCACACTCGACGCGCAGATCAACGAGAACGCGCCCGTGGCCTACCGCGGGCTCGACCGCTTCGTCGCGCGCAAGAAGGTGGTGGCCGATCTCGACGCGCTCGGCCTGCTCGTCGAGGTGAAGAAGCACAAGCTGATGGTGCCGCGCTGCGCGCGTACCGGCCAGATCGTCGAGCCGATGCTGACCGACCAGTGGTTCGTCGCGACGACAAAACCCGGTGCCGATGGCAAGAGCATCGCGCAGAAGGCGATCGACGCGGTCGAGAGTGGCGCGGTGAAGTTCGTGCCCGAGCAGTGGGTCAACACCTACAACCAGTGGATGAAGAACATCACCGACTGGTGTGTGAGCCGCCAGCTGTGGTGGGGCCATCAAATTCCGGCGTGGTACGGCAGCGGCGGCGAGGTGTTCGTCGGCCGTGACGAGGCGGAGGCCGGTGCCAAGGCCAGGGCCGCCGGCTACACCGGTGCACTCAAGCGCGACCCCGACGTGCTCGACACCTGGTTCTCGGCCGCACTGGTGCCATTCGCCACGCTCGGCTGGCCGCAAGAAACGGCAGAAATGAAGCTCTTTCTGCCGTCGAGCGTGCTGGTCACCGGTCACGACATCATCTTCTTCTGGGTCGCCCGGATGATCATGATGACGACCCACTTCACCGGCCGCGTGCCTTTTCGTACCGTCTACATCCACGGCATGGTGCGCGACAGCGAGGGCAAGAAAATGAGCAAGTCGGAGGGCAACGTGCTCGACCCGATCGACTTGATCGAAGGCGTCGACCTCGAGACCCTGGTGAAGAAGGCGACCACCGGCCTGCGCAAACCCGAAATCGCCCCCAAGGTCGCGGCGCGCGTGCGCAAGGAGTTCCCCGAGGGCATGCCGGCATTCGGCGCCGACGCGCTGCGCTTCACGATGGCGTCGTATGCCAGTCTCGGTCGCAGCATCAACTTCGACACCAAGCGCTGCGAGGGCTATCGCAACTTCTGCAACAAGCTCTGGAACGCGACGAAGTTCGTGCTCATGAATTGCGAGACCCATGACTGCGGGTTGAGGGAGCACTCGAAAGCCGAGTGCGCCCCGGCACGGTTCGACGAATTGGGCAGCATCCTCGCCCCTGCCGGCCCGGCGCATGGCTATTTGAAGTTCAGTCCGGCCGACAAATGGATCAGCAGCGAATTGCAGCGCGTCGAGGCCGCGGTCGAACAAGACTTCGAGGCCTATCGGCTCGACCTGGTGGCGAGCGCGATCTATTCGTTCGTCTGGGACGAATACTGCGACTGGTACATCGAGATTGCCAAGGTGCAGCTGCAAACCGGCAGCGAGGCGCAGCAACGTGCAACCCGGCGCACCCTGATTCGGGTGCTCGAGACCGTGATGCGGCTGATGCACCCGGTCACACCCTTCATCACCGCCGAGCTGTGGGAAACGGTCGCCCAGGTCGCCGGCCGCAAGGTCGATGGCGCCAGCATCGTCAACGCCGCCTACCCGAAGGCGCAGCTCGACCGCATCGATGCGGCCTCGGACGCCTGGGTTGCCAAGCTGAAGACCATCGTCGGCACCAGCCGCGCGTTGCGCAGCGAAATGGGGGTTTCACCCGGCGTGCGCGTGCCGCTCCTGGTGACCGGCGACGACGCCTTCATCACCGCGGTCGAGCCGGTGCTGAAAGCGCTGGCCAAGGTGTCCGAGGTGACCCGCTTCGGCGACGACGCGGGCTTTGCAGAAGCCACGCGCCATGCGGCCGTGGCTGTCGCCGGTGAATCGCGAATGGCCTTGAAGGTCGAGATTGACGTAGCGACCGAGACGGAGCGCTTGTCAAAAGAGATCGGTCGACTGGAGGCCGAGATTGCAAAGGCAGCGGGCAAGCTCGCGAACGAAAGCTTTGTGGCGCGTGCGCCGGCAGCCGTCGTGGCTCAGGAGAACCAGCGCGTTGCCGATTTCACGGCGACAGTGGCTCGACTGCGAGATCAGTGGGCTCGCCTGGCGACGATTCCTTGAATGCCGGCGCGGCTGGGGCGGCGGCGCTCAGCAGCTCGTCGATTCGACGCGCCACGGCCCAGGCGCTGCGCAGCCGCGACTCGTGAGTGGTGCTCGCCACACGCGGCGTGACCTGCAGGTTTTCGATGCCGTGAAGTGCGCGGCCTTCGTCGAGCGCGCCCGGCTCGAGGCTGTCGAGCCACACCGCCGCGAGCCGGCCACTGGTCAACGCTAGAGCGAGCGAAGATTCATCGAAGAGGCCCGAGTGAGCAATGCTCACGATTACCTGATTTGGCTTGCAAAACGGCAAAAAGCGCTCGCCGAACAGGCCGTGGTAGCGGCTGAAATAACTGAGCTGCACGCAGACCGCGTCGGATCGCTCGAGCAGCTCGCGCAGGCCGAGTGGCTTGACGCGCCAACGCTCGAAGACACTGTCGCTCGCGTGCAGAGCGGGGTCGTA
>JANYJL010000120.1 GCA_025361845.1 Rhizobacter sp.
CCTCGGGAGTCGATGTCATCGTTGCTTTCGGCGGCCCACCCACCAATGCCGCACGCAAGGCGACGAACACGGTCCCGATCGTGGTTGCCCTTGTCGCCGACCCGGTCGCCATCGGTGTCGCCACCTCACTCGAACGGCCGGGCGGGAACATCACGGGCGTCACCAACAACGACACTGAACTCGCCAATCGACAGATGTCACTCCTCAAGGAACTCCTGCCGAATCTCGAGCGGATCGCGATTCTGAGTGACCCCAAGATCCCGGGTGCCGATGCCAGCGGTTTGGCACCGATCGAACGAGCCAATGTGGCGGCGGCACGTGCAGCCGGCCTCACACCTCAAGTCCTGAAGGTGAGCAGTCCGAATCCTGATCTCGAAGCTGCTTTCAAGGCCATGGCCGTTGAGGGCGCCGAAGCCGTGGTGGTGCTGGAAGTCCCCTCCGTCTTCACGATATCAAAGAGCGTCGCGGAACTGGGTACAGCCCGTCGCTTACCGACGATGTTGTGGGGTGGCCAGGGAGATGCGGGCGCGCTGATGTCCTACGGCACAAGTTTCACTGCCACCTACCCGCGCGTGGCGATCTATGTAGACCGAGTTCTCAAAGGTGCCAAGCCGGCCGAGACGGCGATTGAAGTTGTCTCCAGGCGGGAGCTGGTGATCAACCTCAAGACGGCACGCGAACTTGGACTGACCGTTCCGTCCGAGTTGTTGAAACGCGCCGACCGCGTCATCGAATGAGTTCGGGCGGGCCACCTTTTTTGAGAATCACCACTCGGGAGGCACCAGTGAACGACGACAAGACCTACCGAAGTTTCGCCGAGTTCTACCCGTTCTACCTGAGCGAACACTCGAACCGAACGTCTCGCCGTCTGCATTTTGTCGGCACGAGCATGGCCGTTCTGCTGCTCGGTTCCGCGATCGCCACGCAGAACGGTTGGCTCATTGCCGTTGCGCTGCTTCAGGGCTATGCCTTTGCCTGGGTCGGCCACTTCTTCTTCGAACACAACCGGCCCGCCACCTTCAAGTACCCACGGCTCAGCTTCATGGGTGATTGGCGGCTCTGGTGGGACATCCTCACCGGCAAGCTCAAGTTCTAGCAGCCGGGCAGCGCTACGGCGACACGCGCCGCCGCGGCAGCCCGTCGAGCAGGCGCGCCAGGCTTGTCGTCACCTGATCGACATCCATCGGCTTGGCCCAGTAATCGTGCGCGCCGAGGCTGAGCGCCTTCACCACGTCGATCGAGAACGAATCGGCGGTGAGCAGCACGATGCGCAGTTCGCGCTGCGAGATCAGCACGCTCAGCTCGCGCACCACGTCCAGGCCGGTGATGTCGGGCAGGTTCATGTCGAGCAGCACCACATCGGGGTGCGCGGTCTGCGCGAGCATCACGCCGTCACGCCCGTTGTAGGCCTTGATCATGCGGATGCCCTCGAAGCGCGCGAGCACCGCTTCGACCACGTCCATGTGGATCGGCTGGTCTTCGATGCAGAGCACCGTGCCGCGCGGCGGGGGCGGCTCCGGGAAGGGGTCGTCGATCTGCGCCATGGTGGGGGTCACTCCAGCCTTTCAGCATCGGCGTTGAAGCCTGGAAACGCAACCCCCTTCGAGCGAGAGGTGGCAGCGCCCGCTTGGCCTTCCACGCCGGTTCGGCGCAGAATGCCGAGGCTTCGCGCGATGCGAGCAATGTGAGCGACGTGACAGAGCAGTCCGAACCCAACGGAGGCAACTGTGGTCAACACACCCGAGGTTTACGTTTCCACCGTACCCGACTGGGCCACCCAGCTGGAACTCGTGGTGCATGAGCCCGACGGCTCACCCATCCGAACCGTCGAGTTCGATGTCCGGCCCGAGTTTCCCGTCGAGTTTCTGCTGGCGACACTCTCGACGCCGAACGGCCTGTTCCCGCCCTACCTCGACGCCACACTGTCGCTGGTGGACCCGAACGGAAACCCGCTGAACACCCCGACGGTGCGACCCGGCACTTTCATCTCGTCGAAGCCCGGGATGGTGATTCTGGAGAGCCCGGTTCGTGGCCTTTGGCAGCTCTCCGCCGTGAGCGGCGTTGTCCCCTATGCCGTCACGGCCATGGCCTTTCATCCGCAGGTTCCACCGAATTCGCCGCCTTCCCCCGGGCCGAGCGGTGCATCGCCGTTCAAGTGCCGCGCCTGCAAGATCACGGCAAAGGCCTTGGCGCTCGCGATCGTCGCCGCTGCGGCGCTTCCGGCATTGCCTGCCACGCTGATCGCCGCGGTGTCGGCCTACCTGGGGGTCAAGGCATTCATCGCCGCCGCCTTCATCAGCAGCGTGCTCGGTGACACCGCCGACATCATTGCGGAGAAGTTGTGCAAGCGCGTGGGCCTCTGCTGAGCAGTACGGGCGAAACCCGCGAGCGCAACTGGCCACAACCCGCGTCGACATCCTGCCCGGCCGATTGCCGCAAGGTGGTCAACACGCCGCGGCGGCGCAGCGCCAGGGCCATCGCTTCGGCGCGCTCGGGCGCGGGCCGCTTGAAGTCGAGGCCATCGACACTGTTGTACGGGATCATGTTCATGATGGCGTACTTGCCGGCGAGCAGGCGCACGATGCCGTCCACCTCGGCCTCGCTGTCGTTGATGCCGTCGAGCAGGGCCCACTGGTACTGGATCGGGTAGCCGGTGGCGCGCGCGTAGACCTCGCCGCGCTCCACCAACTCTTCGGGGGTGATGCGAGGGGCGCGCGGCAGCAGTTCGGCGCGCAACTCGGCCCGGGTGGAGTGCAGCGACAAGGCCAACGCAGGTTTGACTACGCCGCGCGGCAAGGCCTCGAACACACGCACATCGCCGACCGTCGAGAACACGATGTTCTTGTGGCCGATGGCGCCGGCGGTGCCGAGCAGCTCGATCGCCTCGAGCACGTTGTCGAGGTTGTGCGCGGGCTCGCCCATGCCCATGAACACCACTTTCTTGACCGGGCGCAGGCGGCGCGCAAGCACCACCTGGGCGACGATCTCGGCGCTGCCCAGCTGGCGCAGCAGGCCGTCGCGCCCGGTCATGCAGAAGACGCAGCCGACCGCGCAGCCGACCTGGCTGGAGATGCACAAACCCTCGCGCGGCAGCAGCACGCTTTCGACCGTCTGGCCATCGCTCAGCTCGACCAGCAGGCGCGCCGAACCATCGGCCGCCGGATGTTCCGAGCGCAGGCGCGCCAGGCCCGCCAGTGCGTCGATCAGCGCGGGCAGTGCGTCGCGCAGTGCGCGCGGCATGAAGTCTTCGGGGCGACGTTTGCCGCTGTCTTGCGCCTTGGCCTGCGACCACAAACGCAGCACACGCTGTTCATGAACCGGCAGCGCGCCGTGCTCTCGCAGGCGCTGGCGGATGTCGTCGATGCGCAGCAAGGCGCCAACCCGTCAGGGCGCCGCGTCGGTGGACGCAGTCGCGTCCGGCGCCTGGGTGTGCTTGATGAAGATCTGCGCCGCCCAGATGCC
>JANYJL010000146.1 GCA_025361845.1 Rhizobacter sp.
CAAGGAAATGGTCATGCCCGGCGACAACGTCAGCATCACCGTGAAGCTGATCAACCCGATCGCGATGGAAGAGGGCCTGCGCTTCGCCATTCGCGAAGGCGGCCGCACCGTCGGTGCCGGGGTCGTTGCAAAGATCATGGAGTGATGCGGTAAACAAAGAGTCAACAGGGGCGTAGCTCAATTGGCAGAGCGCTGGTCTCCAAAACCAGAGGTTGGGGGTTCGATGCCCTCCGCCCCTGCCAGGAACAAGGTCTGAACGACCTCAACCTGGTGGCCCCGCAAGCCCGCAAGGACACGTCGAAAGTCCCTGCGGGCTTTGCTGCTAGAGAAGACGGTGTGGGCTTGATGCCCTTGCCGCGCGAGTGAAACGAGAACCATGTCCAATCCTCAAGTCGAAACCGTCTCGACCGGCGCTGACAAAGCGAAGCTGGCAGTTGCTGCTGTGCTCGTCGTTGCGGCGGTCGTCGTGTTTTACATGTTGAGCAAACAAGACCTGTGGCTGCGCGTGATCGCCCTGCTGGTCTTGATGGCAGGCGCGGTGGCGACGTTTTTCACTTCCGAGTCGGGCAAGGAATTGATCGCCTACGGTCGTGATTCCTCTCGCGAAGTGCGCAAGGTGGTGTGGCCGACCCGCAAGGAAGCCACCCAGATGACCGGTTATGTGTTCGCCTTCGTGTTTGTGATGGCGCTGTTCCTGTGGCTGACCGACAAGACCTTGGAATGGGCGCTCTACGACCTGATCCTGGGCTGGAAGCGTTGAGGCAAAAACAATGACCGAACAAGTCGCTAACAACGCCGAGGCCGTGGCCTCGATCGCCCCGGCCACCAACAAGCGCTGGTACGTCGTGCACGCTTATTCGGGCATGGAAAAGGCCGTCGAGCGCAACCTGCGCGAGCGCATCGACCGCTCGGGCATGCAAGACAAATTCGGCCGCATCCTCGTGCCGATGGAAGAAGTCGTCGAGCTGAAGAACGGCAAGAAGGCTGTCACCGAGCGCCGCTTCTTCCCCGGCTACGTGCTGGTCGAAATGGAAATGGCCGATGACAGCTGGCACTTGGTGAAGCACACAAGCAAGGTCACCGGCTTTGTCGGTGGCGCGAAGAACCGCCCCTCGCCGATCTCCGAAGCCGAAGTGCTGAAGATCGTCACGCAGATGCAAGAGGGTGTCGAGAAGCCGCGCCCCAAGGTCGAGTGGGTCGTCGGCGAGCTGGTGCGTGTCAAGGAAGGCCCGTTCACCGACTTCAACGGCGCGATCGAGGACGTCAACTACGACAAGTCCAAGGTGCGTGTCTCGGTCACGATCTTCGGCCGTGCGACGCCGGTGGAACTCGACTTCGCCCAGGTCGAAAAGATTTGACGAGCCTGGCGGGAGGCTCGCGGCGGCTTCGGCCATCGTGAATCCCGCCCGTTGCCAGCCGATGACGAGACATCGGCACGAGGAGCGCAGGTAACCAGCCCTGCGCGTTTGAACTCAACAAGCTCCAGCCTCGGCTGCCGAGCTTGATTTGGAGAAACAGATGGCAAAGAAGATTGTCGGCTTCATCAAGCTGCAAATCCCGGCGGGCAAAGCAAACCCGTCTCCCCCGATCGGCCCGGCCCTGGGTCAGCGTGGCCTGAACATCATGGAGTTCTGCAAGGCGTTCAACGCCCAGACCCAAGGTGTCGAGCCCGGCCTCGTGCTGCCGGTCGTGATCACCGCGTTCGCGGACAAGTCCTTCACCTTCGTGATGAAGTCACCCCCGGCTTCGGTGCTGCTGAAGAAGGCCGCCAAGCTCGACAAGGGTTCGGCCAAGCCGCACGTCGACAAGGTCGGCAAGCTCACGCGCGCGCAGGTTGAAGAAATCGCCAAGACCAAGATCAAGGACCTGACGGCGGCCGACATGGACGCCGCCATCCGCACCATCGCCGGCTCTGCCCGCTCGATGGGCATCACCGTGGAGGGCATCTGACATGGCCGCTCTGACCAAACGCCAGAAGGCGACCGCCGGCAAAGTCGACAGCAACAAGCTCTACCCGCTGGACAACGCGCTTGCGATCGTCAAGGAATGCGCGACCGCCAAGTTCGATGAGTCAATCGACGTGGCCGTGCAACTCGGCATCGACGCCAAGAAGTCCGACCAGGTCGTTCGCGGCGCCGTCGTGCTGCCCAACGGCACCGGCAAGACCAAGCGTGTGGCCGTGTTCGCGCAAGGCGCCAAGGCCGAAGAAGCCAAGGCCGCCGGCGCCGACATCGTCGGCATGGAAGACCTGGCCGAGCAGATCAAGGCCGGCGTGATGAACTTCGATGTCGTGATCGCTTCGCCCGACACGATGCGCGTCGTCGGTACGCTCGGTCAGATCCTGGGCCCGCGCGGCCTGATGCCGAACCCGAAGGTCGGTACGGTCACGCCCGATGTGGCCCAGGCCGTGCGCAACGCCAAGGCCGGCCAGGTGCAGTTCCGTGTCGACAAGGCCGGCATCGTGCACGCCACGATCGGCCGCCGTTCGTTCGAATCCGACAAGCTGGTGGGCAACCTGCGCGCGCTGATCGAGGCGTTGAACAAGTCCAAGCCGGCGACGAGCAAGGGCATCTACCTGCGCAAGGTCGCGGTGTCTTCGACGATGGGCGTGGGCGCCCGCGTTGAAATCGCATCGATCAATGCGGCACCGGTTGTTGCCTAAATGGTTTTGAGGGTCGGCACGAGTCTGGTGCCGACCTGAAGAGTTTGGTGGGCTGAGCGAACCGCGAGGAACGTACAGGCCATCCAAGACCGCTGGTGCGATCCATGTGATCGCTTAATGGAAGGCCGAACCGGGCGCGAGCCCGGCGAAGCAACAAGCCAGCGCAGATGGCGGTCCCGCCGAAAGAGAACACGAGTTCCCGTTCGAAAGGTCGCTGAACTTTGGTGTGCCGGGCGGTGCGCAAGCGCTCAACGGCACGATTGTGAGGAGCAGACCTTGAGTCTCAACAAAAGCGAGAAGCAGACCGTGGTGACGGATGTGGCGGCCCAAGCGGCCCGCTCACAGACGCTCGCGCTGGCTGAATACCGTGGCCTCACCGTGGACCACTTGAACGCGTTGCGCAAGCAAGCGCGCGACAAGGGTGTGTACCTTCATGTCCTGAAGAACACACTCGCCCGTCGCGCCGTTGCCGGCACACCGTTCGAAGTGGCCTCGGCGAGCATGGTCGGCCCGCTGATCTACGGTTTTTCGGAAGACGCTGTCGCCGCGGCCAAAGTCATCGCTGACTTTGCCAAGGGCAACGACAAGCTCGTCATCAAGGCAGGCGCCTACGCCGGCAAGGCTCTGAGCGCAGACGGGGTGAAAGCCCTGGCCGCGATCCCGAGCAAGGAAGTGCTGCTGGCGCAATTGCTCGGCCTGATGCAGTCGCCAATCTCGCGCTTCGCGCGGGTGCTGGCGGCCATCGCCGAACAGCGCGCGGTGCCGGCTGTGGAAGCCGCACCGGCAGTGGTGGCCGAAGTGGCAGCAGAAGCGGTGGCCGAAGTTGCCGCCGCCGAAGCCCCCGTGACGGCAGCCGCCGTTGCGCCGGACGCCGCCCCTGAAGCCGCACCGGCCGCCTGATCCGACCCTGACGACAACGTCTGAACAAGCAACCTTTTACTGAACTGGAAACTCAAAATGGCATTCGATAAAGACGCATTCCTGACCGCACTCGACAGCATGTCGGTGATGGACCTCAACGACCTGGTCAAGGCAATTGAAGAGAAGTTCGGCGTGTCCGCCGCGGCGATGTCGGCTCCGGCCGGCGGTGGTGGTGGCGGTGCTGCCGCTGTCGTCGAAGAGCAGACGGAATTCACCGTGATGCTGCTCGAAGCCGGCGCCAACAAGGTGCAGGTCATCAAGGCCGTGCGCGAACTGACGGGCCTGGGCCTGAAGGAAGCCAAGGACCTGGTCGACGGCGCTCCGAAGCCCGTCAAGGAAGCCATCCCGAAGGCTGATGCTGAAGCCGCTCTCAAGAAGCTGACCGACGCGGGCGCGAAAGCCCAAGTCAAGTAAGCCGGCTGTTGCTCCCGGGGGCTCAAACCCCGGGGAGCACTTCCAAAGACAGCACGCTGCCTTTGGAAGTGTTCTCTGATCCGACTGCAGAGAACAGGTTTGGTCGGGCCCCGGTGCAATGCCGGGGTTGTCCGCCAGCGGTTGGTAGTGGCCAACCACCAAGCAGGTACAGCCCCGCTGCCGAGCGCGGGGTTCGCAAGACAGTCGTCGATGGACAGCGCTGCTCAAGGCCCGAGTGGTGCGTCCCGACACGGAGTGGGAAATACCTATGGCGCAGCACGCAACCCCCTACAGCTACACCGAGCGCAAGCGGATCCGCAAGAGCTTCGGCAAGCGCGAGAGTGTTCTCAACGTTCCCTACCTGCTGACGATGCAGAAGGAGTCCTACGTCGCCTTCTTGCAGAAGGACGTGGCACCCCAGAAACGCAAGCCCGAAGGGCTGCAAGCCGCATTCCTGTCCGCGTTCCCGATTGTTTCGCACAACGGCTACGTGGAAATGAAGTTCATCGAGTTCAACATGGCCAAGCCCGCGTTCGACACGCGGGAGTGCCAGCAGCGTGGCCTGACCTACGCCGCCGCCGTGCGCGCGAAGCTGCAAATGATCATCTACGACCGTGAGAGCCCGCAGGCCAAGACGGTCAAGGAAATCAAGGAACAAGAGGTCTACATGGGCGAAGTGCCCCTGATGACCGACTACGGCTCCTTCATCGTGAACGGCACCGAGCGTGTGATCGTCTCGCAGCTGCACCGTTCGCCGGGCGTGTTCTTCGAACACGACAAGGGCAAGACGCACTCGAGCGGCAAGCTGCTGTTCAGCGCCCGCATCATCCCGTACCGCGGCTCCTGGCTCGACTTCGAGTTCGACCCGAAGGACATCCTGTACTTCCGCGTCGACCGTCGCCGCAAGATGCCGGTGACGATCCTGCTGAAGGCGATCGGCCTGAACCCGGAAGCGATCCTCGCGAACTTCTTCGTGTTCGACAACTTCCGCCTGATGGATTCGGGCGCCCAGCTCGAATTCGTCGCTGATCGTCTGCGCGGTGAAATCGCCCGCTTCAACATCACCGACAAGGACGGCACCGTCGTCGTCGAGAAGGACAAGCGCATCACCGCGCGCCATGTGCGCTCGATCGAGCAATCGGAAACCAAGTTCATCAGCGTGCCGGAAGACTACGTGCTGGCCCGGATGCTGGCCCGCAACGTGGTCGATGCCGACACCGGCGAGATCCTGGCCAAGGCCAACGACGAACTGACCGAAGCGCTGCTGAAGAAGCTGCGTGTCGCAGGCATCAAGGAAATTCCTTGCCTGTACACCAATGAGCTGGACGAAGGCGCCTACATCTCGCAGACCCTGGCCGCGGATGAAACCGCCGACCAGCTGGCCGCGCGTGTGGCCATCTACCGCATGATGCGGCCCGGCGAGCCGCCGACCGAAGACGCCGTCGAAGCGCTGTTCCACCGCCTGTTCTACAGCGGCGACACGTATGACTTGTCGCGTGTGGGCCGCATGAAGTTCAACGCGCGTGTCGGCCGCAACGTCGCCGAAGGCGCGATGACGCTCTCCAACGAAGACATCCTCGACGTGGTGAAGATCCTCGTCGAGCTGCGCAACGGCCGCGGCGAAGTGGACGACATCGACCACCTCGGCAACCGCCGTGTGCGCTGTGTCGGCGAGCTGGCCGAGAACCAGTACCGCTCGGGTCTGGCACGGATCGAAAAGGCCGTGAAGGAACGCCTCGGCCAGGCCGAGACCGAAGCGCTGATGCCGCACGACCTGATCAACTCCAAGCCGATCTCGGCTGCCTTGAAGGAGTTCTTCGGCGCGTCGCAGCTGTCGCAGTTCATGGACCAGACCAACCCGCTCTCCGAGATCACGCACAAGCGGCGTGTCTCCGCCCTGGGCCCGGGTGGTTTGACCCGCGAACGTGCCGGCTTCGAAGTGCGTGACGTGCATCCGACCCACTACGGTCGTGTGTGCCCGATCGAGACACCAGAAGGTCCTAACATTGGACTGATCAATTCCTTGGCCTTATATGCCCGCTTGAACGAATACGGTTTTATCGAAACACCGTACCGTCGGGTGATTGACAG
>JANYJL010000147.1 GCA_025361845.1 Rhizobacter sp.
CGTCGGCAGTGTTCGACATGGCGCCTCCAATGCGGGCTAACGTTTGAGCTGAGCGGCCGCCACCGGCGAGGTAGCTTGGCCGCGAGGCGGATGATAAGCATGAAAGCCTCGCGGCCAAGGTGCCTTGCCGGTGGAGGTCCGCTCGAGCGAAGGGTTAGGCGCTGCAGCGACGAACGGAGATTTGGCGCTCGTCTTTATGATGGCTGAGGATCTTCGTAGCCTTCGATGATGACGAGATCGAGTGTTGAGACCGACTGTCGTAGTTTGATTGCTTCTTGGTATTCGGGCGACTTCCAGCATTCGAGAGCGGCTTCGTAGCTGGGAAACTCGATCACAGCATTGCGAGAGCGTGCCGTTCCTTCTGGATTTTCGAGCCGTCCGGCGCGAGCGAGAAAGCGAGCTCCGTGCTTCTTGAACGGACCCACATTGGCCGCCATGTACGCCTTGTATTGCTCTTGGTCCGTGATGTCGACGCGAACGATCCAGTAGCCCTTCGCCATGACTGTCTCCCGTTGTCTTTGCACACGACTTCATTTTTTTGGCGCCTGACGTGCTTTCGACGCCGTACCAGTTTGCCATCTGTGCGCGTCGATGGCCACTCTGGGTCAGCGCCGCTTGCGCATGGACATTCCGAGCCCATTCGCCCGAAGTCAATGACCGTTCCGGAGCGTCCCCTTCCGCGACCGCCCATGCAGCCGAGGAGTCGAACCGAGCCGTCTGAATCAGTGGTTGCGGCCGATGCGTTCCGGAGCCGGAATCATCCAGGCGCCCGCAGTTTTCAAACCCGGGAAGAAATCCCCGCCCTGTGCGTACACCTCCTGTCGGCGCGCGGATGGGCGTGCCGGCTTCTGGTCGCGGCACGCCGTCGCGCACCTGCCCCCACCTGGCTCAAGGAGACACCATGACCTCAAGAAAAACCCTGCCGCTGATCGCCGCGCTGGCCCTGGTTGCCATGACCGCTTGTACCTCGATGAGCCCCAAGTCGCCGATGAGCTTCTTCGTCAGCAGCACCGGCAGCGGCCGGGGGGCGGACTTCGGCGGGCTCGCGGGTGCCGACCAGCACTGCCAGTCCCTGGCCGAGGCCGCCGGGGCGGGGCAGCGCCGCTGGCACGCCTACCTGAGCACCAGCGCGGTGGGCGACACGCCGGCAGTGAATGCACGCGAGCGCATCGGCAGCGGGCCGTGGCGCAACGCCAAGGGCGAGGTGATCGCCAACAGCGTGGACGAACTGCACGGCACGAACAACCTGAACAAGCTGACCGCGCTGACCGAAAAGGGCGAGGTGAACAACGGCCGCGGCGACACGCCGAACCAGCACGACATCCTGACCGGCTCCACGCCCGAGGGCATGGCGACGGAAGCCACCTGCAACAACTGGACGTCCAGTACCAATGGCTCGGCCATCGTCGGCCACCACGACCGCACCGGGCTGGATGAATCGGCACCGGCCAAGTCCTGGAACGCTTCGCACGCGACCCGCGCCTGCAACGACGAAGCCTTGGTGAGCACCGGCGGCGCCGGGCGCCTGTACTGCTTCGCGGTGGACTGAGCGCAGCAGCCTCACGCCTGCTCCGGGCTCGACCCGCTCTCTACAATCGCGGCCAGCCCCGCGGTGGGGGCATGGCCGCCGCGCATTTGCAGGGGTCCCTGTTGTCCTGGCCCCTGGAGGTTGGATGGAAGCGTTTCTGGTATCCACCGGCGTGGTCGCCCTCGGCGAGATGGGCGACAAGACCCAGTTGCTGGCGATGCTGCTGGCGGTTAAGTTCCGCCGGCCGGCGCCCATCGTGCTGGGCATCCTGGTGGCCACGCTGGTGAATCACGGCCTGGCCGGCGCGCTCGGCGAAGGCGTGGCGCGCGCGCTGGGGCCGGACGTGCTGCGCTGGGTGATCGGCCTGTCCTTCATCGCGATGGCGGGCTGGATGCTGGTGCCCGACAAGATCGACGACGACACCGCCACCAGCGCGCAGCGCTTCGGCGTGTTCGGCACCACCGTGCTGACCTTCTTCCTCGCCGAGATGGGCGACAAGACCCAGATCGCCACCGTGGCGCTGGCCGCGCGTTACCACGACCTGTTGTCGGTGGTGGGCGGCACCACGCTGGGCATGATGCTGGCCGACGTGCCCGCCGTGTTCCTCGGCGACACGATCGCGAAGAAGGTGTCGATGCCGCTGGTGCACGGCATCGCCGCGCTGATCTTCGCGGCGCTCGGGCTGGCGACGCTGTTCAACGTCGGCCACCTGTTCTGAGCGGGCCGTGTAGGACAGGCCCTACCCGGCACCGCGGTCAACACCGATGGCGCGCGGCCGCCGCCGGCCCGATGCTTGGACCTGGGGCCGTGCGCGACCCTGAACCGTCCCTGCAACCCGGCCACGCCACCCGGCCCCCGCCCCTTGACCACCGACCTCCGCACTTTCATCGCCGAAGACAGCCCCGTCATCCGCGAGAACCTGGTGGCCGCGCTGGAGGAAATGCTGCCGCTGAAAGTCGTCGGCATGGCCGCCGACGAAGCCGGCGCGATTGCCTGGCTGAACGACCCGGCGAACACCTGCGATCTGGGCATCATCGACATCTTCCTGACCCGCGGCACCGGCCTGGGCGTGTTGAAGGCGGTGCGCAGCGGCAACCGCCGCATCAAGCTCGTGGTGTTGAGCAACTTCGCCACCGCCGAAATGCGCCGCAAGTGCCTCGACCTGGGCGCCGACCAGGTGTTCGACAAATCCAACGAGATCGACGCGCTGATCCGCTATTGCGGCCGGCTGGCCGCAGGTGGCAGCGGAGATGACAGCGAGGCCGCCTCGCTCGGCGCGCTGCCGGCGTGAAGGGCGACCGGCTACTGGATCAGCCCGTTCTTCATCGCGTAGTAGGTGAGGTCGCTGTTCGAGGCGAGGTTCATCTTCTCCATCACCCGCGTGCGGTAGGTGCTGACCGTCTTCACGCTGAGCGACATGCTCTCGGCCATGTGGCCGATGGTTTCGCCCTTGGCCAAGCGAAGGAAGACCTGGAATTCACGCTCGGAGAGTTGTTCGTGCGGCAACTTCGCGGCACTGCCGTCGAGCCCGTCGGCCAGCATCTCGGCCACACCGGCGGTGATGTACTTGCGGCCGCGGTAAAGGGTGCGGATCGCCTTGACGATCTCTTCCGGGTCACATTCCTTGTTGAGGTAGCCGCTCGCGCCTTGCTTGAGCAGCGTCGTCGCGTAATGCGCTTCCGGGAAGCCCGAAAGAATCAGCACCGGCAACTCCGGCGCACGCGCCTTGATGGCGGCCAGCGCATCCACACCGCTCTGGTCGGGCATCTGCAGGTCCATCAGCAGCACGTCGAGGTCGCCCTTGCGCACCAGTTCGAGCGCTTCGCGACCGTTGGCGGCCTCGCCGGTCACGCGCAGGTCGACCTGCTCGGAGAAGAACTGGCGCAGACCGGTGCGCACGATGGCATGGTCATCGGCAATCACAATGCGAATCACGGCGTAGGCTCGAACGATGTTGCAGAGCTTCGAGTCTATGCCCTTGCCGGGATGAGCTTCACATGACGATGGACGCACTGCTCGCCTTCCAGATCGCTTTGATCGCGATGGGCGGCATCAGCGTGCTGGTGCTCCTGCTCTACCTGCGCCAGCGCCGCACGCTGGAACGCACCCGCATCGAGGTGGCGGAATCGGCCCGCGCCGAACTGCAAGCGCAGTTCGATAGTCGCACGCAGGAATTTGCCGAACTCGCGCGCCACCTGCAAACCGCCCGCGAAGACGAGCGCAACCGCCTGGCGCGTGCGTTGCACGACGAACTGGGCTCCCTGCTCACTGCCGCCAAGCTCGACGCCGCGCGGGTCAAGACACGCATCGCCCTCGTGTCACCGGAGGCGCTGGAGCGGCTGGTGCACCTGAACGACACGCTCAACAGCATCATCGCGCTCACCCGCCGCATCACCGAAGACCTGCGGCCCTCGACGCTCAGCAACCTCGGCCTCGTGCCGGCACTCGAAATCCTGGCGCGCGATTTCGCCGCGGGTGCCGACATCCGCATCGATTGCACGCTCGAAGCGGTGGCGCTGAAGCCGCAGAGCGAGCTGACGCTGTTCCGCCTGGTGCAGGAGGCGCTGAACAACGTGGCCAAGTACGCGCAGGCCCACACCGTGCAGATCAGGCTGGGGCCGCAGGATGGCCAGGCCAGCGTGTCCGTCACCGACGACGGCGTGGGTTTCAAGATGGTCGGCTCCCGGGCCGGTTCGTACGGCCTGCTGGGCATGCGCTACCGCATCGAAGGCGACGGCGGGCAGTTGCGCGTGCAGTCCTCACCCGGCGCTGGCACCTGCCTGAGCGCGACCCTGCCGCTCGAAGTCACCGCCTGAGCTGACGCCTGAAGTGCGGCTGCGTTGTCGGCCCCGTCCTACACCGGGACGCTGTCCCGTCCGACAGGCCAAGACGCCGCCTGCCGATGCCCGCCGGGGCGCACATTTTTTAAGCTTCTCTCATCGCAGGGCCGATGTGCCAGGCGAACCACTCACACCCTGCCCTGGAGGCTTTCACCATGTTGCATTACGCCGTTGTCTTCTTCGTCATCGCGCTGATCGCTGCGCTGTTCGGCTTCGGCGGCATTGCCGCCGGCGCCGTCGGCATCGCCAAGATCCTGTTCTTCGTCTTCGTCGTGCTGGCGATCGCGAGTTTCCTGTTCGGGATCATCAAGCGCAGTTGACGCGCCGACTCCCCGAAACCCCCCTCACTCACCACCCGAAGGATCACCCCATGAACACCCCCAACGCCAACTACGGCGACACCGCCGCCAACCTGGTCGACGAAGCCCGCGCCCAGACCGACGAAGCCCTCAAGGGCCTGGCCGCTGATGCACGCCGCCTCACGAGCCGCGGTGTGGCTGCGGTGCGCGAAGGCACGCAGCAACTGCGCGACCAGACCTCGCACCTGGCCGATTCGACGGTCGGCTACATCAAGGACGAACCGGTCAAGTCGGTGTTGATCGCTGCGGCGGTCGGTGCCGCGCTGATGGCCTTGGTCACCTTGGCCAGCCGCTCGTTCGGCGGCCGCGACTAAGACCTCACCCGCCATGGTCCACCCCCTGTTCCGCCTCGTCACGGCGCGGCCGCAGTTGCTGGCCGAGCATGTGGCGGCCTACACCGACCTGCTGGCCGAGGAACTCACATCCACCGCCGGCTTGCTGAAGCGGCGGCTCGCGCTGCAACTCGTGGCGCTGGCCGCTGCGGCGGTGGGTGTGGTGCTGGGCGGGGTGGCTTTGATGCTGTGGGCGGCGCTGCCGGCCGAGAGCCTGCGGCTGCCCTGGCTGCTGGTGCTGACGCCCGCTCTGCCGTGGGCGCTGGCACTGTGGGCTTCGGCGATGAGCGGGGCCGTGGCCACGGGAGATCTGCTGGTGACGTTTCGGCACCAGTTGGCCGAGGACGCGGCCATGTTGCGCAGCGCAGGTGAGGCATGAGCGCTTTGCCTGACGCGCTGCCACCAGCCGAGGCTGCGCCCGCTGACCTGTCGGCGCAAGAACGCCTGGCTCGCTCGCGCGCGAACATGACACGCTGGCTCGCGGACGACGACGCTGCGCGTGCCGACACGAGCGGCAGCGGCGCCGGTCTCTCGGGCTGGCTGCAAAAGCTGCGTGGCCAGCCGCTCGCTGCACTGGCCATCGATGCGCTGACGGACCGCTGGTCGCGCCACCCCTTGCACACCACCGTGCGTGTCGCCGAAGCGGCGGCGCGCGAAACCATCGCACCCCTGGTGCGTCGCCATCCGGCTGCGGTGCTCGGCGCCTCGGCGGTGGCTGGCGCGCTGCTGGTGCGCGCCAAACCCTGGCGTTGGCTGGCGCGCCCGGCCCTGCTCACCGGCCTGGTAGCGCAAATTGCCGCGCTGCTGGTGGCGCGCCTGACCGCCCCGCCGCGCCAGGAACAAGCGCCACCCAAAGTGCGCCAGCAGACAGACAAGCACCGCCCACCTTCCTAAGCTCGCCTTCCCACCGCCGGGCGCCGTCGCCCGCACAAATCCGCCTTACCACCAGGAGCCCGCATGTCACCCCCTGCCATCGCCTTTGCGCTCGCCGACCCGACCCACCTGGGCGACCACCTCCGCCAGTGCGCTGCCTTTGCGCGCGGCCCGCTGCACCGCCTGCGTTACGTGGCCGAAGCGCTGGACGACTTTCTGGCGCCGCGCTTCGTCACCACACTGACGGTGCTGACGGTGCTGGTGCTACTCGGCAGTTCCTTGCCAGCGTGACACCGCCGCCGTGATGCGCTGAACCTCATGAACAACGCGCCCCTGCGCCGGCACGTTCCTCACGCCGGTGCGGAGGCGCTCGCCATCCTCGACCCGGCGCGCGGCGCCATCGAGGCGCCGATCCGGGCCGAGATCTTCGGCGCGGCACGCTTCCGCCAGCACGGCCACAGCCTCGGCGAAGCGCACGCCGCCGCGGTGCGCGCAAGGCGCGCGCCGGCCTTCTTTCCGCGCCTGGCGGACAACATCCGGGTGCTCAACGAAGCGCACCGCTACATCGGCTTGCAGGAACACACCGGCCACCATGTGAGCCCGGCCGGCGAATGGTTGCTCGACAACTTCCATGTCGTCGTCGCCCAGGTCAAGGAGATTCACGAAGGCCTGCCGCGCCGCTACTTCCGCGACCTGCCGGTGCTGGTGGACGCGCATCTGGCTGGCCTGCCGCGGGTCTACGGCATCGCCTGGGCGTTCGTGGCGCACACCGACAGCGCCTTCGACGAAACCCTGCTCGGCGACTTCCTGAGTGCTTATCAGGAGAACCGCGAACCGACACTCGGCGAGCTGTGGGCGCTGCCCACCACCTTGCGTGTGGTGCTGATCGAGAACCTGCGCCGCCTGGCCGAACTTGTGGCGGCATCGAAGGCGGCGCGCGAAGTGGCGAACCTGTGGTGCGACGCGCTCGACGACGCCGCCGCCGCGCCCAGCGATGCACAAGACGAAGTCGACACGATGTTCGGCACGATGCGTGCGCGCGGTGTCGGCCAGGCCTTCGCCTTGCAGGTCGCACAGCGCCGCCGCGCCGCCCTCGGCACGCCCGCCGCACGCGGCCGCGAAGGCCTCACGCAGGCGCTCACGCGCGCGCTTGCCGAGGCCTTGCCCGACCCGGCCGGCGCGCAGGTGCAACAGCAGGCCGAGCAGGCCGCCAACAACCTCAGCGTAGGCAATGCCATCACCTCGTTGCGCCTGCTGGCCGACACCGATTGGCGCAGCCTGATCGCACGCACCAGCGCCTTGATGCAGTTGCTGCAAGGCTCACCCATCTTCCGCGCCGAGCGCGACGACACGCAGGATTCGACCCTGCACGCCATCGAAGCCCTGGCCCGGCGCAGCAAGCGCAGCGAGCTGTCGGTTGCGCGTGCGCTGCTGGCGCTCATGGGCACGCCGCCCGACACCCTCGCACGCGCGGCCGGCGCGCCGGTCGAATCACCCAGCTACTGGCTGCGCGGTGCCGGCCGCGGCCTGCTGCGCCGCGCGGTCGGCCTCGGCCCCACGCTGCTGCCGGGTTGGTCGAGCCTGCGCCGGCGCTTCGCGCTGCCCGCCTACCTGGGCACGGTGACACTCGCCAGCCTGGCACTCACCGCGTGGTTCGTGATGCACAACGGCGGGCCGGCACTGCCCCTGCCTTGGGCGGGCTTGATGGCGGCACTCGCCGTGTGGCCGGCGAGCGAGGCGGTGATCGCGGTGGTGAACCGCCTCATCAGCGAATCGGTGCCGCCGCGCCGCCTGCCACGGCTGGCGCTGGCCGAAGGCATTCCACCCGAGCACCGCGTGCTGGTCGTGGTGCCGGCGATGCTGACGAGCCTGGCTGCGGTGCAGGCCTTGGCGCATCAACTCGAACGCCATCACCTCGCCAACAACGAGCCGCATGCACAGTTCGCGCTGCTGAGCGACTTTGCGGATGCGGACGCGGCACAAGCCGAGGGCGACGCCGCCTTGCTGGCCGCCGCGGTGGCGGCCGTCGATGGGCTCGAAGCGCGCTACCCGCCGACCGACCCGGCCGCGCCGCGCCGCTTCCTGCTGCTGCACCGCGCGCGCTTGTGGTCGGAGAGCGAACAGCGCTGGATCGGCTGGGAGCGCAAACGCGGCAAGCTGGAGCAACTGGTCGAGATGCTGGCGGGTGCGGCAAGCACGGCCGCCGCGCCCGCTTTCATCGATCTCGGCGCGCGCTCGCAGCCGCTCGCGGGCACGCCCTACATCGTCACGCTCGACAGCGACACCTTGCTGCCACCGGGCGCGTTGCGTGAACTCGTCGGCGTGGCCGCGCACCCGCTGAACCGGCCGCGCATCGATGCGGCGCGCCGGCGTATCGTCGCCGGTTTCGGCATCCTGCAACCGCGCATCGTCACGCCGCTGCCGGCGCCGGGCAAGGCCACACCCTTCCACTGGCTGTTCGCCGGCCAGGGTGGTGTGGACCCGTACTGCGCCGCGACCTCCGAGGTCTACCAGGACCTGTTCGACGAAGGCAGTTTCAGCGGCAAGGGCCTGCTGCACGTGGGCGCCCTGCATGCGGTGCTGAGTGGGCGCCTGCCGACCGGGCAGATCCTGAGCCACGACCTCGTCGAAGGTTCGATCGCGCGCTGCGGCGGCGTGAGCGACATCACCCTGATCGAAGACGCACCGATGCATGCCGACCTGGCCGCCGCACGGGTGCACCGCTGGACCCGCGGCGACTGGCAGTTGCTGCCGGTGCTGGCACACGCCGGCCGCTACGGCCTGCGCACCATCAACCGCTGGAAGATGGCGGACAACCTGCGCCGCTCGCTCGTCGCGCCCTTCTCGGTGGCGCTGCTGCTGGCCAGCCTGGCGGGCGGCTTCGTGCCCGCCGGCGCGGCGCTGTTGCTGGTAGCCGCGGCCTTCGGCGCGGGGCCGCTGCTCGGTGCCATCGCAGGCCTCGCGCCGAGCCGCGACGACGTGGCGCTGCGCCACTTCTACCGCAGCGCACTCGCCGACGTGGGCCGCGCGGCGGGTGGCACGCTGTGGAACCTGGCCCTGCTGCTGCAACACGCGCTGTCGCTTGGCGACGCCATCGCCCGCGCGCTGTGGCGCATGGCGGTGAGCCGCCGCGGCCTCCTGCAATGGACCACCGCCGCGGCCGCACAAGCCGCGGTACAGCACGACGTGAAGGGCCTGGCGCGCCGGCATGCGCCGGTCACGCTGACGGCCGTGGCGCTGACGGCGTTGTGGCTGGCCCTGCACACACGCTCGCCGGAAATTGCCATCGGCCTCGGCCTGCTGTGGGCGGGCACGCCGCTGTGGGTGGCCTGGGCAAGCCGGCCGCGTGCGCCGTTACCGCAGCACACGCTGGCGCCGGCCGACCGCAGTTACCTGCTCGGCGTGGCACACGACACCTGGCAACTCTTCGAACGCCATGTGAACGCCGAGAGCCACCACCTGCCGCCCGACAACGTGCAGACCGTGCCGCAGACGATGGTCGCGCAGCGCACTTCGCCCACCAACATCGGCCTGTACCTGCTGTCCGTCGCCTGCGCGCGGCGCTTTGGCTGGATCGACACCGAGGCGCTGTTGACTCGCTGCGAAAACACGCTCGCCACGCTCGCATTGCTGCCGCGCCACCGCGGCCACTTCATGAACTGGATCGACACCGGCACGCTCGCGACGCTGCCGCCGGCTTATGTGTCGACGGTCGACAGCGGCAACCTCTGCGGCCACCTGGTCGCGTTCGCGAGTGCCTGCGAAGAACTCGCCGCGTCACTCCCTCTCCCCGATGGGGAGAGGGCTGGGGTGAGGGTCGGCGAGGCTGCATCGTGGCCGCTCGAAGACCCTCACCCCTGCCCTCTCCCGGAGGGAGAGGGAGTCAACCGAGGACGGCTCGCGGCCCTCGCTGCCACCTGCCGCCAGCTCGCCGACGACACCGAATTCGGCTTCCTCTACGACGCGCAGCGGCGCCTGTTCCACATCGGCTACCGCATCGCCGACCAGCAACTCGACAAGAGTTACTACGACCTGCTGGCCTCCGAATCGCGCCTAGCGAGCCTGTGGGCGATCGCCAAGGGCGATGTGCCGGTGGCGCATTGGAGCGCGCTCGGCCGGCCCTTCTACGCGGTCGGGCGCGATGCCGGCCTGCGCTCCTGGTCGGGCTCGATGTTCGAGTACCTGATGCCCGCCCTCGTGCTCGACGAGCCCGCCGGCAGCGCCCTCGAAAGCGCCGAGCGCGGCGCCCTGCACGAGCAGGTGATGCATGCGCGTGCGCTGGGCGTGCCCTGGGGCATCTCGGAATCGGCCTATGCAGCGAGCGACCACACCCTCGCCTACCAGTACGCGCCGCAAGGTGTGCCGCGGCTCGCGCTGCGGCGCACGCCCCCCGACGACGTGGTGGTGGCGCCCTATGCCACGGCGCTGGCCGCGATGCTGGAGCCGCAGGCGGCCATCGCCAACCTGCGCCGGCTCGAAGCCTTGCACACGCGCGGCGCACTCGGCTTCATCGAGGCACTCGACTACAGCCCCGAGCGGCAGGTCGCCGGCAGTGCGTTCACCGCCGTCAGCACCTTCATGGCGCACCACCAGGGCATGACGATCGTGGCGCTCGCCAACGTGCTGTTGCAGGACGCGCCGAAACGCTGGGGTATGGCCGACCCGCGCCTGGGCGCGGTGGCCACGCTGCTGCAAGAGCGCGTGCCGCGTGAAGTGTCGCGCCTGCTCGCCCCGCCACCCGGACCGAGCCGTGCCGACAAGCGCGAACCCGGCCCGAGCGCCGCGCGCGAGGTGGTGCCGGGCGAAGCCGCCTTGCAACCGACGCACCTGCTGTCGAACGGCCGCTACAGCGTGGCCCTGCGCGCGAACGGCGCGGGCTGGAGCCGCTACGGCGCGGCCGATGTATCACGCTGGCGTGACGACGCGCTGCGCGATGCGCATGGCACGTTCTTCTACCTGCGCCGCCACGCGCTCGACACGCCGGTCTCGATCACCCAGCACCCCGCGCCTGACCCGGCGGCGCATTACACGGCCACCTTCCACAGCGACCGGGTCGCGCTCGACGCCGACTGGCCCGACCTGCGCAGCCGCTGCACGGTGTGGGTGAGCCCGGAGGACGACATCGAGCTGCGCCGTGTCGAGCTGTGGAACCACACCGACGAGCCGATCGAGATCGAGCTGCTCTCGATGTTCGAGGTCTCGCTCGCCGAAGCGCGCGCCGACGAAGCGCACCCGGCCTTCGCCAACCTCTTTGTGCAGGCCGATTGGGACGCCAGCGACCACGCGCTCTACGTCGCCCGCAAGCCGCGCCGCCCCGGCGAAGACGCGCTGCATGCGGTGCACTTCATCACCGACACCGGCGAGCACGTGCGCGGCGTGCGCGCGCAGACCGACCGGGCACGCTGGCTCGGCCGTGACCGCGATGCGTCACAGCCGCTGGCGGTGTACGACGCGGCCGCGCAAGCCCACGCGACGCTGGCGACCGGCCTCGACCCGGTCGCCGCGCTCTCGCTGCACCTCACGGTGCCGGCGCATGGCAGCACGCATGTCACGCTCGGCACCGCCGCCGCCACCGGCCGCTCCACGCTCGAAGCGGTGGTCGACCGTTATCGGCAGAGCGCCGTCGTCGATCGCTCGACCCTGATGTCGGCCACCTTCGCCAGCATCCGGCTGCGCGAGCAGCGCAGCACCGCCGACGACCGCGCCGCGATGCAGACGCTCACGACCACGCTGGCGCTGTTGATGTCGCGGCCGGCGGCGGTAGGTGACCGCATCGGTGCGGCAGCGACCGCCGCGACAGCCGACCGCCCGAGCGACGCCGCCAAGGCCGCCTCGTGCGACCGGCGCTCGCTGTGGCGCATCGGCCTCTCGGGCGACCGGCCGGTGATCGTGGTCGCGATCAGCGCGGTGCAGGGTGTGCGCCTCGTGCGCAGCCTCGTGCAGGCGCTGCGCCTGTGGTCCTGGGGTGGCCTGGCCTGCGACCTCGTGGTGCTGAACGCCGAACCGGCCTCGTACCTGATGCCTTTGCAGCAGGAGCTGCTGGCCTTGCGCGAACGTTACGTGGCCGACACCGCGGCCACCCTGCCGGCGCGCACCGGCGCCCTGCGCGTGCTGCAAGCCGACGAGTTGTCGGCCACCGAGCAGGCGACCCTCGCCACGCTGGCACGGGTGCGCCTGCATGCCGACGGCCGCCCGCTCTCGCACCACGTGCAGGAGCTGGTCGACTGGCACGACGCCGCGCTCGACAGCCGGCGCGAGCAGTCCTCGGCCGCACTGCCTGCCGCGGCCCACGGCCCCACGGCGCTCGCGCCGGTGGGCGTGTTCGATGCAAGCACGGGCAGCTACCGCTTCAGCGTCAGCGCCGCGCGCCGGCCGGCGCGGCCGTGGGTGAACGTGCTGGCCAACACCGGCTTCGGCGCGCTCGTGTCGCAGGCCGGCGCGGGCAGCACCTGGGCCGGCAACAGCCGCCTGAACCAGCTCACGCCGTGGTCGAACGACCCGGTGACGGATGCGAGCAGCGAACACTTCTTCATCCAGGACCTGCGCACACGCGAGCTCTGGAACCTCGGCGCCGGCAGCGGCCAGGCCGAGGGCGTCTACGACATCGACCACGGCCAGGGCATCAGCGAGATCAGCCACGGCCGTGGCGATGTGATGGTGCGTGCGCGCTGGTGTGTCGATGCGACGCAGGCCGTGAAGCAGGTGCGCATCACGCTGCGCAACGAAGGCAGCCGCACGCAACGCCTGCGTGTGATCGGCGCGGCCGAGTGGGTGATGGGCGAGCGGCGCGCCGACCGGCAATCGGTGCGCACGGCCTTCGAGCGTCTGGCCTCGTCGGGCAACGACCGCAGCGCATCACCGACGGATGTGCTGCTCGCCACGCAGAACGACAGCCACGCCGGCTTCGGCGGTGGCACGGCCTTCTTCGCGCTGCGCTGCCGAGATGACAAGGGCGACAAGGGCGGCAAGGACGCCGCCAGTGCCGCCCTGCAGGACTGGACCTGCGACCGCCGCGAGCTGTTCGACGCCCGCGGTCGGCAGGTCGTGCCCGACCATTTCGGCGAGCGCGCCGGCACGGGGCTGGACCCGTGCGCTGCGATCGCCGCGAGCCTGGTGCTGAAGGCCGGAGCCGAGCTCGAATGTGTCTTCCTGCTCGGCCACGGCGAGACCCCGACAGCCGCGCGCGCACTCGCCCGCCAGGCCATCCCGATCGATGCCGCAGAGCGTGAAGACGCGGTGCGCGCCTTGTGGGACAGCTTGCTCGGCGCCGTGCACGTGAGCACACCCGACCCGCTGTTCGATGCGCTCGTGAACCGCTGGCTGCTCTACCAGACGATCGCCTGCCGGCTCTGGGGCCGCGCCGGCTTCTACCAGGCCGGCGGTGCCTTCGGTTTCCGCGATCAGTTGCAGGACACGATGGCGCTGGCCGTTGCCGCGCCCGACTTGTTGCGGCGCCAGTTGCTGCTCGCCGCTTCACGCCAGTTCGTCGAAGGCGATGTGCAGCATTGGTGGCATGCGCCCACCGGCGCCGGTGTGCGCACGAAGTTCTCCGATGACCTACTGTGGCTACCCTTCGCGACGGCGCACTACCTCGATGTAACCGGCGACAAGCGTGTGCTCGACGAAGCCGTGCCTTTCCTCGAAGGCGAGGCGATCCCTGCCGGCGCCGAAGACGCGTACTTCGTGCCGCAGACCAGCGCACAGAGCGCCTCGCTCTACGAACACGGCGCGCGCACGCTCGACCGCAGCCTCGCGGTCGGCACGCACGGCTTGCCGTTGATGGGCACCGGCGACTGGAACGACGGCATGAACCGGGTCGGCGCCGAAGGTCGCGGCGAGTCGGTCTGGCTGGCGTGGTTTTTATGCAAATTGGTCGACGACTACGCGCCGATCGCCCACAGCCGCGGCGACACCGCGCGCGCGCAGCGCTGGGAGCAAGCCGCGCGTGGTTGGCGTGAGTCACTCAACGCCCAGGCCTGGGACGGTCAGTGGTACAAGCGCGCCTTCTTCGACGACGGCACACCGCTCGGCACGCAGACCGACACCGAGTGCCGCATCGACCTGATCGCCCAGGCCTGGAGCGTGATCTCCGACGCCGCGCCACCGCCGTTCCAGCGCATGGCGCTCGAAGCGGTCGACCGCAACCTGGTCGACCGCAAGAGCGGCCTCGTCAAACTGCTGACACCGCCGCTGCAACACAAACAACCGAGCGCGGGCTACATCCAGGCGTACCCGCCCGGTGTGCGCGAAAACGGCGGCCAGTATTCACACGCCGGCGTGTGGGCCGTGATCGCGCAGGCGCAGAGTGGCCACGCCGACACGGCTTACCGCTATTTCACCTACCTGAGCCCGGCCCACCGCGCGGCGAATGCCGAGTGGGGTGCGGCCTACGCCATCGAGCCCTATGTGATGGCGGGCGACGTGTACACCGAAGCACCGTATGTGGGCCGCGGTGGCTGGAGCTGGTACACCGGCTCGGCGGCGTGGATGCACCGCGCCGCGATCGAGCACCTGTTCGGCTTGCGCCAACGCGGCGAACAGATCTCGTTCGTGCCCTGCCTGCCTTCGCACTGGGAACAGGCCGAGCTGACGCTGCGCCGCGACGGGCGGGTGCTTCGGGTGATCTTCTGTCGGCCGGGTGCGAGCGCAGCCCTCGAAGCGGCAGCGCGTGCGCATGCGGTCGAGCTGCGCACCGGCCAAAGCCTGCGTTGGGACACGCTGGCCGCGCAGAGTTGCTGCCTCGTGCACCTGGACTCGGGCGATGCGCCGGCCGCGCCCCGGCCTGCGTTGCTCGGCGCGCTGCACTGAACGAGCTCGGTGGCGCGGCGCTGTCCTACAGCGCCAAGCGCAGCAATCCGATGGGCCGCGATGGGCTGGATTCATACAGTTCATTCATCGCCAAACACGGAGCCTCTCCATGAGCACCAAGAAGGAATCAGCCAGCGTCACACAACTGCCGGTCGGCAACAACGAGCGGCTGGTGCTGAACGAAG
>JANYJL010000175.1 GCA_025361845.1 Rhizobacter sp.
TTTGCGTGGCGTCTGGGTCTCTATGAGACCTTGTGAAGAGCAGGGATGGGGTGGCTGATGGGGCTCGAACCCACGACAACAGGAATCACAATCCTGGACTCTACCAACTGAGCTACAGCCACCGTAGAGCTTCAAATTATAGCGGACCCACTCCGCGCGCGATGTGCGGCGTGCGAGGCCGGAACGAGGGCGGCTCAGCGGCTGCTGTCCTGAGCTGAACTTGCGGCGGCATCCGCGCTGGCCGCCGCGGCAGCCGCACCCGAGGTGTCGACCTTGAAGCGCAGCTTCAGCGCTTCGTAGTAAGCCTGCGATTCGGCGTCACCCCAGGCCTTCGCGTAGGACGTCTGCGCTTGCGCGGGGTCGGCCGCAATCGGGTCACGACCGAGCACCTTGGTCAGCTTGGCCAGCGCATAACCCTGCTCGCCGAGGTCGATGCCGACGAAGGCCGGCAGCGTGGCCACGGGTGCCTTCAATACCGCATCCGTCAGCGCGCGCGGCAGTTCGCGGCCTTGCGCGCGCGAGATGATCTGCACTGCGCCTGTCATCGGCGTGGCCGGTGTCTTTTTCAAGGTGGCCAGGCGTTCCTCGCCCAGCTTGCGTGCCAAGGCCGCAGCCTGGACCTGCACCACGCGTTCGCGCACTCGGGCGCGCACCTCGGCGAGCGGCAATTGGTGTGCCTTCGCATACGCGACGACGCGGCCGGAGGCGAGCTGGCTCGCGCCGGTCTCGACCGCTTCCGTGTTGCGCTTGTTGGTGATGGCATCGTTGCCGAACAGCGCCGCCAGGAACTTCGGATTCGCGAGCGGGCCGGTCGCTTCCGGAACGGGGTTGCGCTTCACATCCTTCGCGGTGTGCAGTTCGAGCTTGAACTTGTCGATGACAGGTTTGAGGCTGTCCGACTGCTCGTAGACCATGTTGGTGAACTCGACTGCGAGTTCCGAGAAACGCTTCTGTGCGAGCGGCTTCTTCACTTCGTCTTCGATCTCGGTACGCACCGATTCGAAGCTGCGTTTGCCACCGCCGCGTACACCCGTCAGGCGGATGATGTGATACCCGTACTCCGTTTCGACGATGCCGCTGGTTTCGCCCGGCTTGAGCGCGAAGGCAGCGTCTTCGAACGGCTTGAGCATCGCGCCGCGCGAAAAGAAGTCGAGGTCGCCGCCCCTGGGCGCCGAGCCGGGGTCGTCCGAATTCTTGCGCGCCAGGTCGGCAAACACGGTCTGCGGCTTCTTCAGTTCAGCGAGCAAGGATTCGGCTTTCGCCTTGGCCTTCGTGCGTTCGTCGGCTGTGGCGCCCTTCTCGGCCTTCACGAGGATGTGGCTCGCGCGGCGCTCTTCCGGCGTGCTGTAGCGGCTTTCGTTTTCGGTGTAGTACTTGCGCAGTTCCTCGTCGCTGACGGTGATGCCCTTCTTCAGCGCATCGACATCGAGCACAACGTATTCGACCGTCGCTTGTTCGGGCGCCTCGAATTCAGCCGCGTGTTTCGGATCCTTGTAGTAGGCCTCGATGTCGGCATCGCTCGGGTTCACCTTGGCCACCGAGTCTTTCGTCTCGAAACGTTCGATCTGCACCTCACGCTGCTGGAACATCGCATCGATCGCGGCCGTGGTCGCGCTCAGTGGCGCGAACTCGGTGCTGGCCAGACCCTGAACCACTTGGCGCATCGAGATGTCTTGCCGCAGCCGCGCCGCGAACATCTCGGACGACATGCCCTGCGCGCCGATCACGTCCTTGTTGAGGCTGCCGTCCGCATTGCGGTAGGGCGCGAACTGCGGGTCGGTGGCGAACATGCGCTGCAGGCGATCATCGGTGGTGACGAGGTGGAGCTTGTCGACCGCGGCGAGCACCACGTGTTCGCGCACGAGGCCGTCGAGCGACTGGCTCTTCATCTCGGGCGTGTCGAGCAGCTTCGCGTCGGCATTCGGCATCTGGCGGCGGATGCGTTCGATCTGCGCCTGATGCGCGTTGTCCCACTCGGCCTTCGTGATGTCATGGCCGGCGACCTTGGCGACGACCGTGTTGCCGCCACCCATGAAACGGCTGTAGCCCTGCACGCCGAAAAAAACGAAGGACGGGAAGATCAACAGCACCAGCGCGAACTGCATTACGCGGGTGTGCTTGCGGAAAAAATCGAACATCGGGAACCTCTATCGACGAGCTGCGGCAGGCGGTGCGCCTGGTGCTGCAAGGGCACCCCGGATGGCCCGGCTCCAGAAGGAACAAAGGCGAACCGGGGTTCGCCTTGGGGACTGGAGAAGCGGCTGGATTCTATCCGACGCTTCGGTGTTCGCTGGCTGGGACGGTGCGTCCTGCCTGGTGGGTGCTGAGGGGTTCGAACCCCCGACCTACGCCTTGTAAGGGCGCCGCTCTACCAACTGAGCTAAGCACCCGGTTGATCTTTGTGCCGTGCTCAGTTGACCGCGTCTTTGAGGGCTTTGCCCGGACGGAACTTCGGGACCTTGGCGGCCTTGATCTTGATCGTGGCGCCGGTGCGCGGGTTGCGGCCCGCACGTGCGGCGCGCTTGCCGACACTGAAGGTGCCGAAGCCCACCAGCGAGACAGTGTTGTTCTTCTTCAGCGTCGTCTTCACGCCGCCAATCAAGGCTTCAAGGGCGCGCGTGGCAGCGGCCTTCGAAATGTCAGCCTGCTTGGCGATGTGCTCGATCAACTCGGACTTGTTCACGGGTTCTCCCCCTCTCAAAGGTGTCTCACTGGGAATTCGGGACTTGGATGTGGGCCGCGTGGTGTGGTGACGGCGCGGCTCGAAAGATTACAGCCGCCCGCTCAACCCATGTCAAGCGGGGAAGCGGATTCTATGCCCAATCACCACGGGGAAATCGCTTCGAAATGCGTGCGCTGAAGAGCCCTCGCACGAGGTGGGCGCGCATCGGTTTGCAACGCCGAACATGCCGCCGTCATCGGTCTGCAAACCATCTGGGTTTGCCCGCAGCCGCGTGCATTTCTTCACGCCGCCGAGGTGTCGATGCGACGTGCCATGCCTGTCTCAAGTCGAAGGCGCACGCACCACCATGAACACACCGAGGACCGTGAGGCCCATGCCGATCAGCATGCCCTGGGTGAAGCTTTCACCGAACAGCCACCAGGCCAGCAGCGCAGTGCATGGCGGCACGAGGTAGAGCAGGCTGGTGACCTGCGTGGCCGCACCACGCTGGATCAGCAGATAGAGCAGCGAACTACCGCCCAAGGTCAACACGAGCACCGACCACACCATCGCTGCGATGAGCTGCGGGTGCCAGACCACGGCCTCGGGCTCGAGCGCGGCGAATGGCGCCGTCACGGTCAGTGCCGCGAACAGTTGAATGGTGTTCGCGGTGCGCACATCGCAGGCTGCGACGAAGCGCTTCTGATAGAGCGTTCCCGCCGTGATGCACAACAGCGCGAGCAGCGCCAGCGAGAGGTTCCACGCGTTCATCTCACCCGCACCGAGCTTGCGCCAGACCACCAGCGCCAGCCCCACCAGGCCGAGCGACAAACCCAGCCACTGACGCCGCGACACCTGCTGCGCCACCTCGCGCTCGCGCGACGTGACCCACGTGAGCCAGAGCGCCGTCAGCACCGGTTGCAGACCGACCAGCAAGGCCACCGTGCCCGCGCCGATGCCGCTCTTCACCGCCGCCCACACCCCGCCGAGGTAGCCCGCGTGCATGAGCACGCCGCTGACCGCCAGGTGCAGCCACTGACGCGCATCGCGCGGCCACGGCGCACGCATCATGCTGATCCACACGAGGAAGCAGGCGACCGACAAGGCAAAGCGCAGCGCCAGAAAACTCAACGGTGGCGCATGCGGCATGGCGTAGCGCGCGACGACGAAGCCGGTGCTCCAGATCAGCACGAACACCCAGGGCATGGCGCGCAGCAGCAGCGCGCGTGCGTCGCCCGCCGGCGCAGCAGTCATGAGCTCAGCGCACCTTGGCGCGAATTTCCGGCAAGGCCTTCTGGAGGTAATACACCATCGACCAGATCGTCAGCACCGCGGCAACCCAGATCAGCACGGTGCCCACGATGCGCGTGTCGAGCAGGCCGAACAGCAGGCCGTCGAACAGCAGGAACGGAATCGCGACCATCTGCACCGTGGTCTTGAGCTTGCCGAGCATGTGCACAGCCACGCTGCGCGAGGCGCCGATCTGGGCCATCCATTCACGCAGTGCCGAGATCGCGATCTCGCGCCCGATGATGACAAAGGCGCAGATGGCACCGACACGGTCGAGTTGCACCAAGATGAGCAGCGAGGCGCAGACCAGGAACTTGTCGGCCACCGGATCGAGGAAGGCGCCGAAGGACGAGGTCTGGTTGAGCCGGCGCGCAAGGTAGCCGTCGGCCCAGTCGGTTGCCGCCACCACCACGAAGAGCACGGTGGCGATCAGGTTGCGCGTGGGCTCGTGCAAGGGCAGCGAGAACACGCCGACGATGAGCGGTATGGCGACGATGCGCGCCCAGGTCAACAGTGTCGGCAGGTTGAAAAACATCCGGCGATTGTGCCGAACTTATTTCAGGGCCCATCCCCGAGGGCCTCAACGCAGCCGCGCGGCTACTGATCCAGCGTGCGTGGCTTGAACTTCTTGTCGTCGCGGTAGAGGAAAGTCTCGACGAATTTCCAGGGTTTGGGCAAGCGCGACACATCACCGAAAGGCGCGGCACGGCGGATTGCATCACTGGCCATCTGCACCGTCTCGGGCGCCTGGCTGGGCGGGCGCATCACGTCGATCTTCTTGATGCTGCCATCGGCATTCAGCTCGACCTCGAGCACCGGAATCGCAAGCAGGATGTCGGGCACCTTGCCGAGGTAGGTGGCCCCCGGGTTGGCGGCGACGATGCGTTTGGCCGCCTGCAAACGCAGTTCGGTCGCGTTGCGCACCGGGCCGGGTGCGGGCAGGTTGGCGCTCGCAACGGCAGGCGCCGGCGCGGTTGCCGCTGGCTTCGGTGTTGGAGTCGGTGCTGCGGTGGGAGCAGGTGCCGGCGGCGGCGGAGGTGGCGGCGCGGCCGGTGGCGGTGTCGAACAGCCCGCTGTCAGGGCCAGAGCGAGGGCCATGACCCCACCCAACCCAAGCACCCGCCTGTCAATGCAACGCACGATAGATCTCCTCCGCCAGTTCCTTTGAAATGCCATCCACCGTGACGAGGTCGTCCACGCTGGCCTGACCGACGCCCCGCACCCCGCCGAAACGCTGCAGGAGTTTCGCGCGTTTGCGCGGGCCGACACCGGCGATGTCTTCGAGCTTGCTGCCGCCAGTGCGCACACTGGCGCGCTTGGCGCGCATTCCGGTGATCGCGAAGCGGTGCGCTTCGTCGCGGATCTGCGCCACCAGCATCAGCGCGGCCGAATCCTTGCCCAGATAGACCTTGTCGCGACCATCCGCGAACACGAGTTCTTCGAGGCCGACCTTGCGGCCCTCGCCCTTCTCGACGCCGACGATGCGGCCGAGATCGATGCCGAGTTCCTCGAACACCTCGCGCGCCATGCTGACCTGGCCGCGGCCGCCGTCGACCAGCACCAGGTCGGGCAGGCGCGCCTTGGTCTCTTCGCTGCCGGGCTGGGTCAGCGCTTCGGCGAGCTTGCTGTAGCGGCGCGTCAACACCTGGCGCATCGCGGCATAGTCGTCACCGCCGGTGATGCCTTCGATGTTGTAGCGGCGGTACTGGGCACTTTGCATCTTGTGGGCTTCGAACACGACACACGATGCCTGAGTGGCTTCACCAGCCGTGTGGCTGATGTCGAAACACTCGATGCGAAAGGTGTCGGGGTCGTCGACCGCCAGATCGAGCGCTTCGACCAGCGCGCGCGTGCGCGCCTGCTGCGAACCTTCTTCGGCCAGCAGTTGCGCGAGTTTCAATTGCGCGCCCTTGATGCACATGTCGAGCCACGCGCGGCGCGGCTCGCGCGGCTGGTGCTGCGCGGTGATCTTGATGCCGCTCTGCAGGGACAGCGCATCGATCAGCGCCTTGTCGACCGCGTGGCTCAACACCAGCAGCGGTGGCACGCCACCATCGAGATAGTGCTGCGCGATGAAGGCTTCGAGCACCAGCACTTCGGGCGCGACGGCGGTGGCGCGTTCTTCCGCGTCTTCGAGCGTGAGTGCAGTGGCATCGTCCACGTGCTTCGGGAAATACGGCCGGTCGCCGAGGTGGCGGCCGCCACGCACCATCGCCAGGTTCACGCAGGCGCGGCCGCCATCCACCTTCACGGCCAGGATGTCGGCGTCCTTGGTCGTGACACCCGTGTTGTCCTCGACCGATTGCTGGTGCAGCACACGCGACAAGGCGCCGAGCTGGTTGCGGATCTCGGCTGCCTGTTCGTACTGCAGGGCCTCGGCACGCGCCATCATCTGCGCCTGCAGCCGGTCCATCACTTCCTGCTGCTCGCCCTGCAGGAAGCGCATCGCGTTGTCCACGTCGTGTGCGTAGTCGGCCTCGGCGATGAAGTTCACGCAGGGCGCCGAACAGCGCTTGATCTGGTGCAGCAGGCAGGGCCGGCTGCGGTTGTTGAAGACGGTGTCTTCACAGGTGCGCAGGCGGAACACCTTTTGCAGCATCTGGATCGACTCCTTCACCGCCCAGGCGCTCGGGTACGGCCCGAAGTAGCGGTGCCGCTGATCGACCGCGCCGCGGTAGTACGCCAGGCGCGGAAACCGATGCGAGGCGATCTTCAGATAGGGGTAGCTCTTGTCGTCGCGGAACAGGATGTTGTAGCGCGGGTTGAGCGTCTTGATGAGGTTGTTCTCGAGCAGCAGCGCCTCGGCCTCGGAGCGCACCACCGTCGTCTGCAGGCGCACGATCTTGTCGATCATGTGGCCGATGCGCGTGCCGCCGTGGTTTTTCTGAAAGTAGCTCGAGACACGCTTCTTCAGGTCACGCGCCTTGCCCACGTAGAGCACGCCGTCCTGCGCATCGAAGTAGCGGTAGACGCCGGGCAGGCTCGGCAGCGCAGCCACGTCGGCGAGCAACTGCGCACGCACTGGGTCGGCAGGCGTTTCGCTGGGAACGGGCTCGGGCACATCAGTCATCGGGCGAGATTGTGCCGCCTCGGATAATGCCCATCATGGGTATGCAGTGGGATCTGTTCTGCCGCGTCGTCGACAACTTCGGCGACATCGGCGTGTGCTGGCGCCTCGCCGCGGATCTGGCTTCGCGTGGCGAACGGGTGCGGCTGTGGGTCGACGATGCGTCGGCGCTGGTCTGGATGGCGCCGGACGGTTGCGAACGCGTGACGGTCGTGCCCTGGAGCGACGAGGCCCCTGGCTTCGAACCCGGCGACGTGGTGATCGAAGCCTTCGGCTGCAACCTGGCGGATGCCTTCGTGGCCCGCATGGCCGCACGGCCCGTGCCGCCGGTCTGGATCAATCTCGAGTACCTGAGCGCGGAGGC
Source organism: Rhizobacter sp. (assembly GCA_025361845.1). GTDB lineage: Bacteria > Pseudomonadota > Gammaproteobacteria > Burkholderiales > Burkholderiaceae_C > JANYJL01. Next base: position 7,384 of record JANYJL010000175.1, read on the forward strand.
CTACGTGGAGCGCAGCCACCGGCTGCCTTCGCTGGACGTCAGCGGGCTGAAGAAGTGGTTCTTCTACCCGGGCTTCACGCCGCGCACAGGTGGGCTGTTGCGCGAGACCGATCTGCTGCCACGGCAACAGGGCTTCGACAGCGCGGCCTGGCTCGCTTCGCGAGGCTTGACTCCAAGCGATGGTGAAAGCGTCGTCAGCCTGTTCTGCTACGACAACCACGCCCTGCCCGAGCTGCTGGCCCTGCTGTCACAGCGCCCGACGCTGCTGCTCGCCACCGCGGGCCACGCCAGCCGCCAGATCGAAATGGCGCTCGGCGCATCGATGCGACGTGGCGCCCTGCGCTGCATCGCCCTTCCCCATCTCTCCCAGCGCGACTACGACCGCCTGCTCTGGTCCTCCGACCTGAACTTCGTTCGCGGCGAAGACAGTTTCGTGCGCGCCCAGTGGGCTGGCCGGCCGTTCGTCTGGCAGATCTACCCGCAAAGCGATGCCGCGCACGCCATCAAGCTCGAGGCGTTCATGCAGTTGCATCTGGCCGCTGCCGATACGCCACTCGCCGCCGACATTCGCAAGCTGTGGGCAAGTTGGAACGGCCTGTCCGCCGCGCCGCTGCGCCTGCCGAACGAGGCCGCCTGGAATCGGCACTCCGCGGCCTGGCGCGAGGGCTTGGTCGCGCGGGCCGACCTGGGCAGCCAACTGATCAGCTTCGCTCGGGAAACACGGTAAACTTCAGGGCTTTGCGCGACGAGGTCGGATGACTTCGATGTCGCACAAATCGCAACCCTCAAAGCTCACGGAAACAGTCATGAAGACCGCAATGGAATTTCGCGCCGGCAACGTCATCATGCTCGGCAAGGACCCGATGGTCGTGCTGCGCACCGAGTACAGCCGAGGCGGCCGCAACTCGGCCACCGTGCGCATGAAGCTGAAGAGCCTGCTCTCCAACTCGGGCACCGAAGTCGTCTACAAGGCCGACGACAAACTCGATCAGGTCATGCTCGACAAGAAGGACTGCACCTACTCCTACTTCGCCGACCCGATGTACGCCTTCATGGACGCCGAGTACAACCAGTTCGAGGTCGAATCCGAGAACATGGGCGACGCGATCCAGTACCTCGAAGACGGCATGCCCGTCGAAGTGGTGTTTTACGACGGCAAGGCCATCTCGGTCGAACTGCCGACCAGCCTGGTGCGCGAGATCAGCGACACCGAGCCGGCCGTCAAGGGCGACACCTCGGGCAAGGTGCTGAAGAAGGCGAAGATCGCCACCGGCTTCGAGATCGACGTGCCACTGTTCGTGCAGACCGGCGACAAGGTCGAGATCGACACCCGCACGCACGAGTACCGCAAGCGCGTGTAACGCTCCGCGACACAGGACAGCGGGCCGAAGCGCTTTGCGAGACAAGACAGCGGGCCCGCTTTGCGGGCCCTTCGCTTTTGTGGGCATCATCGGCCATGCCTTTCGATTTCGACGCCGTCAGCGCCCCGTTCCGCATGCAGCCCGGCCTGCGTCGGCTGGCGCCGGGAGCGACCCAACTCACCCCTGCGCGCATCGGCGACACGCACTTGCGCGAGAAGCTCGCGGTCTTGACGCAGCACGCCGGCCAGGCACTGCTCAGCGCGCCGGGCTTCGATGTGCGCCCTGCCCTGCAGGCACTTGGTGAGCAAGCCGCACGCGAGCATGCCGATGCGTTCACGGTCGATGGAAACGGCGTTCACGCGGCCCACCACCTCGGCTGGTCTTTGCATGGCGATGAGCCGATCGGCGACGGCCCGGCCGACATCGGCGCCTGCCTGAGCGCCCTGCCCGCAGCGTGGCGCCTGCCGGCCCTGCTCAGCCTGGCCTTCGCCGAAGATTTCGCGGTGATCGACGGCGCCACCGGCCGCATTCCCTGGCTCGCGGTGTGCCTGCCCTCGCATTGGTCGCCCGAAGAAAAAGTCGGCCGCCATTTCGCCGAAGTGCATGCGCCGGTGGCCGACAACCAGACACTCATCACAGCCAGCGACCATCTGGCACGGCTCGTCACCGGCACCGATCGCTGGGAGCGCTTCGTCTGGACCGTCACCCCGCACGGCACACTCGACAACCACCCCGCGCGCTGCGGTGCCACCGATTGGATGGACGATGCCGAGCCGTTTTTCCGCACCGAGCACCAGACCTTCATTCCGCTGCCTGAGCACCGCCAAGCCGTGTTCACCATCCACGTCGAGATTCAGCCCTTGCATCAGGCAGTTGACACGGCCGAGCGCGCGCAACGCCTGCACGATGCGATCGCGAGCATGAGCCCGGCGGTGCTGGCCTACCGCAACCTGAACGTGCCGCGCGAACGCCTGCTCGCGTGGCTGACGCAGCGCGCAGCGGCGGACGCTTGACGACACCCGCGCCCGACTTCCTTCGCCTGAGCGGCCTGCCCGAGCGCTGGCGCGAGCGCGAGCGCTTCGTCGTGCTCGACACGGCCTTCGGCGCGGGCAACCGCTTCCTCGCGGTCTGGAACGCCTGGCAAACCGACCCGCAGCGTTGCGGCCACCTGGTCTTCATTGCGCTCGAACCGACCCCTCCGACCCGCGCAGAACTGGCGCCGACCCTCGCAGAAGCCTGGCCGCCCATGACGCCGAACCTGCACCGACTCTCCTTCGATTCGGGCCGGGTGCAGTTGCACCTGCTGCCGGGCGCGGCGGGCGGCAGCCTGCGTGATTGCGTCGCCGAGGTCGATGCCTTCCTGCTCGACGCGGGCACGCTGGCGAGCCTCGCCGACACCGAGGCCGTGCGACTGCTGAAATCCATCGCAAGGCTGGCCGCGGCCGACGCAACGCTGCTGGCCTGGGCCGACACACAGGCGCTGCGCGACGGTCTCGCGAGCGTCGGCTTTGCCGTGTCGGCGCCACCCGGCGGCAAGGCCGGCGGTGGCCTCATGCTGGCTCGTTTCGCGCCCCGCTTCGAGCGCAAACGTGCGCCTCTGCGGGCGCCGGGCCGGCCGTTGCGCGAACGGCGCGCGCTCGTCGTCGGCGCCGGTCTCGCAGGCTGCGCCGCGGCCTGGGCCTTGGCCGAACGAGGTTGGCACACCGTGGTGCTCGACCGGCACACGCGGCCCGCGCAAGAAGCGTCGGGCAACCCGGGCGGGCTGTTCCACGGCATCGTCAATCCGCAAGATGGCATGCACGCGCGCTTCAATCGCGCGGCCGCGCTCGAAGCGCAACGCGCCGTGTTGCACGCCATCGCCCATCATGGCGTGGCGGGCAGTGCGGGCGGTTTGCTGCGGCTCAACACCGCGTCGAACGAGATCGGTCCGATGCGGGCCACGCTGCGGCGGCTCGGTCTGCCATCCGACTACGTGCAAGCGGTCGATGCGGAACAGGCCGGCGTCATGTGCGGATGGACCTTGCGGCACCCGGCCTGGTTCTATCCCGGTGGCGGTTGGGTCGACCCCGCCGGGCTGGCACGCGCCTACCTGGAACGTGCCGCGCCCTGGTCGCGCTTCGTCGGCGGTGCGGACGTGCAGACGCTGCAACGCAACGCATCCGCCTGGCAACTGTGCGATGCGCAAGGCCGCGTGATCGATGAGGCCGAGACCGTCGTGCTCGCCAACGCCGGCGATGCGCTGCACCTGCTGGGCGCGCCGGCCTGGCCCATCGAAGCAGTGCGTGGGCAGATCAGCATCGCGTCGACGACGCAAACCGAAACGCTCCGACCGCTGCCGCGTTTGCCGCTCAGCGGCGCGGGCTACTTGCTGCCTGAAGTGAACGGCCAGGCCGTGTTCGGTTCGACCACCCAAGCCGGCGACATGGACCCGGCCGTGCGCCTCGGCGATCACGCCGACAACCTTGCCCGCCTCGCATTGCTGCGCGGCGCGCCGGTCGATCTGCGGGCAGATGATCTGCAAGGGCGCACCGCCTGGCGCTGGGTGAGCAGCGACCGCTTGCCTGTCATCGGGGCGGTGCCCGAGGCGATGTCGATGGCGGCAGATCGCTCACCAGGCCAGCGCCTGGACCAGCCGCGTTTCGTGCCGCGCCAGCCCGGCCTGTTCGTCTTCACGGCGCTCGGTTCGCGGGGCATCACCTGGTCGGCGCTCGGCGCGCAGGTGTTGGCCTCGTGGGTCAGCGGAGCACCGTCACCGCTGGAAGCCAGCCTGCTCGATGCGATCGACCCGGCGCGTTTCGTGAGTCGGGCGGTGCGTCAGCGCAGGGCGCGCTGACGGTTTCAATTCAGGGTGCTGGTTGACCTTCGGCCGGTGCGGCCGCCACGGTCTCATCCTGGGGTTCATCGGTGCCATCCTGGCCCGTGCCGGCTTTGCGGCCAGCCTTGTCCTTCAGCTTCTCTTCCTTCTTCTTCTTCTTCGCCAGTTCGCGTTGGCGCTTCTCGAATGAGTAATTGGGTTTTGCCATGGGCGGTGGTTCCAGTCAGATACGGACAAATTTCAACGACAACCCGGAGGGTACGCGCTTTTGCAGCCGCTCTTGCCGGCCGCACTTTCAGAATGTGAGTGTCTTCACGCCTTGCGCCGTGCCCAGCAGGCACACGCTGGCCTTGTTGCGCGCGAAGATGCCCACACTCACGACACCCGGCCACTGGTTGATCTCGCGCTCCATCGCGGCGGGGTCGGCGATGGCGAGGCCGCGCACGTCGATGATCAGGCCCGCGTTGTCGGTCACCACGCCTGCGCGCAACGTGGGTTCGCCACCGATTGCGCGCAGCCGGCGCGCGACTTGCGCCGCGGCCATCGGAATCACCTCGACCGGCAGCGGAAAGCGGCCGAGCCGATCGACCAGCTTCGATTCGTCGGCGATGCAGATGAATCGTTCGGCCACATCGGCGACGATCTTCTCGCGCGTCAGCGCCGCACCACCGCCCTTGATCATGTGGCCCGCATGGTCGATCTCGTCGGCACCGTCGATGTAGACCGGCATGCTCGTCAGCGTGCCGATGTCGAGCACCGTGATGCCATGTGCACGCAGGCGCTCGCTGCTTTTTTCGCTGCTGGAGATGGCGCCGGCGATGCGGTCTTTCATCGTCGCCAGCGCATCGATGAAGCAGTTGACCGTGGAGCCGGTGCCCACGCCCACCACCGAGC
>JANYJL010000181.1 GCA_025361845.1 Rhizobacter sp.
GCCGGTTGCGACCTCGAGATGCCCGGCCCGGCGCTGCACCGCGGCGCGCTGCTCGTGAAGGCAGCCGAAGAAGGTCGCATCGAAGCGAGCGCCATCCGCGCCGCGGCGAAGAACGTGTTGCGCCTGGGCGACCGGGTGGGCGCCTTCACCTCGCTGGGCATCCCCGAAGAGCGCGCCCTCGACCTGCCCGAGCGCCGCGCGCTGATCCGCCAGCTCGGCGCCGAAGGCTGCGTGCTGCTGAAGAACGAAGGCGATGCCTTGCCGCTCAAGCCCGGCGGCATGATGAAAAACAAGACGCTGGCCCTCGTCGGCCCGAACGCGAAGACCGCGCAGATCATGGGCGGTGGCAGTTCGATCGTGAACGCGCTGCACCGCATCACGCCTTTCGAGGGCATCGAAGCGCAGGCCGGCGAGGGTGTGATGCTGCGCCACGCTGCGGGCGCCGACAACCACCGCTGGGTGCCCGCGCTGACCGAGCCGATGGAGGTGGTCTTCTTCAACAGCGCCGACCTCTCCGGCCCCGAGGTGCAACGCAAGACCTATCCGCGCACCGAGCACATGTGGGCCGGCGCGGTGGAGCCGGGTGTGAGCAGCGAGGCCTTCTCGGCACGCGCGACGGTGGCCTACACGGTGCCCGAAGACGGCACGTACGAGATCTCGCTGATCAGCGCCGGCCTGAGCCGCTGCCTGCTCGACGACGAACTGATCGTCGACGCCTGGACGGGTTGGACGCAGGGCGAAACCTACTTCACCTTCGGCTGCGATGAAGTGGTCGCGACGCGCACGCTGCGCGCTGGCCAACGCTGCGTGTTCACGCTCGAATTCACCAGCGCCTCGCCGAACCCGGTGCCGTTCCGCGCGCTGCGTTTCGGTGTGTACCGCCCGCGTGGCGAGGCCGATCTGGCCGCCGCAGTCGAAGCGGCGCGTGGTGCCGATGCGGCCCTGGTCTTCATCGGCCTGAATGGTGAGTGGGACAACGAAGGCCTCGACCGCCCGAATATCGAGCTGCCGCACGCGCAGAACGAACTGGTGCGGCGCGTGGCTGCCGTCAACCCGAACACCATCGTCGTGTTGCAGACCGGCGCGCCGGTCACGATGCCCTGGCTCGCCTCGGTGCCAGCCGTGATGCAGGCCTGGTACCCCGGCCAGGAATGCGGCCACGCGATCGCCGACGTGCTGTTCGGCGCGGCCGAGCCGGGCGGGCGGCTGCCGCAGACTTTCCCGCAGCGGCTGGCCGACGACCCGACACACGGCCGTGCGCTGCACTACCCCGGCGTGAACGGCCGCGTCGTCTACGACGAGGGTGTGTTCATCGGCTACCGGCATGCCGAACGTGCCGGGTTGAAGCCGCTGTTCGCCTTCGGCCATGGCCTGTCGTACACCCGCTTCGAGCATGGCGCGCTGCGTGTGAGCAGCGACACGCTCGCGCCCGGTGGTTCGGTGCAGGTGGCGCTCGATGTGAAGAACAGCGGCGCACGGCGCGGGCAGGAGGTGGTGCAGCTTTACGTGAACGACCGCCGGTCGACTGTCGAGCGGCCGGTGCAGGAGTTGAAGGCCTTCGCGAAGCTCGACCTCGCCGCCGGCGAATCACGCAGCCTGCAACTTACCCTCGACATGCGCTCCTTCGCCTACTTCGACGAAACGCGCGCGGCGTGGGTGGCGGAGGCGGGGGAGTTCGAGATTCGTGTGGGTGCGTCGTCGCAGGACATCCGGCAGCGGGCGACAGTCACGCTGAGTTCGGACTGGGTGCAGCGGGTGGCGGCGCACTGAGCGATCGCACGTCGGGGCGACAGGCTGGCGAGCCTTTCACCGCAGGCCCACTGCCATCCAGTCGTGCAGGGCCTGCACGAGCCAATCGGCATCGTCGACAGCCAGGTCGTGCCCGGCCGTCGGATGCTCGGCGTGTGCGGTGCCCCAGGCCAACGCGAGGGCGCGCGAACAACGCGGATCGACCAGTCGATCCCCCGCGCTGGCGAGCAGCAGCAGCGGCACGGCCGGCGGCCGCCGCGGTGCTTCGAAACGCAGCGCGGCGAGCAACTGCCGCCACGTGTTGAGGCGGCTCACAGGGTGCGACTCGCGGCAGGCAACCCACTCCGGTGGAGCCGCTGGGGTCGCGGCCAGTCGCTGGCTCGTGAGCCGGGCGATCAGGCGTTCACGCGCTTCGGCACCGAGGCCGGGCAGGGCGGCTTGCAACAACTGTGGCCAGGCGCTGGGCCGGAGTCGGCGGTAGAAGGGCTGCATGCGGCCGGCGCTGGTGTTGATGAGCACAGCGCCGGCAATTTCGTTGGGGTACCGCGCGGCCCAGTCGATCGCGACCATGCCGCCGAGGGACATCGCCAGCAGCTGCCAGGGCGGCGCGATGCCCTGGCGCTGAAGTTCGGCGCGCAGCGGCTGCACCATCGCCGCCACGGTCGAGGGGCTGCGCAGCGTGTTGAGCACGCCGTTGCCGGGCAGGTCGAGGGCGATGACACGCGCGCCGGGCAGCGCCGCTTGCAACTGCGCGGGGAAGGCACCCCAGTGGCGCCGCTCGCGGGTCAGGCCGCGCAGCAAGATCCAGGCTGTCATGGCTTCCGCTCCACGTACCAGCGCGCCTTCGCCGCCTGCGCATGCGCCGCCAGCGTTTCGCCGGCCGGCATCCATCGCGCGTGGCTGCACGCGGCCCGGCTCACGAAGTCCAGCCACGGCAGATGGCGCCGCAACACACGCTGATGCCGGTGGTCGATGAGCGGGTTGAACAGGCCCTGCCGCGAGAGCAACTGCCGCGGGTTCTTCTTGACCCAGAGCCACGAGCCCATCTCCAGCGTCAGCGGCAACAGCACCCGCCCCGGCCGCGTGCAGGCCACGCCATACAGGTGGTCCCACAGATCGCCATGCGCCAGGTACTGCCGGCTCTGTGGCTCGATCACGTAGGGGTGCTGCGGGTGGCTGCGCTCGAAGATGTCGACAAGGGCGTGCAACTCCGCCAGGTGCGCCATCGGCCGCGGCGTGTGCGCGAGCGGAAACCACAGGCGGTCGGCCAGGCCGAAGCCCGAATGGCAATCCACGGCGATGCTGAAGTCGGCGGTCAGCAGCTCGTCTTCGACGACGCGGCAGAGCGCGCGGCTCTCCGCTTCCATCGGCGCACCAGCGACGCCGCGGTACCAGGGCAGGGCGTTGCTGGCACGCTGCCCGCCGACGCCGAAGGGCACCGGGCCGCTCGATTCGACCGGCGCATTGCGCATCAGGTCCACACCCTGCGGGTTCGCGCGCGTGCCACGGGCCATGCCGCCCGGGTTGACGACGGGCATGAAGACCAGGCGCACCGCTTCGAGCTGGCGTTGCAAGACCTCGTCCCAATGCAGGCGCATGGCCAGGTGGTTCAGCCAGGCCAGCAGGACGGCCGAGCCGATGCGTTCGAGCCCGTGCACGCCGCCGAAGTAACCGACCGCCGGCACCCGCGGGCTCGTGTTGCCGAGCACGACCACCGGCACGCTGAGCGGACCGCCGACGGCCTGCACCTCGCAGGCTTCATAGCGGCGCAGGCCGGGCCCCGCGTTCGCGAGGATGCGCTCCAGCTCCTGCAACTCGGGCAGCGCCGCCGCCGCGCTCACCGCGCGTCAGGCACCGCGCCGTGCCGACAGGCGTGCACGCCAGAGCGCGAACAACTCGATGAAGCCCCACAGGAACGAGCTTCGGACAACGAGCGAGTGATGACCAAGGATGCGATGGGTGGACATGGCAGCGTGGGTTCGGGTGGATGAGAAGCCGAGCGTGCCGTGTTGCCATGACGGCCACGTGACGACGGCGTGAACGCCGCCTGCGCGCCACGTCACTGCGGCGTCATGGGCGCTTCATGGCGCTGTCATCGCCGCTCCCCACGATGGCGTGGCGGGCGGCCTTTCTTCGTCCGTCGACACGACGTCCAAGGAGCTCCCCATGATTGATGCCCTGACCCGAACCGATGCCGCGACGGCCCATGCCACCGCCAGCGCGGCCCGCGCCATCGTCGCGCCAACGCAGGCCGATGCCGCGCCGCGCTTCGAAGTGAGCTGGGCGCGCCACCTCGACGAGGTGCGCGAATCGCAGCAGCTGCGCTGGCGCGTCTTCGTCGACGAGATGGGCGCGCGCCCCACTGTCACGCCCGACGCGCCGCCGTTTCACGATGTCGACCGCTTCGACGCCTACTGCGAGCACCTGATGGTGCGGGTGGTCAGCGGCGCGAGTGCCGGCAGCCTGATCGGCACCTACCGCGTGCTCACGCCCGAAGCCGCGCAGCGTGCCGGCGGCCTTTACAGCGAGACCGAATTCGACCTCGCGCCGGTGCGCTCCCTGTGCGTGCGGGCAGTCGAACTCGGCCGCTCCTGCGTGCACCCGGAGTGGCGCAGCGGGGGTGTGATCCTCGCGTTGTGGGGCGCGCTCGGCGAGTTCATGTTGCGGCATCGGCTGGACACGATGGTCGGCTGCGCCAGCGTCGGCATGAACGATGGTGGCCACCACGCCGCGAGCCTGTGGCGGCAGTTGCGTGAAACGCATCTGGTGGCGCCGCAATGGCAGGTGCAGCCGCACCACGCGCTGCCGCTCGAAGGCCTGCGCGATGACCTCGATGTCGAGACGCCCGCGCTCATCAAGGGCTACCTGCGCTGCGGCGCCAAGGTGCTCGGCCCGCCGGCCTGGGACCCGGTGTTCAACACCGCCGACCTGCCGATGATGATGCGCATCGACGAGCTGCCGGCGCGCTACCGGCGGCACTTTCTGGAAGGCTGATCATTCGACGCGCCGTCAACCGCGATGTCCCCGCGCGGGCGGCCCCGCAGAGTTCAGGCCACCGAATGGCGGCGCGGCAGGCGCACTCTGAAAACCGTACCGGTCTGCGCGGTGGAATGCACTTCGATCGTGCCGCCGTGCCCGAGCACGATTTCGCGGACGATGAACAGGCCCAGGCCGAGGCTCGTTTTCGAGCGGTCCTGAGACTGCGCCGCCGAACTCGGCGCCCGCACCAGCGGCTCGAAGATGGCCAGCTGCGAGTCCGTCGCGATCGGTTCGCCCTGGTTGCCCACCTCCAGCACCACAGCGTCTTCCTCGGCCGATGCGCTGACCGTGATCGGCGCACCGGGGAAGCCATGTTGCACGGCATTGCCCAGAAGGTTGGAAAGTGCCTGGCGCAGTCGCGGCGCATCGGCCTGAAGGCTCAGGTTGCCTGACAGTGTTTGAACGAATTGCTGTTCGGGCGCCCCGGCGCGTATGACTTCGAGCGCGTCTTCGCACACGGCGCCGAGATCGCAATCCGCCAGCGCCATCGGCATGCCTGCACCCAGCCGCGTGCGGGTGTACTCCAGCAGGTCGGTGATCAGCCCGCCCATTTCAGCGCTGGCGCGCTTGATTCGCGCTGCCGCCTTGTGCCGCGCCGCTTCGTCCAGGCCCGGTTTGGTCAGCAGCAGGGTGGACATGCTGATGCCCGACAGCGGGCCGCGCAGGTCGTGGCCCAGCACCGCCAGGAACATGTCGCGCGAGGCCGCCACCACGCTGGAATAGCGCTGCACCGATTCGGCCAGCGCCTTGTCCAGGCCTTCGTTGAACAGCATCACCTGGTCGAGCGACTCAGCGCTCGCCATGGCCGTGTCGGAGCGCTTCCAGGACAGCATCACACTGGCACGCAGCGCGCGAAATTCGGCGAACAACTGCACCAGATCGAAGCCGGCCATCTGCCGCAGCCCACCGTGCTCCGCCGCCGGGGTGTTGGCGGGCTGCGAGGCGGCGGCGATGTCTTCAGCCTGCTCGGCCCGGTCCTGGTCGGTCTGCGATCGCTCCATTTCGGCAGCGATGGTCAGCAGGATCTCCCGGCTGTGGTCGCGCAGCGCCAGCCGTGTCATCGATTTGCCCGCCGGCAGCGTGCGGGCAAAGGCCTCCCAGTCGGCCACGATCGACTCGATGTGGGCCTGAATGAAGTGGCTGAGTTTCATGCGCTGAATCCTGCAATCTCGGGGGTTGCGAATCTTGTTTCCAATATCCCCAAATCATCCCGCAACCTGAAAGCTGACGACTGTGCGCTGGCACACATAAGGACGGAGCGCCACGTTGGAATGTGAATTCCATTAGTGCGAACAATGGAAATATCTTTCCATTTATGATTCGCGCCGCTATAGTTCAGTGGCTTCGCGCTTTGCCGACCCCCAAACATCCCACGGAGACCCCATGAAAAACGTCGCCATCTTCGGCGCTGGCCGCATCGGCCGCATCCACGCTTCCAACATTGCCGCGCTGCCCGGCGTGAAGCTCAAGTATGTGTGCGACCCGGTCGCGGTGGCCGCACAGGAGCTGGCCCAGAAGTACGG
>JANYJL010000182.1 GCA_025361845.1 Rhizobacter sp.
CTGGTGAGCCTGCTGGTCGCGCGCCTGCTCGGCCTGGAGCGTGACCTCGGCCTGCTGGTCGGTGGCGCCACCGCGATCTGTGGTGCGTCGGCTGCCCTCGCCATCGCCAGCGTGTTGCCGCAGCGCGAGGGGCACGACAAGCGCACCACGCTCGCCGTCATCGGCGTCACCACGCTGTCGACCGTCGCGATGGTGGTCTACCCCGCCCTGACGGTCTGGCTCGGGCTGGACGAAACCCGGGCCGGCATCTTCATCGGCGCCACCATCCACGACGTGGCCCAGGTCGTCGGCGCCGGCTACTCCTTGTCGCCGGCCGCGGGGGATGCGGCCACGATCACCAAGCTGATGCGCGTGGCGTTGCTGATGCCGGTGTTGCTGTGCATTTCCCTCGGCGTGCGGGCAGGTGCGGCTGGCGCAAGCGGCGCAGACGGCGCCCGGAGCACGCCCTTGCTGCCCTGGTTCATGGTCGCCTTCGCATTGCTGATGCTCGTCAACAGCAGCGGCCTCGTGCCGTCATTGGTGCAGGCGGTGGCGACACAGGGCTCGCAGGTCTGCCTGGTCGTGGCCATCGCCGCGGTGGGCTTGAAGACCTCGTTGCGCGATGTCGCCTCGTTGGGCTGGCGGCCGGTGTTGCTGCTGGTGGTGGCAACGCTGTTCCTGGCGGCGCTCGCAGCGGTGTACCTTCACACCCTGCATTGATTTTCAAACCGCGAGGCGACACGATGATCGGCGTGATCGGTGGCATGGGGCCCTTGGCCACGGCCGACTTCCTGAACAAGGTGATCGAGGAGACCGACGCCGCCGACGACGAAGGCCATGTGCCGATGTTGATCAGTTGCGACCCGCGCATCCCGAAGCGGCCGGCGGCGATCTTGAGTGGGGGTGAGTCACCCCTGCCGCGCCTGCGCGAGATCCGCGACCGGCTCGTGACCGCCGGCGCCACCGCGCTGGTGATGCCATGCAACACCGCGCACCATTGGCACGCCGAGCTGGCGGCAGATTGCCCCGTTCCGTTCCTGAGCATCGTCGAGGCAGGCTGCAACGAAGCCCTCCGCCAGGCCGGCACCGGCGCCATTGTCGGCGTGCTGGCCACGCGGGCCACCTTGAGCACCGGCATGTTCAACCAGGCGCTGGAGCGCCTCGGGCTCGTGCCAATGGTGCCCACCGATGACGAACTCGACCGCGCCGTGCTTCCCGCCATCGCCGCGGTGAAGGCCGGCAGGACATTGCAGGCTGCGGGCTTGCTGAGCGTTGCGCTCGATGCGCTCTTGTTGCGCGGCGCGAAGTACGTGGTGCTGGCCTGCACCGAATTGCCACTGGCGCTGGCGGTGAGCCGGCATCAAGGCCCGGCCATCTGCATCGACACCAATCGTGCATTGGCCAGGGCGACGGTGGTGCACTGGCGCGAGGCGGTGCGAGAGGCCTGATCGCCGGCGAGACCGATGCGCCTGGCCCGCAGCGCGGTAGATGCGAGGGACGACCTGCACCGCTACGCGTGGTGGCTGTCTGGCGAACGGCGCGAAAGCCGCCCTTGGCGACCGACAGGAACTGGCCGGGACCGTGATTTCGGCGTCGTGCCAGGTAGCTGACCTTCGGCACGAAGTGCTGCCGAGTTTGCGGCCGGTTGACCGAAGGCATGGCGCCCGACAGAGCGGTGGCGCATCGTTGTTGGCCCTCAACTTGATGGGAGATGGTATGGACGCCTCCCACCCCGCTGCCCGGCGACTAAAGCCGTCACCACCGCTGGCCAGGCGGGGACTCGCGTCGACGGCATCGAAGTGCCAAAGTGGCGTTGTGTCTCGCAACGACCAAGACGGAGGCTCCGAAATGAATTGCACGACGTATGGATTGGATCTGGCAAAGAGCGTGATGCAACTGCACTGGATCGACAGCGAGACCGGCGAGATCGGGCGAAAGAAGCTCACTCGCGCCAAGCTGGGCGAATTCTTTGCGACGCGTCAGTCCGCACGCGTGGCGATGGAAGCGTGCGGCAGCGCGCACCACTGGGCGCGCACGTTGGCAAGTCTCGGTCACCAGGTGGCGCGCGCAACATGCGCCGTCAAAGTGCCCAACGGGCCCTTGACGGGGTTGAACTCGAACGGGATGTGGTCCGCGTCGAGACGGTCGCCCTGCTGCTGCACCAGCATGCCCAACGCGTGCTCGCGAATGATCCGATGCAGAACGGCAGGGTCGGACACGGCAAAGTGGGCTGGCGTGTACATGGCGCGAGGGATCGTCGTAGTTCAAGGATTGGGCCAGGAACTGTCGACGGACACCGGCACAATGAGAAGGTCCAGTCCTGAAGATTGTCGCTGGACCAGTTGAAAGCGCCGCCTGCGAGCCCTTATCCAGGTGCTCCGGGCGCCGGGCGCCGGATCTACCTTCTGATGCGGGCGCAGATCGTCAACGGGACGCTGCCCATGGGAGCGCGGGCGCCTTCCACCCGGGCGCTGGCGGCCGAGCTCGGCGTTTCGCGCACGAAGGTCACCGCCTTCTACGAACAATTGGCGGGGGAAGGCTTCCTGGTCACCGCAGCCGGACGCGCGGCTCGTGTGGCCAGCGCGTTGGCACCCGCGGTCTCTGCGCCGGTCGGACGCGGCAGCCAGGCGGTCGCGCCGCTGTCGGCATTTGGCGTCCGTGTCGAGAAGATGGCACTTTCTGTGCTGCCGGGTGGGGAACCGCCGGCGATCGACTTTCTCTACGGCGCCATTGCCACAAGCGACTTTCTGGCACTGGCCTGGCGGCGCGCTCATTTGTCGGCGCGTAGTACCGCTTTCGCGGCTGTACTACGCGCCGCCCGAAGGCGACGCCGCGCTGCGCCGCGCGATGCAGCGTTATCTCGGGCGCGCCCGCCGACTGCACTGTGACGCCGAGCAGATCGTCATCGTGCACGGCTCGCAGCAGGCCATCGACCTGTGTGCGCGCGTGCTGCTGGATGCGGATGACGCCTTTGTCTTCGAGGACCCCGGCTACCTGATGGCGCGGCGCTGCTTCGAGGCCACCGGCGCGCGGCGACTGCCGGTCCCGGTGGATGCCCATGGCCTGGATACCGAGCGCCTTCCCACTGTCACTCGTGTTCGCCTGGCCTACGTGACACCGTCCAACGCGGCGTCCACGAATGGTCGGCGGCACTGTCGTACCTGTCCAACCAATGGGTATCGAGCCGGCGATCGAAGCCTCATCCGACCAACTCGCTGGCCCCTTCACGAGCTCGAAGGAAGGTACGGTCGGGCCGGCAGGTTTTCAGCGCAGAACAGGCGGAACTCGGTGGGTACGGCGGCCGGCGCGGCATCGAGGAATCCGCAGTGGTGGAGCAGGTGCTGCATCGCTGAGAGCACCTGGCCGTCCGGGTCCTGGTCGATCACGAGGTCCATGTGGCCGAGCGCAAGCTGCTCGCGGTGTTCGTCGGAGAGCTCGTGGCCAACCCACACCACATCGTGCGTGCGGCCGCGCCTTTGCAACGCCGCGGCGATGCCAGCAGAGCCAGCGCCGCTGTGGTACAGGCCGACCACGTCCTTTCCGGTGCGGGCGCGCAGTGCCTGGTCGACGGCGTCGAAGCTGCGGTCAGGGTCATCGAAACACTCGACGACATCGGCGCACACCAGCGCCGGGAAGCGTTCCGCGATGACGCTGCGGCAGCCTTCGGTGCGGTCCACGTGAGCGCGGTAACGCAGCGAGTTGCTCAACACGAGCATGCGGCCCGGGCGCGGCGCAAGCCGGCCGATGAAGTGGCCGGCGGTGCGGCCGGCGTGCACGTTGTCGATGCCGGCGTAGTGCCGCGGGCCGATTTCGCCGATGTCGCTCATCAGTGTGACGATCGGCACACCTTGCGCGGCGAGCGTGCGCAGCGCGGCACGAACCGGCGGCGTGTCGCGCGCGGCGATCACGAGGCCGTCGCGCCGCTGCGGCGGATGCGTGATGGCGCGCGCGATCGCGGCGTCGTCGTCCTCGGGGAGCGTGTGACGGTGCACGACGATGCGCCGGTCGAGCATCTGCATCGATCGCTGCAGCGCGAGTTCGAGGCGGCGGAAGAATGGCGTCGGACTGCGCGCGAAGATCACGTCGAGCCGCGTCAGGCCGTGGCGCAGGTCCGGCAGCAGGCGCGGGACGCCGAGCTGCTTGGCAGCCGCGACGACCCGCGCACGTGTCTCGGGCGCGACGCTGCCACGTTCGTTCAGCACGCGGTTGACGGTGGCGGTGCTGACGTTTGCAGCCAGCGCGATCTCGACGAAGCGGGCGCTGCGCTTGCGGCGGGGGGCAGTGGCGGTGGAAGGCACGGTGGTCGGCGGCGCGGTGGCAACAAGCGCCTCCGCGACTTTACGCCGCGCCGCGCCGCTCAATGCGCGGCGGCCACCGCGTCCTGCAGGTAGGCCATGCTCGAGGCCAGGCGCTGCTCGATGTCCTTGGCCGCAGCGATCTCGGCGGCGAACGGCTCGAACGACGCATAGCCCGCATAGCCCGCGCCGAGCAGCTTGCGCAGCTGCGGCACGTTGCCCAGGCGGTCGGCCGATCCGACGAGCACGCGGTGGCCGTCGCGCATCTCGGCGACGGTCACGGCCTTGTCGTCGACGCCGGAGATGTGCACCAGCCCGGTCCACTCGGGGAAGAACAAGTCCTCGCCGGCGAGGTGGTGGTGAAACGTGTCGTGCACCAGCTTGAAGGTCGTCTTTGCGGCGGCACCGATCTCGTCGAACGCACGGACCGCCTGGCTCTTGCGGCGCACCGCGCATTCCTCGAAGCCGAGCGGCTCGACGAGGCCCGTGAGCCCGTGGTCGGCGAGGATCGGCGCCAGCTTCGTCAGCGCGTTCACGAGGTCGGCATGGCGCTGCTCGGCACTGCGCGCGTCGCGCGTGTCGTTGGTCGGGCACAGCACGAGCGCCTGCGTGCCGGAGGCGACGGCGTACTTCGCCAGGGCCACAGCCTCGGCCTCGCGGGCGGCATCGAACTGCTCGAAGCGCTGCAGCGCATTGATCGAGCGCAGCGTGAGGCCGCTGCCTTGCGTCGCATCGGCGACCTGCTTGGCGGGCGTGCCGTCGGTCAGCTCGACACCTTTCAGGTCATTGCGGATCTCGACCGCGCCCGCGCCCAGGCGCTGGCTCATCGCCGCGAACGCCGCGTAGCTCATGTTCGGGGCGCTGATTCGGTTGATCGCGAAGCGGATGGTCGGGCTCATGCGGGTGTCTCCTGAAGGGTTCTCGGACGCGGCTGAACTCTACGCAACGCGGCCCGCGACAGCAGCGAATTGATTGACCATTTATGGTCACTTCACCTCTGGCGTCAGGTTCGTCATTGGAATCAGAATTCCGATGTCGACAGCAATGGGAAATATATTCCAAGCAGCTGCGGCATCAGTCGAATTCGCACCGAGCAGTGCGTTCCGACCACTTGCAACTCGGAGACAACGCATGAAAAACGTCGCCATCTTCGGCGCTGGCCGCATCGGCCGCATCCACGCTTCCAACATTGCCGCGCTGCCCGGCGTGAAGCTCAAGTATGTGTGCGACCCGGTCGCGGTGGCCGCACAGGAGCTGGCCCAGAAGTACGG
>JANYJL010000206.1 GCA_025361845.1 Rhizobacter sp.
GTTGCGGGTCGCACGCGGCGCGGCCCCACCGGCGCCGAGATCGAAGGCCAAAGCCTCGGCGCGCTGAGCGCCATCGCGGCCTCGGGCCGCCCGTTTTCACGACAACCTGTCGAGCGGGTAAGCCCCAATCGCGTCAGATAACGTTTGCGCTAACGTTACGAATTCGAAAGCGAAACGTCCAAGGCCTCGTGAAGCCGACTCGACTTGACATGACACCATCCGCGCAGAGCCTCTACAAAGACCCCGGGCAGCCGACGGCTGCGCGCGTGCGGGATCTGCTCGAGCGCATGACGCTCGACGAAAAGATGGCGCAGATGCACGGCGCCTGGATGGTCTTGTCGGACACCGGCGACCACCAGCTTCGCCCCGAAGATCAGGCACCAGGCGGTGACGGCTCGGTCGATTGGCGGCAACTCCTGCGCTCCGGTCTGGGCCAGGTGACACGTGCCCTGGGCACCCATGGCGTCGAAGCTGGCGCGGGCAAACGCGCGCTCAACCACCTCCAGCGCTTTCTCAAGAACGAGACACGTCTGGGCATTCCAGCGATATCGCACGAGGAGTGCCTGGTGGGCCTGATGACGCGTGACGGCACGCTGTTCCCCTCGGCGCTGGCCTTTGGCGCGACCTGGAATCCCGCGCTGGTGGAGCGCGCCGCGCAGCAGATACGCGCCGAGTGCCTGGCGCTGGGCTGCCATCAGGGCTTGGCCCCGGTGCTGGACGTTTCGCGTGACGTGCGCTGGGGCCGCACCGAAGAAACCTTCGGCGAAGACCCCTATCTGGTGGGCGTGCTCGGCACCCGCTACGTGCGCGGATTGCAAGGGCCCCACCGCGACGTGCTGGCGACGCTGAAGCACTACGCCGCTCATTCCTCCAGCGAGGGCGGGCGCAACCACGCCCCCGTGAACCTCGGCTGGCGCGAGCTGAACGACACCTTCCTGCTGCCCTTCGAGATGGTCGTGAAGCAGGCCAACGCAGGCTCCGTGATGCCGGCCTACCACGACATCGATGGCGAGCCTTCCCACGCCTCGCGGCATCTGCTGACCGAGGTGCTGCGCAATCAATGGGGCTTCGACGGCCTCGTGGTGGCGGACTACGGCGGCATCAACCTGCTCCACCAGGACCACGCCGTCGCGTTGGACAAGGCGCAAGCGGCCGCCCTCGCATTCAATGCCGGGCTGGACATCGAGCTGCCGGGCAACGATTGCGCCCGGCACATCCGCACGGCGATCGACAGCGGCCAGCTGGCCCTCGGCAAGGTCGATGAAATCGTGGCCCGCGTACTCACTGAAAAGTTTCGCCTCGGCTTGTTCGAGAGCGAGTTCGACGACGCCGCCAGCCAGCCACTGCGCACCGCCGCAGCGCGCGCGGCTGCCCTCGAGGTGGCACGGCAATCGATCGTCATTCTGGAGAACGACGGGATACTGCCGCTCGCCCCCCGCGCCGGGCAACGCATCGCCGTCATCGGCCCGACCGCGGCGGACCCACTGGCCCAACTCAGCGGCTACAGCTTTGCCGCACATGTGATCCTGCAGGGCAGCGTCGAGGCGGTCAGCCATGTCGTGACACCGCTGCAGGGCCTGACATCGGTGTTCGGCCAGGCGCAGGTGCGCCACGCCCCCGGCTGCCTGATTCTCGAACAGCGGGTTCGCGGTGCGCCCGTCTTCCCTGGCGATGTGCGCGACCGGGCGGGCGTCGAGCCCACGTCGCCCGTGAGCCGGCGCACGGACCTGATCCCCGAAGCCGTCGCTGCCGCCGAAGCGGCCGACGTCGCGATCGTGTTCGTCGGCGATCTGGCCGGGCTGTTCCAGACCGGCACCGTCGGCGAGGGCAGCGACACCGACTCACTCGCCCTGCCCGGCGTGCAGCAGCAACTGCTGGAGCGCATCGTCGCGACGCAGACGCCGACCATCGTGGTGGTCTCCGGTGGGCGCCCCTACAACCTCGGTGGCCTGGAAGACCGGGTCGCCGCCTTCGTGATGAGTTTTGCGGGCGGCCAGGAAGGCGGCACGGCCATCGCTGAAGTTCTCTCCGGGCAAGTCGAGCCCTCGGGTCGGCTGAGCATTTCGGTGCCCAGCAGCGCGGGCGCGTCGCCGGTTTTCTACAACCACAAGCTCAAGAGCGCCGGCGCGCCGGTCGCCTTTCACTTCAAGAGCAACTACCCGTTCGGCCACGGGCTGAGTTACACGCGCTTCGAGTATCGACACCTGGCGCTCGAACGCGCCGCGATCGACATCGAGTCGGGCGACATCACGGTGAGCTTCGACTTGACGAATGCCGGCTTGCGCCGTGGTGTCGAGGTCGCCCAGCTGTACGTTCGTGATCGCCATGCGTCCGTCGTTCGCCCCGTCAAGGAGCTGAAGGCGTTTCACCGCATCGAGCTGGGCGCCGGTGAAACCGCCACCGTTCAATTCGTCATCCCGGTCGACATGCTTTGCCTGACCGACCACAGCGGCAAGCGCGTGATCGAGCCGGGCTGGTTCGATCTGATGGTCGGTCCATCGAGCGCCGACCTGCCGCTTCGCACCGAGGTGGAGGTCATCGGCACGAGCCGACGCACCCTCGGAAAGGCGTGGCGCATGGAAAGCCACGCCGAAGAAATCCGGCGCCATTCGCACGGCGTTGCGGATGCGCTGCCCGCCGGGGC
>JANYJL010000237.1 GCA_025361845.1 Rhizobacter sp.
CGAACTCGTCGCAGTTGAGCTTGGCGAGGGTCACCGTGCCGGCCTCGGCCAGGCGCTGCACCACGGTTGCGTCGAACGGGCTGCGGTAGCCGGCCAGCATCTTCGAGCCAGCGGTGGTGGGCAGTTCGCGGGTGACGAAGATGTCCTTGTGTGCCAGCGGCACGCCCAGCAAGGCACCGCTTTCGCCGTTCGCGCGCCGGGCATCGGCGGCCTGCGCCTGGGCGAGTGCCGCGTGGGTGTCGCTGGCCAGCACCGCGCCGAGTTGTTCGTGAGCGGCAACGCGCGCGAGCAGATGTTTCGCGATTTCGACGCTGCTGAGGGCTTTGGAGGCCAAGGCCCGGCCCAGTTCGGCCACGCCCATCTCATGAATCTGACCGGTCGGCGCCTTCATTCGATGACCTTCGGAACCAGGAACAGACCGTCTTCCACGGCCGGCGCACTGCGCTGGTTCAGCGCCCGCGCATCGGCTTCGGTGACGACGTCCTCGCGCAGCCGCAGGCTGACTTCCTGCACGGCGGACAGCGGGGTGTAGAGCGGCTCGACGCCGCCGGTGTCGACCGCGCTCATCTGCTCCACGATGGAGAAGAAGCCGTTGAGCTGGGTGAGCATCGAGGCCTGTTCGGCCGGGGCCAGTTCGAGCCGGGCCAGGTGGGCGATGCGGCTCACGTCTTGCGGGGTCAGGGCCATGCGAAAAGCGGTGCGAAGGAGAGGCGGGGGCGGTGTTCACGCAGGGTGAACAGCGCAGGCGATCAGGTATTATCTGCGGTTATCCACAAGCCCTCGGGGCCTGTGCAAATCCTTGATTTGCCAGCTGTTTGCCCGGGGGTCATTGCAAAACGTCGCGCAAGTCGCCGCGCTCCAGCGCCTTGCGCCAACCCAAGACCGCCCAACTTCGGAAACTGTCCCGACCCGCTGCGCTGAACACGCCCCATGGCTCACGGGCCGCAGGTCGAGACCCTCCCATCCCACCCATGTTCGGATCCTTTCGTCGCTACTTCTCGACGGACCTCGCCATCGACCTCGGCACCGCCAACACGCTGATCTATGTGCGTGGCAAAGGCATCGTGCTCGATGAGCCCTCCGTCGTCGCCATCCGCCATGAAGGCGGACCGAATGGCAAGAAAACCATCCAGGCCGTCGGCGCCGAAGCCAAGGCCATGCTAGGCAAGGTGCCCGGCAACATCGAGGCCATCCGCCCGATGAAAGACGGCGTGATCGCCGACTTCACCGTCACCGAGCAGATGCTCAAGCAGTTCATCAAGATGGTTCACCCGCGCTCGGTTCTGCGCCCGAGCCCGCGCATCATCATCTGCGTGCCCTGCGGCTCGACCCAGGTCGAGCGCCGCGCGATCCGCGAATCGGCGCTGGGCGCCGGCGCCAGCGAGGTCTACCTGATCGAGGAACCGATGGCCGCGGCCATCGGCGCCGGCCTGCCGGTCTCGGAGGCGAGCGGCTCGATGGTGGTCGACATCGGTGGCGGCACCACCGAAGTCGGTGTCATCAGCCTCGGCGGCATGGTCTACAAGGGCAGCGTGCGTGTCGGTGGCGACAAGTTCGACGAAGCCATCATCAACTACATCCGCCGCAACTACGGCA
This sequence comes from Rhizobacter sp., assembly GCA_025361845.1. GTDB lineage: Bacteria > Pseudomonadota > Gammaproteobacteria > Burkholderiales > Burkholderiaceae_C > JANYJL01. The sequence continues at coordinate 1,597 of JANYJL010000237.1, forward strand.
TGCTGATCGGCGAGCCGACGGCAGAGTCGATGTTCTTCTTGATCGAGAAGAACATCGGCTCGGCCTTCCCCGGCTCCGAGGTCAAGGAAATCGAAGTCAAGGGCCGTAACCTCTCCGAAGGCGTGCCGCGCAGCTTCACGATCTCGTCGAACGAGATTCTCGAAGCGCTGACCGACCCGCTGAACCAGATCGTCTCGTCGGTGAAAAACGCGTTGGAGCAGACCCCGCCGGAACTCGGTGCCGACATCGCCGAGCGCGGCATGATGCTGACCGGCGGCGGCGCCCTGCTGCGCGACCTCGACCGGCTGCTGGCCGAAGAAACCGGCCTGCCGGTGCTGGTGGCCGAAGACCCGCTGACCTGCGTGGTGCGCGGTTGTGGCATGGCACTCGAACGCATGGAGCGTTTGGGCTCGATCTTCACCTCCGAATGATCCACGCGGCATGACGGCGCTGGCGCGGCCCGTTCGGCGCGCGGCCCGTCGCGTTGCCAGCACAGTCTGACCAGCAGCATCGACCATGGCCCTCGGAACCCTGGATCGAACCCCACCGCCGTTCTTCCGCCAGGGCACGTCGGCGCTGACCAAGCTCAGCTTCTTCTCGGCGCTGGCGCTGTTCCTGATGGTGGCCGACGCTCGTTTCCACGTCACGCTTCCGCTGCGTGCGGTGCTCGCCACCGCGCTGCATCCGGCGCAGCGTGCGCTGCTTGTGCCGGTCGAAGGCTGGAGCGAGGTCAGTGAGTACCTGCTCGGCTTGAACAAGGCGCTGGAAGGCGAGGCCGCCGCGCGCAAGGCCATGGCCCTGCAAGCCGAACGCGCCATGCGCGGTGACCAGCTGGCCGCCGAAAACGCGCGCCTGCGCGAGCTGCTCGGCCTGCGCGCCAGCCTCGCATTGCGGGCTCAGGCGGCCCAGGTGCTCTACGACGCCACCGACCCGTATTCGCGCAAGGTCATCATCGACCGCGGCAGCACCAGCAACATCGCGCTGGCTTCGCCGGTCATCAACGAAGCCGGTGTGCTGGGCCAGGTGACCCGCGTCTACCCGCTCAGTTCCGAAGTGACCTTGCTGACCGACAAGGACGCCGCCATCCCCGTGCTCAACGCCCGCACCCAGGCGCGCAGTGCAGCCTTCGGCTACGCCAGCGCAATCGGCAACGATGCGCTGGAGCTGCGCTTCATGGCCGGCAATGCCGACGTGCAGGTGGGCGACACGCTGACGACCTCGGGTGTCGACGGCATCTACCCGCCGGGGGTGCCAGTGGCCAAGGTGGTGAGCGTGGAGCGCAAGGTCGATTCGGGTTTCGCGCGCATTCTGCTCACGCCCACCGCGTCGCCCGATGGGGTACGGCACGTGCTGGTGTTGGAGCCGGTCGGCGTGCAGATGCCGCCACGCCCCGAGTCGACGGCTGAAGAGGTGCGGCCTGCCAAGCGAGGCGGCCGCAGATGACCATGCCGCAGTCCAAGGAGCACGCGTCATGATCATGCCGCGGGGCAACGACCAGCTGCTGCTGCCGGTCAACCCGCTGTGGGTCGGCTTCACGCTGATGGTGGCCTTCGCGCTGAACGTCGTGCCGATGGGTCGCCTGCCGGCCATGCCCGACTTCCTGGCGCTGGTGCTGGTGTTCTGGAACGTGCACCAGTCGCGCCGTGTCGGTGTCGGCCTGGCGTTCGCGTTCGGCTTGATGATGGACGTGCACGACGGCGCCGTGCTCGGCCAGCACGCGTTGGCCTACACGCTGCTGAGCTTCTTCGCGATCACGATTCACCGCCGGCTGCTGTGGTTCGCGGTGCCCTCGCAGACGGTGCAGATCCTGCCGCTGTTCCTCGCCGCGCACGCCGTGTCGCTGATCGTGCGCATGATCGCCGGTGGCATGTTCCCGGGCTGGGAACTGTTGCTTGCGCCGATCTTCGAAGCCATGTTGTGGCCGGTGGCGACATGGTTGTTGCTGGCGCCGCAACGTCGCGCGCCCGACCCGGATCAGAATCGCCCATTGTGAACAAGCTCTGCCAGCCCGTGCGGGCCGCTGCGCCGGGCCGCCCCAAGCAAGGCCCGACCCCCTCGGGGGGTGGATCGCCGTACCCGGCGAGCCGGGGGTTCCAGTGACCGAGCTTAAAAATGTCGAGCAGGAACTGTCGCGTTTCAGGACGCGGCTGGTCGCGGCTGCGGCCTTCGTTCTGTTCCTCTTCGGCCTGCTCGGCGCGCGGCTCGTGCACCTGCAGATCTTCAAGCACGACGAGCTGTCGGTCCAGGCCGAGAACAACCGCATCGCGGTGGCGCCCATCGTGCCCAACCGCGGCCTCATCGTCGACCGCAACGGCGTCGTGCTGGCGAACAACTACTCGGCCTACAC
>JANYJL010000257.1 GCA_025361845.1 Rhizobacter sp.
ACTCGGTGCGCCCCGGCAGCGGCAAGGTGAGCTCCGAGATCGGCGCCAGCGGCGGCTGCTCCAGCACCGGCACCGGCGCGCGCCCGTCGAGCACGGCGCGCAGCGCTTCCACGTTCTGCGGGCGCTGTTGCGGGCGCACCGCCAGCATCCACGCCACGGTGGCCATCAGGCGCGGTGAAATGCCTTCGACCAAACGCTGGGGCAGGCCGACCAGATCGTCCTGCACCGCACGCGCGGTGGCCGGCGATGGCGGCTTGCCGAACAGCAGGAAGTGCACGACTGCACCCAGCGCATAGAGGTCGGTCCATGGGCCTTGGCGCAGTTGCGTCATCTCGGCGTACTGCTCGATCGGCGCGTAGTTCGGCTTCAGGATCGCGGTGAGCGACTGCGTGCGGTCGCTGATGACACGCCGCGCCGCGCCGAAATCCAGCAGGATGGGTGGGCCTTCGGGCGGCAGCAGGATGTTGTCGGGCGCGATGTCGCGGTGGTAGACACCTTCGCGGTGCAGCAGCTCGATCGCGCTGAGCAGCGAATCGAGCAGGCTGCGGATGAAGGCCTCGCTCGGCGACACCGACATCGCCCGCCGCACATCGCGCAGCGTGCGCCCTTGCAGGTAGGGCATGACCATGTACGCGGTCGCGTTGTCTTCCCAGAAGCGGTACACCTTGACCAGCGACGGGTGGTCGAAACGCGCCAGCAAACGCGCTTCGTTGACGAAGGAACGCAGCCCGATCGCATAGGTCTCCGCGAACGAACCCGAGCGCACCGTGATGAGCGGGCCAACCCCTCGCGCGGCCAGCGAGGCGGGCATGTATTCCTTCAGCGCGACATGCCGTTCGAGTGAATGGTCGCGGGCGAGGTAGACGATGCCGAAGCCACCGACACCGAGCACGCGGATGATTTCAAGCTCGCCGAAACGCGTGCCCGCCGGCAGGGCGTCGTGGTCGGCCAGGGCCGGCGCGGGTGGGGTCGAAGGAGGTGGCGGCTGGCTCATGGTTCAGGCGCATCACAGCGCACCAATCGAGCTTAACGCAGCACCGCAAGCCCACCATCCCACACAAGGCGGGACTCCTGGGTCGCTGCACCTAAAATCGTTCTCTTTTGCGCACCCATCGAACACCATGCCCCAAGCCAGCAAGACAAAAACCACCGGCGCCGCCCCGAAGAAGGTCGTCCTGGCCTATTCCGGCGGCCTCGACACCTCGGTCATCCTGAAGTGGCTGCAAGACGAATACCACTGCGAAGTCGTCACCTTCACCGCCGACATCGGCCAGGGCGAAGAAGTGGAGCCGGCCCGCGCCAAGGCGCTGAAGATGGGCATCAAGCCCGAGAACATCTTCATCGACGACCTGCGTGAAGAGTTCGTGCGCGACTTCGTGTTCCCGATGTTCCGCGCGAACGCGCTGTACGAAGGCGAATACCTGCTCGGCACCTCGATTGCGCGGCCGCTGATCGCCAAGCGCCTGATCGACATCGCGCGCAAGACGAAGGCCGACGCCATCAGCCACGGCGCCACCGGCAAGGGCAACGACCAGGTGCGCTTCGAACTCGGCGCCTACGCGCTGATGCCGAACGTGAAGGTGATCGCACCCTGGCGCGAGTGGGACCTGCTCTCGCGCGACAAGCTGCTGGCGTATGCCGACAAACACGGCATCCCGGTCGAGTACAAAAAGCGCAAGGGCGGCGGCGCGCCGTATTCGATGGACGCCAACCTGCTGCACATCAGCTACGAAGGCGGCATTCTCGAAGACCCGAACTTCGCGCCCGAGGACAGCATGTGGCGCCTGACCGTCAGCCCCGAAAAGGCGCCGGGCAAGCCGCAGATCATCGAGCTGAGCTACCTCAAGGGCGACATCGTCGCAATCGATGGCGTGAAGATGAGCCCGGCCACGGTGCTGGAAACGCTCAACAAGATCGGCGGCAAACACGGCATCGGCCGGCTCGACAAGGTCGAGAACCGCTACGTCGGCATGAAGAGCCGCGGCTGCTACGAAACCCCGGGCGGAACCATCATGCTGGCTGGCCACCGCGCGATGGAATCGATCACCACCGACCGCGAAGTGCTGGCGCTCAAAGAAGACCTGATGCCGCGTTACGCGCGCATGGTCTACAACGGCTACTGGTTCGCACCGGAGCGCGTGCTGCTGCAAGGTCTGATCGATGCGTCGCAGGTCACGGTGAACGGCACGGTGAAGTTGAAGCTCTACAAGGGCACGATCATGTGCGTGGGCCGCGAGTCGAAGACCGATTCGCTCTTCGACACCAAGATCGCCACCTTCGACGACGACGGCGGCGCCTACAACCAGGCCGATGCGGGCGGCTTCATCAAGCTCAACGCCTTGCGCATGCGCATCGCGGGGAACCTGGCGGCGGCGCGCAAGTCCAGCGCCAAGCCGGCGGGCAAGAAGCTGACGGCCAAGAAGAAGTGAACAGCGCCATGACCGAACAACTCACCGGCAGCGTCTCGGCGCGCGCCAATGTGTACTTCGATGGCAAGTGCGTCTCGCACACCGTCACCCTGGCCGATGGCACCAAGAAGAGCGTGGGCGTGATCCTGCCCTCGACCTTGAAGTTCAACACCGGCGCGCCGGAGGTGATGGAACTCATCGACGGCGCCTGCCGCGTGCGCCTGGCGGGCAGCGAGGCCTGGGCCAGCTACGGCGGCGGGCAATCGTTCAGCGTGGCGGGAAACACCTCGTTCGACATCGAGGTGACGCAGGCGCTGCACTACGTTTGTCATTTCGGTTGAGGAGACGAGGGCCACGCCCTCGTTCGCGTGAAGGATGCCGTTCGGCATGCCCCCGCAGACCATCGCGGCACGGTGTGACTGAACGCCGCGGGGTCTGACCCCCGCCTCCAGTTGCCCGCAGCGGCACCGGCCTGTTTCCACAGGCGGTGCCCCACTTCGACGGCAAAGGAGGCAACCCCATGAAAACCCATCCGCTCGCGCGGCACCTGCTCATCAGCGCACTGGCAGCCGCGGCGCTCACCGCCTGCGGCGGCGGTTCGGACGACCCGGCACCCATCGCGCAACCCATCACCGGCACGGCCGCTTCGGGCGCGCCCGTGGTGGGCACAGTCACGGTGAAAGACAGCACCGGCGCCACACGAACCAGCACCATCGGCGCCGACGGCATCTACAGCGTCAACGTCGCCGGCATGTCCGGCCCCTTCGTCTTCCTGGCCAGCGGCACGGTGGGCGGGCGCACCGTGTCGATGGTGTCGGCAGCGACCGCGGCCGACATCGGCAAGACGATCAACATCACGCCATTCACCGATCTGATCGTCGCCAACATGGCCGGTGAGGCGGCATCGACCTACTACGCCGCGCCGACCTTCTCGAAGCTCACCGCCACCGATCTGGACGCCGCGCGCCAGACCTTGACGGCGCGTCTGCTGCCGATCCTGAATTCACTCCGCGTGGCAGCGGGCTTCGACCTGCTGCGTTCATCGTTCGCCGCCGACCACTCGGGCTTCGACGCCGTGATGGACGTGGTGCGCGTGAGCACCGATGAGATCGCAAAAACAGCCACCATCAGCGACCTGGTGAACCACACCCAGATTCAGGACGACCTCACGATCAAGACCGACGCGACCGTGATCCCGGCGCCAGCCGTGGACCCGAACAGCACAGTCACCAGCCTGAAGGGCATCGAGGACACGTTGACGAAATTCTCGGCGGCGTTCGCCACCGGCATTCCCGCGCCGAACAACCCAGCTTTGCTCGCGCTGATGTCCAGCGACTTCCTGGACTGGGGCGGCGGCGTCGGCGGGTTCCTGAGTGATCAGGGCGTGCTGGTTGCGGGAATGGTGGGGGTCAAGCAGTCTGGCGCTTCCATCGTGGCGGTGAAGGACGGCGGCGCCACGCTCGATGTCGAGTTCCTGAGCGCCTACAAGGGCGGCGGTTCCGACCGCTGGCAGCACGAGTTCAAGCGCGACACCAACAGCGGTGTGTGGCAGTACGCGGGCAACCGGAAGTGGGCGTATCTGGAAGTCAGCGCCATCATGGCTCGGTTCCACAACACGGACGACACCTGGGGCTACGCCGGCAACCTGGGTTGGTGGATGACGAGCCGAAATGCCGATGCTGCGTATGCACTCCTCTCCGGTCCAGGCATCGGCAACTACGCACCGGCGAGCCTTGCCAGCGTTGCCTTGTCGGGAACCGTGCTGGGCAAAAGCGACGGCGCATTCAAGTTCTATTCGTCTGCCGGTGTGGCGCAAGGCACGTGGCTGCCAGACTGCGCGGCGCCACACGGCGGCGACGCGAGCTGTGTCAACGTCTCGGCGGTTTCCGACGAGGCGGTCTATTCGGTGACCTTGCTCAATGCCAGCGGCGTGGCGATTGGCACGCCTCAGACCATCAAGCTGGCCGGGCGCCCTTACACGATCGCCGAGTCGAGCGCAGCGGGCAACGCGTGGTTCGCGCGCATCGCCTCCACCGACCCGCTGACCAAGGCCGGGCTGGTCGATGGCAAACGGATGAGCTTCACGCTCACGCCGCCGACTGATCCAGGTCACACGATCAAGAGCGCCGCCATCGCAGCGCCACCCACCTACTTCCCGGAGGTGCCGGTCACGGGGACGAGCGTCGATCTGGGCGTCTGGCACGGGGCCACGCCGGCCGGCACCGTCGAGGCCACGGTCGAGTCGCGAGACGCGATCGGCAGACGCTTCAGGAGCTACTACTTCCTGAACTGAGAGACCGGGCGCGTGGGCAACTCGCACCGCCCACGCACAAGCCGAGGCCGGCGGTGATTCACACTACCACCGGCTCCGGCTCCAGCCGTATCCCGAAGCGCCCGTAGACGCTCTCCTGAATCGCCCGCGCCAGCGTCATCACCTCGGAGCCGATCGCGTCACCGCGGTTCACCAGCACCAGCGCCTGCTTCTCGTAGACACCCGCCTGGCCGACCGTCTTGCCCTTCCAGCCACAGGCATCGATCAGCCAGCCCGCGGCGAGCTTGATGCTGCCGTCGGGCAGCGGGTAGTACACGACCTCGGGGTCGCGGCCGATGATGTCGCGGCACTGCTCGGGGGAGACGATCGGGTTCTTGAAGAAGCTGCCCGCATTGCCGATCACCGCCGGGTCCGGCAGCTTGGCGCGGCGGATCGCGCAGACCCAATCGAAGACCTGCTGCGCACTCGGCGCGTCGATGCCCGTCTCGGCCCGCTTGCGTTCGAGGTCCAGGTAGCCGACCACCGGCCGCCAGGGCTTGGGCAAACGAAAGCGCACCCGCGTGATGACGCTGCGATGATGCAGCGAGTGCTTGAACACGCTGTCTCGGTAGCCGAAGGCACAGATCTCGGCACCGAGCACGACACTGCGGCCAGTGAGCAGATCGACCGCGTCGAGCGAGTCGAAACGATCTTGCAGTTCGACGCCATAGGCGCCGATGTTCTGCACCGGCGCTGCACCCACCGTGCCGGGGATCAGCGCCAGGTTCTCCAGCCCCGGCCAGCCTTGCGCCAGCGTCCAGGCGACAAACTCGTGCCAGTTTTCGCCGGCACCCGCTTCGACGATCCAGGCAACGGCGCGTTCTTCGACCAAGCGCATGCCGCGCACCTCGACCTTCAGCACCACCTGGGGCATGTCGCGCGTGAGGATGATGTTGCTGCCACCGCCCAGCACGAACTTCGGCGCGCGGCCCAGCGTGGGATGATCGACCACGCGGCGCACATCGGCGTCGCCTGCCACACGCACCAGCGTCTGCGCCACAGCCGGCAGACCGAAGGTGTTGTAGGGTTTGAGGCTGACGCCCGACTCGATTTGCATGGCAGAATTTTCGCTGATTCTCAGGACACGCCATGCCCAGCTTCGACACCGTGCTCGAACCCAACCTCGTCGAGGTGCGCAACGCCGTCGACCAGACCGCCAAGGAAATCGTCACACGCTTCGATTTCAAGGGCTCGTCGGCCCGCGTGGAGCTGAAGGAAAAGGAACTCACGGTCTGGGCCGACAGCGATTTCCAGATCGCCCAGGTCATGGACATCCTGATCGCCAAGCTCACCAAGCGCAGTGTGGATGTGCGCTACATCGACCGCAGCGCCAAGATCGAGAAGATCGGCGGCGACAAGGTCAAGCAGTTGATCGTGATCAAGAGCGGTGTCGATTCTGAAACCGCCAAGAAGATCCAGACCGCGATGAAGCAGAGCAAGCTCAAGGTGACGGCTTCG
>JANYJL010000309.1 GCA_025361845.1 Rhizobacter sp.
CCGCGGGAGACTACGACCAAGGCCTGGCCAAGCTCAACCTCTCGCAGCGCCAGGTGCCGATCGTCGTCAAGCTGAAGGCCGAGGCGCGCACCGATCTCGAGCTGCTCTCGCGCCTGGCCGTGCCCGGCGCGCGCGGGCCGGTGATGCTGGGCAACGTCGCCACGCTCGCCATCGACAGCGGCCCGGCGCAGATCGACCGCTACGACCGGCTGCGCAACATCAACTTCGAGATGGAGTTGAACGGCGTGCCGCTCGGCGTGGCCGAGAAAGCCGCGCTTGCCTTGCCGAGCCTGCAGAAGCTGCCGCCCGGCGTGATCCAGACGACGGTCGGCGACGCCGAAGCGATGGCCGACCTCTTTGCCAGCTTCGGCCTGGCGATGGCCACCGGCGTGCTCTGCATCTACATCGTGCTGGTGCTGCTGTTCAAGGATTTCGTGCAGCCGGTGACGATTCTCGCGGCGCTGGTGCTGTCGATCCCGGGCGCGTTCCTGGCGCTTTTCCTCACGCACACGGCGATCTCGATGCCCTCGATGATCGGCTTGATCATGCTGATGGGCATTGCGACCAAGAACTCGATCCTGCTGATCGAGTACGCCATCATGGCGCGGCGCGACCACGGCCTGACACGCTGGGAAGCCCTGCTCGACGCCTGCCACAAACGTGCCCGGCCGATCATCATGACGACCATCGCGATGGGTGCCGGCATGCTGCCGATCGCACTCGGCATCGGCGTCGACCCGAGCTTTCGAGCGCCGATGGCCATCGTCGTGATCGGCGGGCTCATCACCTCCACCTTCCTGAGCCTGCTGGTCATCCCGATCGTGTTCACCTACGTGGATGACGTGGTGCAGTGGCTGATGAAGGCGGTGCACCGGCGCCCGCATGCCGAGCCGGTGAAACCGATCGAGGCGGTTTGAACAGCCTGCCCGCCGGCTTCAGGGCCATCGTCTTCGGCGCCAGCGGCGCGCTGGGCGGCGCCTTCGTCGCGTCGCTGCGGGCGCGGCCCGGCTGCGCCGAGGTGGTGGCGCTGGGCCGAGGGTCGGTGCCCGCCGTCGACATCGAAGACGAGGCGAGCATTGCCGCCGCGGCCGCGACATTGCGCGAGCGCGGGCCGTTCCATTTGATCGTGAACGCCACCGGCGCCCTGCACATCGGCACGGCCGCGCCCGAGAAGCGGCTGGCCGAGCTGAACGCCGCCACGTTGGCACGTGCCTTCGCCATCAATGCGATCGGGCCGGCCCTGCTCATCAAACACTTCGCGCCCCTGCTGCCGCTGAAGGAACGCGGCCTGTTCGCCACGCTGAGCGCGCGCGTCGGCAGCATCGGCGACAACCGCAAGGGCGGCTGGTACAGCTACCGCGCCGCCAAGGCCGCGCAGAACATGCTGGTGAAGACGGCGGCCATCGAAATCGCACGCAGCCGGCCTGCCGCCGTGCTCGCCGCACTGCACCCCGGAACGGTGCGTTCCAAGCTTTCCGCGCCCATCATCGGGGATACGCCGGCCTTCGAACCCGCCCATGCAGCCGGGTTGATGCTCGCGGTGCTGGACGACCTGAATGCCGAGCAATCGGGAGGCTTCTTCGCCTACGACGGCAAAGCGATCGACTGGTAGGCCGATCAGCAAAACGTTGGCTGAGTGTTGGTGCTCGCCAACTTCGTGAAAGGCCACACGGCGCACGTGTGGCTTTGGGGCGGCTCACCCAGTTTTCAGGGTTTACCCTGATAAGATGCAGTCTCTCCAAAACAGAGCACTGACGTGAACCTCATTACCCAATTCATCGGCTGGATTTTCGACGCCGAGCAAAACAACACCCAGCAGCGCGACGAGGCCTACATCGCCGAATCGGCCGACCTCTACGAACTCGAATCGCGCATGCGCGAACTCGACCGCCGCCGCCCCTTCGGGCCTTTCGGCTTGAACGCCTGACGCTTCGGCCGGCCAAGGCCGGCCCGGCTCACAAGGCCTGCAAGGCCTCGCGCACCGCCTGCCGGTAGCTGTCGAACTCCTGCAGGTCGCCGTGCGCCGCGCCGGGCAGCACCACCAGCCGCGCCGCGGGCGCAATCGCCTGCAAGGCGTGGCTGTGAGCGACGGGAATCAACTCGTCACGTTCGCCATGAATCAACACCAGGGGCGTGCGGATGCGGCCCAGCAGCTCGTCCGTGCGCAGCGGGTAGCGCAGCAGCGCTGCAGGCACCCACGGGTAATGTTGGCGGGCCACGGCGACCATGCTGCGGTAGGGTGAGACGAGCATCGTCAAATCCGGCGGCACCTGGGCCGCGAGTGCCGCCGCCAGGCCGGTGCCGAGCGAGCGGCCGTAGAACACCACCTTGCGCCCCTGGTAGCGCGGCGCCACCTCGTTCCAGACGGCCAGCACATCCGCGTTCAGTTGCGCTTCGCTCTCGATGCGGCCGCTGCTCTTGCCGTAGCCACGGTAGTCGGGCATCACGAGGTCGAAGTTCGCCTCCCGGTACAAGGCCGTGTTGACGAACCAGCTGTCCAGGTTGCCGGCATTGCCATGCAGGAAGAACACCACGCCCTTCGGGTCCGGCAGGCGCAGTTCGAGCACCGAGAGCCGCGCGCCGGGCACCTCGACCCAACGCTCGTGCACGTCGGGCTGGCCGGCCAAGGCCGCCAGGGGCTGCGTCGGGCCGAGCACCTCGGGGTGGAACAGCAGGCGCTCCTGGCCGAACCACAGCGCCATCAGCAGCAGCGCGTAGAGCGCCGCGACGATCGACACGCCAGTGGCGATCACGCGGAGCGGGCGCGTTGCCGCGCGGTGGGGAACGGCAGGGGCGCGGGGGTGGTTCGAGGCAGAGTCATGCGGTGGGTTCATGGTGGCACCACGCCGAGCGGGTGATTCGACGACGGCCTTGAGATTGTCGAGCGCGCGGCGCGACTGTGGCACCAGCACCCAACGCCGCACCAACGGGTCGAGCCGACGCAGCAGCGCCGGCTTCGAGCGGAATTCCAGCGTGCGGCGGAAACGTGTCACGGTCGTTCCGCCCGGCGCGGCTTCTTCGGACAGGCGGTAGGTGATGCGCGCCAGGCCCTGCGGCGTCTCGGTCGCAATCACCCAGAGCTGGGGCGCGGCCACGGCGACGACCGTCCAGGTCGCGCTGAAACGCCGGCCCGCGGTAGCGATGTGCTCGACGATGGTTTCGCCCAGACCGAGCGGGCGGTCGGGCACGAACTCGACCGCGCGTGTCGCCGGGTGCCACTGACACCAGCGCGCCGCATTCGTCGCGAAGGCATGGACTGCGGCGCAGGGCGCATGCACCACGACCTCGGTCTCGATCGTCAGCAGCCGCAGGTCGGCCTCGGTTTCGCGCGGGGGCCAGCTCAACAAGGGGTGGGTCGATGCAGTCATGGGCTGGGCCGGTGGTGGCGACTGAGCTGCATACGCGGCAGGACCCCGCGCGGATGCAGGCTGGCCCGAAAAATCGGCCTGACCACCCGAAGCTCAGAGCCGCCCGGCGCAGCCCGGTGCGCCGCAGCGGCAGGTCAGGCGGCCTTCGTGGTGGGTCTCGCCGTAGTTCACGGTCAGCTCTTCACCCGGCGCCACATCGCGCATCGCATAGAACTCGACACGGCCCTGGCGGATGCGCAGCACCGCGTTCGGCGCGCAGGAGTGGTTGGTGTAGCGCAGCGGGTCGGTCGATTGCGAGGCATCGATCGCGCGGCGCTCGCTCACCTCAATCATCATGATGCGTTGGACACCCTTGGCGCGGCGCCGCGCCTCGCGCACGCTGATCGATTCACCGCGGATCTCGCCGATCTTGCGGCGCGCCGGAATCGCCTCGGCCGCGAACGCCCCGGTGCCGTCGATGCGGCTCG